>CALVUC010000060.1 GCA_944363395.1 uncultured Clostridia bacterium | reverse complement strand
CGGAGAATACCTCGGATACCTGCATCGTCTGCGGCAAAAAGGCGGAGCACACCGTCGTATTTGCGAGGGCATACTAAATATTCACGCTTTTTTCCGCGAACTGACGCGGAAAAAAGCCGTGAGGGGGGAGGGCGCTGCCCTCTGCGCGGGCAATGGCAACGGTTGACGCCCGCGCATTCACCCGCTGAGGTCGCGGAGCGACAAATCGGGAACCGCTGCGCAAAAGCGTGGTTTTGCTTGCGGACGTAAAAATAGCTTGTTCACGCATTTTTTCGCGAACTGACGCGGAAAAAAGCCGTGAGGGGGGAGGGCGCTGCCCTCTGCGCGGGCAATGGCAACGGTTGACGCCCGCGCATTCACCCGCTGAGGTCGCGGAGCGACAAATCGGGTACCGCTGCGCAAAAGCGTGGTTTTGCTTGCGGACGTTTTGACATCGTGCCGCGCAGACGGACAAAATATAAAGGAGAGATTGTGATGCGGGAACTTCCCAAGTGGCTTTCGGACGCCGTGTTTTATGAGATCTATCCTCAGTCCTTTCAGGATACGAACGGCGACGGGATCGGCGATATCCCCGGGATGATCGCGCGGCTCGACTATATCAAAGACCTCGGCTGCAATGCCGTCTGGGTCAATCCGTGGTACGATTCTCCCTTCGGGGATGCGGGCTACGATGTGCGCGACTACAAAAAGATCGCGCCCCGTTACGGCACCAACGAGGATGCCCGCCGTTTCTTTTCGGAGGCGCACGCAAGGGGGATGCACGTCCTGATAGACCTCGTCCCCGGGCACACGTCCATCGATCACGAGTGGTTCCTTGCGTCCATGCAGCCCGGGAAAAACGAGTATTCCGACCGCTATATCTGGTCGGACTGCGTCTGGGAGAGCACCGATCTTCCCTGCATCCGCGGCATTTCGCAGCGGGACGGCTCGGCGGCGGTCAACTTCTTCTCCCATCAGCCCGCGCTCAATTACGGGTATGCGAAACGCACCCGCCCCTGGATGCAGGCGCCCGATTTGCCCGCCGCGCTCGCCACGCGCGAAGCCATCAAGGACGTGATGCGTTTCTGGCTGGACATGGGGGCGGACGGGTTCCGCGTCGATATGGCGGCGAGCCTTGTCAAAGCGGACGAGGGCTGGACGGAGACCATCCGTCTCTGGCAGGATTTCCGCGATTTTTTGGACAGGGAGTATCCGCATTGCGCGATGGTCTCGGAGTGGGGCGTCCCCGCGAAGTCCATCGAGGGCGGCTTCCACATGGACTTCATGCTGCACTTCGGTCCGCCCGCATACACGTCGCTCTTCCGCAGCGAGCATCCCTTCTTCTCGCGCGAAGGGAAGGGGGATATCCGCGCCTTTCTCGACACCTATCTTGCCGACCTCGCTTCGACGGAGGGGAAGGGGCTCATCTGCATCCCTTCGAGCAACCACGATATGTCCCGCCTTGCACGCGGCAGGGATGCGCGCGATCTGAAGATCTGCTTTGCCTTCCTTCTGACGATGGCGGGCGCGCCCTTCCTTTATTACGGCGACGAGATCGGGATGCGCTATCTGGAGGGCATCACCTCGGTCGAGGGCGGGTATGAGCGCACGGGCTCGCGTTCGCCCATGCAGTGGGAGAAAAAGGCGGGATTCGGCTTTACGACGGGCGATACGCCCTATATTCCCTTTGATCCGTCGGCAGACGCGCCCACCGTTGCGGCGCAGGAGGGGGAGAAAGATTCTCTTCTTTCTGCCGTAAAAACGCTGCTGCGTCTGCGCAGAGAGCACAAGGCGCTCGCTTCGTTCGGGGAGTTTGTTCCCGTCTGTGCGGAGCGGGGCGCGTATCCCTTCGCCTATGAGAGGCGCGCGGAGGGCGAGCGCATCCTCGTCGTGCTCAACCCTGCGGACAGGGAGGAAACCGTTGACTTTTCCTGCGAGGGAGAGGTGCTCTTTTTTGTCGGAGGCGTGCCGAAGGAGGGGAAGGTCCCCGCGCGCAGCGCCTGCATCATCAGAATCTGAACGTTTGGAGGCATCGGAATGAAACATACCGATATTGCAAAAGTACTTGGCGATCAAGCCCTTCTCGGGCAGGAAGTGACCGTCTGCGGCTGGGTGCGCACGGCGCGCGATTCGGCGGCGGTCGCCTTTTTGGAAGTGACGGACGGGACGAGCTTTTCCCGTTTGCAGGTCGTCGTCGATAAAAACAAACTTGCGCTCGATCCCGAGTGCGGCAAGTGCGGCGCGTCCGTCTGCGCGAAGGGCGTCGTCGTCAAGGCGTTCAAGGGCGAGGGGGCGGAACTCAACGCGACGGAAGTGACGCTGCTCGGCAAATGCCCTTCGGACTATCCCATCCAGAAGAAGCGCACGACGCTCGATTTTCTGCGCGGGATCCCGCACCTTCGTCTGCGCACCAATACCTTTGCCGCCGTGTTCCGCGTGCGGAGCGTCGCGGCGCAGGCGGTCCACCGCTATTTCCACGAGAGAGGGTACTATTATATCCACACGCCGCTCATCACGGCGAGCGACTGCGAGGGCGCGGGGGAGATGTTCCGCGTGACGACGCAGCCGTGGAATGCAAAATACGAGAGCGAAGAGGCGTACTTTGCGGACGATTTCTTCGGCAAAAAGGCGGGGCTCTCCGTCTCGGGACAGCTTGAGGGCGAAGTCGCGGCGACGGCGCTGGGCAGGATCTATACCTTCGGTCCCTCCTTCCGCGCGGAAAATTCCAACACGACCAAACACCTTGCCGAGTTCTGGCACATCGAGCCCGAGATTGCCTTTGCCGAACTTCCCGACGTTCTCGAAGTCGCCGAGGAGATGGTCAAGTACCTCATCCGCGCCGTTCTCACCGAGTGTCCCGCGGAGATCGACTTCTTTGATAAATTTGTGCAGAAGGGTCTGCGCGACAAGCTCACGCACGTTGCCGAGAGCGATTTTGCCGTTCTCACCTATACGGACGCCGTCGCCATTCTGGAGAAGGCGGACAGGGAGTTCAAGTTCCCCGTCGGCTGGGGATGCGATCTGCAGACCGAGCACGAGCGCTATCTCACCGAAGAGGTGATGAAAAAACCCGTATTCGTCATCAACTATCCCAAGGAGATCAAGTCCTTCTATATGAAGCAGAATGCGGACGGAAAGACGGTCGCCGCCGCCGACCTGCTGGTGCCGGGGATCGGGGAGATCATCGGCGGCAGCGAGCGCGAAGCCGATCCCGAAAAGCTGCTCGCCGCGATGCAGGCGCGCAAGATGGATCTTTCCGCCTATGAGCAGTATCTTTCGCTGCGCACCTTCGGCACCGTACCGCACGGCGGCTTCGGGCTCGGATTTGACCGCTTCGTCATGTATGTGACGGGCATGGAGAACATCCGCGACGTCGTGCTCTTCCCCCGCACGGTCAACAATATCATGTAAAAAAGCGGCGCGCCATCGGCGCGCCGCTTTGTGCGTCCCCCGTGAAACGGGCGGCTGACGCGGTCTGTAAGAAAAAAGAAGTCTGTCATACGGCTGCATTTTGCGGCGTTTGCAGGCTTCTTTTTTTGTTATGATACGAAAAGAGGGGAAATAAATCAAGAAATTCAAATGTCTGCACAGTACTATGTCAGACATAATACTGTTGCAGAGGCATTTTTTTT
>CALVUC010000059.1 GCA_944363395.1 uncultured Clostridia bacterium | reverse complement strand
TACTCGCGGTAGCTGTAAAACCATTCGAGGAACGCTTCCTGCAAATCGGGACCGCAGACGCAGCGGAAGAGATCGAAGAGGATGTCCTCGTCGTTTTCCGTGCGGAACTTTTCGAGGAACTGCTCCCATTGCCGCTCGGCATAGGCTTCCTTCTTGCCGCGATCCTGCTGCAAGGCTTTGTTCTCCAACGTCTCTTTGATCTTTGCAAGGCGTTTGGAGACGTAGCTCTGCGATCTGTTTAGGGCTGCGGCGATCTCCTTCTGCGTTTGCTTTTCGAGGAAGTGCATACGGTAGATTTGCTTGTCATCGCCGCGGAAGAGGGCGCGGGCGTCGAGCAGGTCGGCGCTGTCCTCCTGCTGCTGCAAGATGTCCGCCATCTTCTTGTCGGGGAGGTCTTCGACCTTGCGGGGGCGGAAGACGTGGTTGTGCGGCGAAGGCTTGAGGTGCCTGACGTTGTGATATTCTTCGCGGCGTTCTAAGGCATAGAACTTCTCGTCCATGTCCGAAAGGGCGTCAAAGAGCTCTTCCGTGACTTCTTGCGACGTGAGGATGCCGTCGGGGCCGTAATAGTGGTAGATGAGCGTGCCGGGGCGGCTCCCCGGCTGCCGCTGTTCGTTCAGTTTATAAGCTCTGGTTTCGGGCATGGGTGTTCTCCTTTGTTTCTATTATAACACAGAATATATGACAGTTATTGTCGCCTTTCCAAAAATTTTTCGGAGAATTTTTTGGGGTAAGAGTGCGGTTTAGGTGCGGGGGAACGGCGGCGTTTTTGATGGGGTTTGGCGGTGAAGTGGGATGGGCGTCGCGTTCGGAACAACCGTTTGGAGATAGGACGAAATGCGTACCAAAAATCGACGCCTAAGCAGGATAAGGGGATCGCCAAAGATTTTGCCATCTATTACGATCTGTTCAAAAAATACAGGGTCGATTATCAGATTGCGGCAATATTGGACGGCGGTGCCGATGAGAAAATGACCGTCCGCGCAAAAAATGCGCCGTTCGACGAGCGGCTGGCGGTCATCGCTCTGTTGACGGAGGAAGTCTCGATACGGTGTCAAAAAGTCATGCTTCGCGAACTGGCGCTTGATCGTTTGCTCGGAGACGCCGTCTCGCTTGGAGATACGCTGCGGCGCGCACCGTCCGGGATATGCGGGGCGATCGACGCGGCGGTCGCGCAAAAGAGAGAAACGTTGTGGCAGGCAAAGCTGGCGGGAGCGCTTTCCCGCAGAGAGGAGACGATCGCAGAGGGGGTGATCGCCCTGTACGGGAAGCTGCGCGCGGCGGTACAGAAGAAGGATATTTCGGACGTTGTCGGCGCGATTGGGGCTGTGCAAAAGATATGTGCGGCGGAAAAAAAGGAGATTTCTGCCGAGGCTGCGGCGGCGGGGCAGGCGCTTGCCAATGCGTTCGCCTTTCTGGAAGCGGCGTTCGGCGAGGGGCAGGAGATCTTGTTGTTTGTCACGGAACTGACGGAAAATTTTTGGACGTCGCAGTATATTGCGAGGTTCGGCTGCGAGCGCTATTTTGCGCATAACAAGGAGCTGCTCTTTTATGAACGGCAAAGAGAGATCGTGCGGGAGATCGAAAACAGATGACGGCTGCTGAGGTGAGTGCACAGCTTTTCATCGACGAGAAAACGAATTACGCGGCGGATGTACCGATTTCGGGACATCCACTGTGCTATTATTGAGACAAAAGGAGGCGGGTATGACCGATACAAAGGGGTATTTTTCGGGTTGCCAATGCCATTTTTTAAGGAGGGCAGTATGACGGATATCAAAACATTTCTCAACTCAAAGGATATTGCCGAGCATTGGCGTAAAACAGGCTTTGTCTGTACGCCCGTACAGGCGGCGTACATCATTTGGCAGAGCCATGAAAAGAGCCTTCGGGAAAAGCACGAAGCATGGAAGGAACTCATGGAGACGACGCCCGACTGCCCGTTCGCAGAGGGGCGGCGGAAAGAGTGCATGGTGCGTCGCGGCATTCCCGAAGCTCTGACAGACAGTCTTCACGCCTTTCTGCGGGCGTATATGGCACTTGAGGATAGGACGTTGGAACGCTTTTACAGAGAGGAAGCGAATTATTGCCTACGGGTATCGCTCCTTCCCCGAATCAAGTTATGAGGCGGAGTGGCACAACGATTTTTGGCTCTATCGCATGGCGCAGGACTGCCTGGATGATGTAAACGGTGAAGCGCCGCGCAATGACCTCGCCGTCGTCGAGGTCAAAAAGTATTGGATCGGCGAAGTGGACGTCATCGAGGCGCAGATGCGCGCGGACGGTACTGTCATGTCGCTCTACGATGAGGGATGGACGGAAGAAGAATTTTCCTTTATGTGGAGTGGGTTTCGGGAGCTGTGGTTCGATTTCCCCATGCCTTTTCAATGCGGTGATTTGCTTATACGCAAAAACAGCCCTTTTTTGGGAGAGGTCGAACGGCCGCAGCCCTTTGCGCTTATCCGCCTCGGCACCTGGGGCAGGACGGAGGCGCAGGCGATGGGGGAGAGCGAGAGAAGCGCCGCGATTTCCGAATCCTTACTCAAACACCGCCGCGAGTCCGCCGGTAGCCGTGAAATGCGGGCAAGGGGATACTTTCTGAAAGACGGCTCTTTGCAGGAGAATGACGTTGAACGCTGTCTCGATCTGGAATACTGCCGCGGGGAACTCAAGGGGGAGGAACGCATCTTAAAGGCGCTCTCTCTGTATCGGAAGGGACAGATCGGGGCGGAACTGCTCCTGAAAACCTATCACATTGTGCGCATGGAAGAAGAGACGGAGCGCGAAAGACGATCGCTGCGAAAATTCTTTACAGCGACGCTGCAGGAGGCGGGGATGGATCGTGGAGAGGAAGGAGGGTGAGCAAAGCATTATAGGGGATATTGCCCATACCGAATTATTTCTAGCGGAATATTTGCAAACCTGGCATGCGTACCAAAAACAGTACATAAAATGTCGTATAATAGACCCGTAAATCAACAAAAGAGAGGTTTATCATGAGTGCATTTGACAAAGTGATTGGCTATGAGAAGGAAAAAGAAGAACTCTACCAGCTGTGCGATATGGCGAAAGATCCCGAAAAATATGCGGCGCTCGGGGTCAGGCTGCCGCGCGGTATCCTGCTGCACGGCGTGCCGGGCGTGGGTAAAACGCTGATGGCGTCCGCGCTCATCGAAGAGATGGGGGAAGACAGGAATCGTTATGTTCTTCGCAAGGACAAATCCAACGAAGAGTTTGTGGAACACATCTCCAAGACCTTTCAAGAGGCAAAATCGCACGCCCCCTCGGTTATTTTCCTCGACGACCTCGATAAGTTTGCTTCCGACAGCGATTCGCGCAATCCCGAGGAGCTCATCGCCGTGCAGTCGGGTATCGACGAGGTGAAGGGCGCGGACGTGTTCGTCGTCGCCACGGCAAACGAGATCCGCGAGCTGCCTCGTTCTCTGCGCCGCGCGGGCAGGTTTGACCGCGTTCTCGAAATCTGTCCTCCGAATCGCAAAGAGGCGGTGGAAATCGTTCGGCATTATCTCAAAGATAAAAAAGTGGCGGCGGACGTCACCGCCGAAAGCGTTGCGCGGCTGATGGACGGCAATTCCTGCGCCGCGCTCGAAGC
>CALVUC010000058.1 GCA_944363395.1 uncultured Clostridia bacterium | reverse complement strand
CTCGGCTCGGACGGCACGGTCGGCGCGAACAAGAACTCCATCAAGATCATCGGCGACCACACCGATATGTATGCGCAGGCGTACTTCTTCTATGATTCCAAGAAGTCGGGCGGCATCACCGTCTCGCACCTCAGATTCGGCAAGACGCCCATCCAGTCGGAATACCTCATCGACGCGGCGGACTTCATCGCCTGCCACAACCCTTCCTACGTCATCCGCTACGACATGGTCAGCGACCTGAAGGACGGCGGTTCCTTCCTTCTGAACGCGCCCTGGACGACGGTGGAAGAACTGGAGGCGAACCTTCCCGCAAAGGTCAAGAACGCCCTTGCGAAGAAGCACGCCAAGCTCTATGTGATCGACGCGATCGCCGTCGCGGGAAAGCTCGGGCTGGGCGGCAGAACGAACACCATCCTGCAGTCGGCGTTCTTCCTCATCAACCAGCAGATCATGCCCTATGAGACGGCGGTCGAACTGATGAAGAAGATGGCGTACAAGTCCTTCGCAAGAAAGGGCGACGCCGTCGTGCAGATGAACTATAACGCGATCGACTCCGCAAAGGAGCACCTCGTCAAGATCGATATCCCCGCTTCGTGGGAGACGACGACCGAGGGCGCGGAAATGATCAAGCTCGCGGACAACGACTACTTCAAGGGGGTCATCGCTCCCATCCTCGCCCTCGAAGGCGACAAGCTGCCCTCCTCGTCGTTCAACGCGGACGGCACCGTTCCCACCGGCACGACCAAGTTTGAAAAGCGCGGCGTCGCCGTCAAGGTCCCCAAGTGGATCAAGGAAAACTGCGTGCAGTGCAACCAGTGCTCCTTCGTCTGCCCTCACGCCTGCATCCGCCCCGCTCTCGTCAAAGAGGGCACCGAGAAGCCCGAGGCATTCGACACCAAGCCCGCGACCGGGATCAAGGGATATGAGTTCCGTATGCAGGTCTCCCCTCTCGACTGCATGGGCTGCGGCGTCTGCGCGGACGTCTGCCCCGGCATGAAGGGCAACAAGGCGCTCGTCATGACGCCTTTTGCGGAACTTGAAGTCGTCGAGGCAAAGAACTGGGATTACGCGGTCGACCTGCCCGAGGCAGACCTCTCCGAAGTCAAGATGGCAGACGTCAAGAAGTCGCAGTTCACGCCTTCGCTGTTTGAGTTCTCGGGCGCGTGCGCAGGCTGCGGCGAGACGCCTTACGTCAAGGTCGTCACCCAGCTCTTCGGCGACAGGATGATCATCGCCAACGCGACGGGCTGCTCCTCCATCTACGGCGGCTCCTCCCCTACCTGCCCTTACACGGTCAACAAGCAGGGTCACGGTCCCGCATGGGCGAACTCCCTGTTTGAGGACAACGCGGAGTTCGGTTATGGCATGAACCTTGCATACAAGGCGCGCCGCGCGTCCCTCAAGGACAAGGTCGCCAAACTCGCCGAAGTCTGGGCAAACTATGAAGAAGGCAAGGCGGCATGCGAGGCATGGATCGCGGGCATGGACGAAGCCGAAGCAAGCAAGAGCGCGGCTGCGGCGCTCGTGAAGGCTTGCGAGGGCTGCAAGGACTGCGGCTGCGAAGCGGATGCGCTCGTCAAAGAAGTGCTCGCTGACAAGGACTGCCTCGTCAAGAAGTCCTTCTGGATCATCGGCGGCGACGGTTGGGCTTACGATATCGGCTACGGCGGACTCGACCACGTTCTCGCCTCCGGCGAGGACGTCAACGTGCTCGTGCTCGATACCGAGGTCTATTCCAACACGGGCGGTCAGGCTTCCAAATCCACGCCCATCGGCGCGGTCGCGAAGTTCGCTTCCTCCGGTAAGCGCGTCAAGAAGAAGGATCTGGGCATGATCGCCGCAAGCTACGGCTATGTCTACGTTGCACAGTGCGCGATGGGTTCGGACAAGAACCAGCTCGTCAAGGCGTTGAAGGAAGCCGAGGCTTACCACGGACCTTCCCTCATCATCTGCTATGCGCCCTGCATCAACCACGGCATCAATATGTCCAAGTCCCAGTCCGAGGAGAAGGCGGCGGTCGACTGCGGCTACTGGCAGCTCTACCGTTACAATCCCGAACTCAAAGAAAAGGGCGAAAATCCCTTCACCCTCGACTCCAAGGATCCTACGGGCGACTATCAGGCGTTCATCCTCGGCGAGACGCGCTACGCTTCCCTCAAGAAGACGCAGCCCGCCGTTGCCGAAGAACTCTTCAAGAAGACGGAAGAATCCTCCAAGGAGCGTCTTGCAGGCTACAAGCACATGGCAGGCAAGGAATGATCACATAAAAAAAGAGCGGTCGTCGACCGCTCTTTTTTTATGCCTTCGATCCGGGCGACGGGCGCGGCGGCGCTGCAAAAGCAGCGCCGCCGCGCCCGTAAGCATATGTTTCAATGAACCGCGTCCCGCCGCGCGAAGGCTTGCGCACATAAAAAAACGGCATCCCGTCCCCCCCGAAACGGTCTGCCGTTTTTACGTCCCCGTGACCGGGAACAAACTGTTATTCGATGCCCTCGTTGAGTTTGGCGAGCAGCGCGTTGAGGTCCTCGCCGTGAACGGCGACCGCCTCCGCGATCGTCTCGCCGTGTGCCAGCGCGCAGCCGAAGCAGTGCATCCCCGCGCTCATCAGGATCTCCGCCGCATTGGGGTTGAGCTCCAGGCACTCGGCAATGAGCGTATTTTCCGTGATCTTTGCCACTGTTATATTCCTCCGTATTTATGATAGTATCCTCTGATGAAATGCTGCGGCTGCGCCTTCGGGCGCATTCGCGCTTTCCTTAGCAGTATAGCACAATTTCTTCCAAAAAGCAACTGTTTTGCGGTCATTACAGCGCGAGCAGCCAATAGATGAGCCCGACCGCCGTTCCCGCAAGGACGCCGTATACGATGATGGGACCCGCGACGACAAACATCTTTGCCGCCGTGCCGTAGACATAGCCCTCCGTCTTGAACTCCACGGCGGGCGAGGCGACGGAATTGGCAAATCCCGTGATGGGAACGATGCTCCCCGCGCCCGCGTTCTTGCCGATGCGGTCATACACGCCGAGCCCCGTCAGCAGCACGCCCAGCGCGATGAGCAGGACGGAGACGGTGCCCGCGAGCTCGTCCCCCGTAAGCCCCGCGAGTTCGAGCATGATGCGGAAAAACTGACCGATACAGCAGATGAGCCCTCCCACGAAAAAGGCGCGCGCGCAGGTCTTGAAGTGCTGCGTGGGCGGATCGAAGGAATGGACGTAGTCGATATAGTTTTTGTTGTAGTTTTCGCGCGAGCGTCCCGTCACGGGCGCACCTCCCCTCTCCCCGCCTCGGGGAAACAGGTCTCGCGCTCCTCCCGCGTCTTGCCGAGCGGATTCGGGCGGATCTTTCTCATGCCCTTATTTTGCCGCCCGCGGTTGATTTTTATACGCCCCGCGGCGCCCGCTCCGCCCTCTCTCGTCCCTTCCTGCCGCAGCAAGCGCTTCCCCGCACGAAGAAGAGTTTTTGCATAAAAGAAAGAAAGGGCGCATTTTGCACCCTTTCTTCCTTTGGTTGAGGTGACGGGACTTGAACCCACGACCTCTTGGTCCCTAACCAAGCGCGCTACCAAACTGCGCTACACCTCAATGTCTCTTGCGAAACAGCATATCCTATTATACCAACTATTCGGAAACTGTCAAGCGATTTTTCCGCCGCAGCGCAAAAAAATTCTTTGCTTTTCGCATTTTCGGCAAAAAGCGGCAAAAACGCCTCTTTCAGGGAGCCCTGTTATGATAAATGCCCGCGCGCGGCGGGCATCTTTTTTACAAAATACTTCGAGACGGACCTGTAAGCCGGGTTCTGTCGAGCGCGG
>CALVUC010000057.1 GCA_944363395.1 uncultured Clostridia bacterium | reverse complement strand
CAGGTCGAGGAGCGCGAGGAACAGCCGAGGGAGTTTACTTTATCGTAAATGACCGAGGTTTGCCGCAGCGCGGCAACAAGATGCGCCGCTTATCCCGTATTTGCTCTTTTCGGCTCGGAGAAGCAATCAGGTCGAGGAGCGCGAGGAACAGCCGAGGGAGTTTACTTTATCGTAAATGACCGAGGTTTGCCGCAGCGCGACATAGAGATGCGCCGCTTATCCGAGGCGAAAAAGGTCAACGGCGTTGGTTGAGGGCGTAATACCTCCCCTTCCGCTCCATCAGCTGCTCGTGCGAGCCCTGCTCGGCAATGCCCTTATCGGCAATGAAGAGGATACGGTCCGCCTTGCGGATGGTGGAGAGACGGTGCGCGACGATAAAGCTCGTCTTACCCTGCAAGATACGGTCGAGCGCCGCCTGGATGAGAAGTTCGGTCTCCGAATCGATGGCGCTGGTCGCCTCGTCCAGAATGATGATGCGAGGATTTTTGAGGACGACGCGCGCAAAGGACAAAAGCTGTTTTTCGCCTGCGGAAAGTCCTTCGCCGCGCTCGCCGAGCATGGTGTTGTAGCCGTTCGGGAGCCGCTCCGCGACGCGGTCGCAATAGATCGCCTTTGCCGCGGCGATGCACTGTTCGTCCGTCGCTTCGGGCGTGCCGTAGCGGATATTGTCGAGCACCGTCCCTTTGAAGATGAAGGGCTCCTGCATCAGGACGCCGATCTCCTTCCTGAGGGAGTGCAGCGTCGCATCGCGCACATCGACGCCGTCCACCATGACGCTGCCCTCGTTGACGTCGTAAAAGCGGGTCAGGAGACTGATGACCGTCGTCTTTCCCGCGCCCGTGGGACCGACGAGCGCGATCTTCTCGCCCGGGCGGACGTGCAGGTCGAAGTGTTCGAGCACGTTGATGCCGGGTTCATAGCCGAACGTGACGTCGTTGAAATCTACCTTCCCTTCCACATTGTGAAGCGCGACGGCGTGCTCCTTATCATGGATGGAGACGGGCGTATCGATGGTCTCGTATACGCGCTCCAGATTTGCCGAGACCTGCGAGAGCTGCTGCAGGACCGCCGTAAATGAGAGCAGCGGCTCGGCGCAGAGCGAAGTATAGAGCGAGAAGGCGATGACCGTACCCGCAAGCGCCGCAGCGCCGCCCAGGATAAGGTAAAAGGCTACGGCGTAAATGGCGAGGATGCCGATATTCCAGAAGAGTTCGGAGATGGGCGCGTTGAGCTCGTTGCGACGCACGATCTTCATCCACGTCTTGGCGCTGTCCTCCTGCAGACCGCGGTAGACTTCGCGGTTATAGTCGGAGCGGTTGTTGTTCTTGATGACCTTCTCGCCCATG
The DNA here is from genome assembly GCA_944363395.1 of uncultured Clostridia bacterium. GTDB lineage: Bacteria > Bacillota > Clostridia > Christensenellales > Borkfalkiaceae > Gallimonas. Next base: position 2,579 of record CALVUC010000057.1, on the reverse strand, counting down.
ATGGACTCGACGATAAAGGCGTTGCGGTTGGAGTTCTTGGCGCGGTGATATCTCCACAGGCGGCGCACGGCGCGCTTGACGAGATACACGCACACCGTGAGCGGCACCGCCGCCGCGTAGACGATCGCCGTAAAGAGCGGGCTCAGGCAGAGCATAAAGACGGTCGCCACGACGATCTTCAGAACGTCCACGATGAGGTTGAGCAGATAATCGGTGAAGAAGTCGGCAAGCTCGTTGATGTAATCGGTGACGCGGATGGAGATCTTTCCCGCGGGGCGGTTGTCGTAGTAGTCGAAGGGAAGCTGCTGCAGTTTTACAAAGATCTCGCGGCGCACTTCGGCGATGATCCTGTGTCCGAGCGTCCCCATGATGCGCTTATGGAAGTACGGCAGCACCGCGGTGAGCACGCCAAGCACGCCCAGCGCCACAAGGTAGACGATGAGCTGCGCCGTGCGCTCGTCGCCGTAGGGCAGGACGTCGTTGACGACGGCGCGGATGATGAAAGGCGGGAACACCGCCGCGACCGACGAGAGCGCCAGAAGGAGCAGCGAGAGCAGGAAGAGCTTTTTATAGGGTACGAGGCGGGAGAGCAGACGGCGGAAATACTTGATATCCACCTTCTCGCTCGTGATGACCTCGTCCATGTAGTAGGTATTGCGTTTCATATCATTCCTCCCCCGCGCCGTAGGACGAGTCGTCCAGCTGACCGTCGCTCGTCTGCAGTCTCCAGATGGCGGCAAACGCGCCGTCCTTTGCAATGAGCTCCTCGGGCGTGCCGCGCTCGGCGATCTCGCCGTCGCGCAGGAAGAGCACCTCGTCGCAGTCCATCACCGAGGAGACGCGGTGCGTCGCGATGAACAGCGTCTGATCGGGACAGTGCTCCTTGATCGCCGCGAGCACGCGCTTTTCCGTCGCCATGTCGAGCGCCGAGGAGGCGTCGTCCAGGATGAGGACGGGCGCGCCCTTGACGATGGCGCGGGCGATGGAAATGCGCTGCTTCTGTCCGCCCGAAAGCCCGACGCCGCGCTCGCCGACGATGGTCTCGTACTTGTCGGGAAGTTTGTTGATGAAGGTGGTCGCCTGCGCGACGTCCGTCGCATAGCGGACGTCCTCCTCCGTGCAGTCGGGATGCGCGAAAGCGACGTTGGCGTCCACCGTGTTGGAAAAGAGGAACACGTCCTGAAAGACGTAGGCATATTCGGCGCGCACCTGTTCCAGCGGATATTCCTCGATATTGACGCCGTCGATGGTGACTTCGCCCGAGGTGACGTCAAAGATGCGCGCAAGCAGCTTCAGAAGCGCCGACTTGCCGCTGCCCGTCCCCCCCATCAGCCCCACTTTCTTGCCGTACGGCACGTCGAGATCGATGTGCTTCAACACCTGCTTTTCGCCCAGCGTCAGACTGACGTCGCGGAAGGCGATGTGCGGCTTCGCGGAACAAAGCTGCGCGTCGGGGCAGTCGGGAACGGCGCTCTCCTCGGTCAGGAACTTCTTCAATCTCCCGCCCGAGACGAGTTGGTTCTGCATCATGAAACAGGAGCGGCAGATCTGCGTGATGTGCGAGATGATCTTGGTGACGTACGTCGTGGCAGCCGTCAGCGCGCCCAGCGCGATCGCGTTGTTCAGCACAAGAAAGACGGCGATGACGACCGTCCCGACATAGCCGATCTGCTGGAATGCGAGGAAAATGGAATTATACTTTGCCGTGAGCCGTACTTCGCGGCAGCTCAGGTCGCGGACGCGCTCGTTGCAGGCGTCGAACTTGGCGATCTCTTCCTCCTCGGCGGCGTACGAACGCACGATGCGTACGGCGTCCACATTCTCCTGCACGTCGAGGTTGATATCCGAATAACCGTCGCGGATGGCGCGGAAGAGCTTGCGCGCCTGCGTCAGATAGCGGATGAGGAAGAAGAGGATGAGCGGCGTGACGACGACGGGCAGGATGAGGAAGTAGCCGTCGAGCGTCGACAAAAGGACGATGGACAGCACGATGGTCACCGTCGAATCAAACAGGTTCATCAGGATGCGCGAATACAGTTCCTTGAAGATGATCGTATCGCGGTTCATCGTCGTGAGCAGTTCGCCCATGTTGTAGCGGGAGATGGTCTCGCCGTCCAGTTCGAGCAGCTTGACGTACGTCTCCTCGCGCAGGGTGCATTCCATGCGCAGCCCGCACCACTGGAACGTGACGTTCTTGCAGTACAAAAAGAGGAGGCGCGCGCCCAGCACCACGCCGAACACGAGGGCAAGGTTGCAGAACAGCTCCCACGTCTGCGGTTCTCCCAGCCCCCCTGTGAAGAGGAAGCCGAGCAGCCCGCCGCCCTCGGGCGGGTCGGCGGGGTCGAAGTTGATGAGATAATCGATAAAGCCCGCCGAAATGAGCGGGATGGCGAGGTCGCACACCATCGCCAGCAAGCTGAAGAGCTTGGACAGGAGAGAAAGCGGGATATACTTTTTCCAGTACCGCAGCCCGAAGCGAAAGACGTCCATAATGCCTCCGAAAAATTCGCTTCATTGTATCATGTTTTCTATCATTTGACAAGCGTATTCCCGCAAAAAAACTTGATATATCCTTCTTG
>CALVUC010000056.1 GCA_944363395.1 uncultured Clostridia bacterium | reverse complement strand
TCGCTCACAACAGTCCGCCCGCCGCGTCACAAGACGCGGCGGGCGGCTTTTATCTTATTCTTCTTTTTTCTCGTCGGGCGGCGGCAGGGCGGGGACGGGCGGCTCGGGCGGCTTTGCGCCATCCGGTTCGGACGGAGCATCCCCGACGGCGGCGGACGGCGTCTGCCTGCGCGCGCGGTACATATGATATGCCCACTGTCCCACGGCGGCGGCAATGATGACGGCGTAGCCCACAAAGCTCAAAACTTCGGGCAGCTGACCGAGGAAGAAGTACCCGAGGATCGCGGCAAAGAAAACCTGCATATAGTCGAACACGGCGATCTCTTTGGCGGGCGCCCGTCGGTATGCCGCCGTGATGCAGAACTGTCCGCCCGTCGCGGCGGCGCCCGCAAGGAGCAACCACATCCATTGTTCGCCTGTCATGGGGACATATCCCGCAATGACAAAGGGGAGCGTCACGACGGTGGAGAAGATGGCAAAAAAGAACACCGTCATGATGCCGCGCTCGCCCTTCAGCCCCAGAATGCGCACGCAGGTGTAGGCAAAGCCCGCGCACGCGCCGCTCGCCAGCCCCGAGAGGGCGGGCAGTACCGACATATCAAAGCGGGGGTTGACGACGCATACCGCGCCCGCAAAGGCAACGAGCACAAAGATGAGTTCGGGGATCTTCGGCTTTTCACGCAGCAGGAGCACGGAAAAGAGGATGGCAAAGAAGGGGGAAAGTTTGTTGAGGATGGAGGCGTCCGAGATGCTCCCGATGTGGTCGATGGCGTAAAAATTCAGGATGACGCCCAAAAGCCCCAGTCCCGAGCGCAGCAGATGCCACAGGATGCACTGTCTGTTTGCGATGCGGAAGTGCGGCTTTTGAAAACACAACACGATAAAGACAACAACGGCGGTCAGCGCGTTACGGAAAAACACTTTTTGCATGAGCGGCAGTTCGCCCGCCTTGTTCACAAACAGGTTCATGCCCGCAAAGCAAAGCGCCGCGCCTATGATAAACAGGATGCCGAGTCCCTTATTGCCTTTCTGTTTCATACGCTGTATTATATGCCTCGCGCGCAAAAAAGTCAAATGTACGAGGCGGCACAACATAAAAGCGGACGCCCGTTCGGGCGTCCGCCTGCATTTAACCGATGTTTTTGGGGCGTTTGATCTGCCTGACGAGGGAGAAGATCATCACGCCGATGCCGAGCGCCGTGAACACGAGCAGCAGGGCGAGGTTGGTGTAGAACAACTTGGAGAATTCGGGATTTTCCGCAAGATTGAGGTTGAGCAGTTCGACCGCCGATCCGAAATCGAGCGAGAATTCCGAAATGATATCGATGATGACCGCCGCATAGTACCCTATGAGGATAAAGATGAGGCTGATGACGGAGACGATGACGATCATCACGGCATTGGGCTTTCCGCCGAATTTGCGGTAGAGGAAGGCGCCGAGCATGACGGCGATGATCGCCGAAATGGAGGCGACGTACTCCATAAAGTACAGCGCAATGACGAGCGCCGCGCCCACGACGCCGCCCACCAGCGCGCCGCAGATGCCTTGCAGATAATTGTTGGGCGCATTGGCGAACAGACGGTTCTCCTCTTCGATCGCCTTGTTGATGGAGCCGATGCAGTCGTTGTTGAGCGTCACGAAGAAGCCGTTCATCACGCAGCGCTTGCTGTTCTCCGTCATCGGGTTCCCGTCGTAGGGACAGACATCCGCGCCCGGGATCTCCTTCTGTTTGAAAAGGGCGGGGAGTTTTTCAAAGAGGACGCCGATCGCCTCGATCAGCGGGTTGAGCGTAAAGACGGGCTGCGGCAGCGTGATCGTCAGTCCGTAGGCAGAATTTTCTACCCGCAGTTTGTTGCCGAAGCGCGCGATCTCATTGGCGGCCTCCTGCTTTTTCTCCTCGCTTGCGTAAAAGCTGACGTGCAGGAAATAGGCGCTCTGCTCCATGGGAGAGGGCGCGCGCAGCGACATTTCATATCCCTGGACGGTGCCGTAAGCCGAGTTGCCCGTAACCGTCATACCGTGCTGCTGCAGCGCGGCAGCGAGCTTTTTGTTCATAAGTTCCTCCTTACAATATCTCTGACGATTATTATATCACCGACCCCGCCGATTGTCAAGGTCTTGTGATAAAATCGTGGAAGATATCTTGTGATAAAATCGTGGAAGATATCTTGCGATAAAATCGTGGAAGATATCTGAAAACAGGGACGGCTTCCGCCGTCCCTGTTTTCAGATCGTTTCGATATTGATGAGGTTGGAATTTCCGCTCTTGCCGTTGGGCGTGCCGCCCGTAATGACGATGGTGTCGCCCTTCTTGACGAGACCGGAGTCGCGCGCCGCGCACTTCGCGAAGTGGAACAGGACGTCCACCGAGTTGTATTCCTCGCTCATGACGGGCAGGACGCCCCAGCTCAGCGCGAGCTTTCTGTAGCTTCTTTCGTCCGTCGTCATGCCGATGATGTCGATCATCGGACGGAAGCGGGAGACCATCTTCGCCGTGCCGCCCGTGCGGGTACAGACGACGATTGCCTTCGCTCTGACGTCGCGCGCCAGCGTGCAAGCCGAGTGCGAGAGGGCGTCCGCCAGCCCGCGGATGCGGTACCTGGATTCCTCGATGGTCTGGATGAACTGCTGCTTGCTCTCCGCCTGCTGCGCGATGCGCGCCATCGCCGCGACCGCCTGTACGGGGTAGAGCCCCGCTGCCGTCTCGCCCGAGAGCATCACGGCGCTCGAACCGTCGTATACGGCATTGGCGACGTCGGAGATCTCCGCTCTCGTCGGGCGGGGCTGTTTGATCATCGACTCCAACATCTCCGTCGCCGTGATGCACCGCTTGCCCGCCATGCGGCAGGCGTTGATGATGGTCTTTTGGATGTCGGGAAGCTCCTCATAGGGGATCTCTACGCCCATATCGCCTCTGCCGATCATGATGCCGTCCGAGACTTCGAGGATGGATTCGAGGTTGTTGACGCCCGCGCGGTTTTCGATCTTGGCGATGAGGTCGATGTCGTCCGACCCGTTCTCATGCAGGAAGTTGCGTACATCGAGGATGTCCTGCGCCTTGGAGACGAAGGAGCACGCCACGAAATCGACCTGATGCTCGATGCCGAAGAGAAGGTCGCTCTTGTCCTGTTCCGAAAGATAAGTGAGGTTGAGCTGTTTTTCGGGGAAGAACATGGACTTGCGGTTGGAGAGCTCGCCGCCGATGACGACCTTGCAGACGACGTTGGGCGCTTGGACCTTGACGACTTCAAAGACCATCAGCCCGTTGTTCAAAAGGATCTTGTCGCCGGGGTTCATGTCGGCGCAGATGCCCTGATAGGAGACCGCGACGCGCGTCTCGTCGCCCACGATGTCCTCGGTCGTAAAGGTGAACGTGTCGCCTTCCTTCAGGAACACTTTGCCGTTTTGGAAGGTCTTGATGCGGAATTCGGGGCCCTTCGTATCGAGAAGGATGGGAAGGGGAATGTTCTTTTGCTCGCGCACCTTTTTGATGATGGCGATCTTTTGCGCGTGTTCTTCATGCGTGCCGTGCGAAAAGTTGATGCGCGCGACGTTCATGCCGGCGTCCGCCATGGCGGAGATGACTTCTTCCGTTTCGGAAGCGGGGCCGAGCGTACAGACGATCTTTGTTTTTTTCATAACTCATCCTCACAAAAAAATTTCCTTTTCTATTTTATCATATTTTCCGTAAAATACAAGCCTTTTTTTAAAAATTGTGGTATAATACTTATGCTTCGAGCGGACTGCGCGGCCGCGGCGTACCCCGAGTACGACGAGGAAAGTCCGGGCATCGCAGGGCAGGACGCCTGATAACGTCAGGTGAAGGCGACTTCAAGGAAAGTGCAACAGAAATAGACCGCCGCTTTTGCGGTAAGGATGGAAAGGCGAGGTAAGAGCTCACCGACGGGACGGTAACGCCCCGTGCCATGTAAACCCCGTCCGATGCAAGGTTGGGCTGTATTCACACGGGTTGCCCGCCCGAATACAGCCGTGAACACCGCTGGAGCGCACCGGCGACGGTGCGTGTAGATAAATGACCGCGCTCGACAGAACCCGGCTTACAGGTCCGTCTCGAAGTATTTTGTAAAAAAGATGCCCGCCGCGCGCGGGCATTTATCATAACAGGGCTCCCTGAAAGAGGCG
>CALVUC010000055.1 GCA_944363395.1 uncultured Clostridia bacterium | reverse complement strand
AAAGCCGCGCGGTCTTTGTTTTCGTTACTTTTCGATGAGGCTCCTGCCCGTCATTTCGGGAGGGATGGGAAGTCCCATCGTCTCGAGAAGGGTGGGGGCAAGGTCGGCGAGGATGCCGTCCTTTCTGAGCGTTACGTTCTTGTACTTTTCGGAAATGAGCACGACGGGTACGGGGTTGGTCGTATGCGCCGTGAAGGGCGAACCGTCCGCATCCAGCAGCTTATCCGCGTTGCCGTGGTCGGCGGTGAGCAGCACGCTGCCGCCCATCGAAAGGATCTGATCGACGACCTTCTTCACGCACTCGTCCACCGCGTGGACCGCCTTGACGGCGGCGGGGATGACGCCCGTATGCCCGACCATGTCGCAGTTGGCAAAGTTGAGGATCATCGCGTCGTACTCGCCCGTCCTGAGCTCTTCGACGGCGCGGTCGGCAACTTCGTAGGCGCTCATCTCGGGCTTTAAGTCATACGTCGCGACCTTGGGCGAAGGGATGAGCACGCGCACTTCGTTCTCGTTGGGCTGTTCGACGCCGCCGTTGAAGAAGAAGGTGACGTGCGCATACTTTTCCGTTTCGGCGATGCGCAGCTGTTTCTTGCCCATCCTGGCAAGGTATTCGCCCAGCGTGTTGTCGAGCGTCTGCTTGGGGAAGGCGATCTCCACGCCCCGGAACTCCGCGTCGTACACGGTGTAGCAGACGTACACGGGACGTAAAAATCCCGTCTTTCTCTCAAACGCCGTACCCTTGGGGACGACGAAGGGATCCTGCGAGAACGCGCGCGTGATCTCGCGGGCGCGGTCGGGGCGGAAGTTGAAGAAGATGACGGAATCGCCATCGCCGACGAGCGCGACGGGCTTGTCGTTTTCCACGATGTTGGTGGGAAGGACGAACTCATCCGTTACGCCCGCTTCATAGGACGCGCGCAGGGCGTCCGCCGCATTGGCGGCGGGGATGCCCGTGCCGACGGTCAGCATATCGTATGCCTTTTCGACGCGGTCCCAGTTGTTGTCGCGGTCCATCGCGTAGTATCTGCCGCAGACGGACGCGATCTTGCCGTAGCCGATCTTGTCCATCTCCGCCTGCAGCTGCTCCACAAAGTGGACGCCGGAGGTGGGGGAGACGTCTCTGCCGTCCATAAAGCAGTGGACGTACGTCTCGGGAACGCCGTGGCGCTTTGCCATCTCGAGCAGGGCGAAGAGATGGGTGATGTGGCTGTGGACGCCGCCGTCGGACAAAAGCCCCCAGAGGTGCAGCTTCTTTCCGTTTTTGGCGTTCTCCATCGCCTTCAGCAGGGCGGGATTGGTAAAGAAATCGCCGTCCTCGATGGACTTGGTGATCTTGGTGAGGTCCTGATAGACGATGCGTCCCGCGCCCATGTTGAGGTGCCCGACTTCGGAGTTGCCCATCTGCCCGTCGGGAAGCCCGACGGAGAGCCCGCTCGCGCCCAGCGTGGCGGAGGGGTATGCGGCGCGGTATGCGGTCACGTTCTTGCTGCCGTCCAGCGAGATGGCGTTGCCTTCGCCCGCAGGCGCAAGTCCGTAGCCGTCCATGATGATGATCGCGTAAGGTGTCTTCATGATATCTCCTTATAACAGCTCTTTGCGCAGCTTCATGCCGCCCATGCCGCCCTTGTCATACTTGACGATGGCGGAGAAGTCGATCGCCTTCAGGGAAGCGCCGCCGATGAGACCGCCGTCGATATCGGGCATGGACATGAGGAGTTTGTAGTTGTCGGCGTTCATCGAACCGCCGTACTGGATGCGGACGAGATCCGCCTGTTCCTTGCCGAAGATGGAAGCGCACGTCCTGCGGATGAAGCGGATGGTCTCGTTCGCCTGATCGCAGCTCGCCGTCCTGCCCGTTCCGATCGCCCATACGGGCTCGTAGGCGATGACGACGTTGGCGAGGTCGGCGATGTTGGCAAGCCCCTCGCGCACCTGACGGGAGAGGACTTCCTCCGTCTTGCCGCCTTCGCGCTCCGCGAGCGTCTCGCCGACGCAGACGATGGGCTTGAGCCCCGCGTGCAGCGCCGCGATCGTGCGCTTGTTGACCGTCTCATCCGTCTCGCCGAAGTACTGGCGGCGTTCGCTGTGACCGATGATGACGTACTCGACGCCGTACTCGAGCAGCATGGATGCGGAGATCTCGCCCGTAAAGGCGCCCTTGGGGGCGTAGTGGACGTTCTGCGCGCCCAGCTTGATGTTGGTGCCGGCGATCGCCTCCGCGACGGCGGGGATGTCGATGGCGGGGACGCAGACGACGACTTCACATTTAGCGTCCGCCACGAGGGGCTTTAAGGCGTTGACGAGTGCCACGCCCTCCTTGGCGGTATTGTTCATCTTCCAATTGCCTGCGATGATGGGGGTCCTGAAAACCATAATGATATCTCCTTGGGTTGTAATGTAATGTAGAGCGTCCTGCCGCGCGGGTGCCGCCCGGCATGGAGCGATATGCAGTGTAAAACGGAACGACTTCCCCCCAGATGCCGCTATCCGCGAAAGCGGGACGGCGATGCCGTCCCGTCCGTATGTCAGTTCTTTTCGTTCAGGCAGGCGATGCCGGGAAGCGTCTTGCCTTCAAACAGTTCCAGCGAAGCGCCGCCGCCCGTGGAGATGTGCGTCACCTTGTCGGCGAAGCCGAGCTGTGCGCACGCCGCCGCGGAATCGCCGCCGCCGACGATGGTCGTCGCGCCCTGCGCATCGGCGAGCGCCTGCGCGATGGCGATGGTGCCTGCTGCCAGCGTGGGATTTTCAAACACGCCCATGGGACCGTTCCAGATGACCGTCTTTGCGGACTTGATCTTCTCGGCAAACAGTTCGCGCGTCTTGGGACCGATGTCAAGCCCCATCTTGTCCGCGGGGATCTCCATGGAAGCGACGATGCTCGTTTCGATGGGAGCATCGATGGGATCGGGGAAGTCCTTGACGATAACGGTATCGATGGGGAGGAGCAGCTCCTTGCCCATGCTCTTTGCCTTTTCGATCATTTCCTTGCAGTAGTCGATCTTTTCATCGTCCACGAGCGAGGTGCCGACGGTGCCGCCCTTCGCCTTGAGGAAGGTGTACGCCATGCCGCCGCCGATGATGAGCGTATCGCACTTTTCAAGCAGGTTGTTGATGACGCCCAGCTTGTCCGCGACCTTCGCGCCGCCCAGAATGGCGACGAAGGGGTGGTTGGGGTGCTCCAGGGAGTCCGCCATGACGGTGAGTTCCTTCTCGATGAGGAAGCCGCAGACGGCGGTCTTGACGAGCCCGTATTCGACGATCGCCGCCGTGGAAGCGTGCGAGCGGTGCGCCGTACCGAAGGCGTCGTTGACGTAGATATCGCAGTAGGAAGCGAGCTTCTTGCAGAACTCGAGGTCCTTCTTCTCCTCCTCCCAGTGGAAGCGGAGGTTTTCGAGGAGGACGCACTCGCCTTCCTTGCAGGCTGCGACCTTCGCCTGCGCGTCGGGACCGACGACGTCGTTTGCGAACGTCACCTTGCCGTCCAGCAGCTCGTTGAGGCGCTTTGCGACGGGCGCAAGGGTGAGCTTCTTGGGCTCTTCCTTCTTTGCCTTCTCGATGATGGCTTCCTTGGCGGCGGCGCGTTCCTCTTCGGGCAGGGCGTCGATCTTCTTCTGATCCTTCTTGGTGAGTTTGACTTCGGCGGAGAAGATAGAGTGAGGCTTGCCCATGTGCGAGCAGAGGATGACCTTTGCGCCGTGCTCCATCAGGTATTTGATGGTCGGAAGAGCGCCGATGATGCGGTTCTCATCGGTGATGACGCCGTCCTTCATGGGGACGTTGAAGTCGCAGCGCACAAGGACGCGCTTGCCCTTCCAATCCTGAATGTCTTTGACAGTCATTTTGTTCATAGTGGAACGATCTCCTTAATGAGTATTTTTTACCATATTCTATTGTACCGCGTTTTATAAGATTTGTCAAGGCGCGCTCGGGAAAAACTCACGAATTTTTATAAGGAAAGGGAAAATCATGCAGCGTCCCGCGCGGGAGCGCGGGACGCTGCAGAGGCACTATACCGGTTTATCGAATTCTCCTCCGCAGTACGGGCAGAAGTAAAGGGGATCGAGCAGCCCTGCCCCGTGGTGGAACATCAGGTGGTGTCCGCAGTGCGGGCAGCGCACCGTGCAGAAGAAAAAGACGGTGAGCGCAGCCCCGGGGAGAATGAGAAACGCAAGTAAGAGCCACGCTTCCTGTAAGACGAAGCGATAAAGAAGCGATCCGATCGTACCGAAGACGAGTTCGGCGACCAATTCGATCAGAATGATCTTGAAGCGAAGCGGCATATATCCCTCCGTGAGATTGTATTTGCGCCCCGTCCCGTGCGGGCGCACCGAAGCGAAAAACGCCCCGCTTTCGCAGAGCGCCTCGGGAAGAAATGGATGCCGCAGGGTTTGGGGCGTCCCTGCGGCCGCACCGCAGCGGTTTCATGCAAGTGCCGCGGCGAACGTGAGACAAGTGCAAGGGGTGTTGCACGATGCTTGGCAGACGTTTTCCCGCCTTACCTGGCTATATCATAGCACACCTTTGTAAAAAATCCCGCACAAAGTTGTAACAAAGTTGTCATTTTTT
>CALVUC010000054.1 GCA_944363395.1 uncultured Clostridia bacterium | reverse complement strand
TCGGACGGCATCGCCGTCGGCATGGCGACCAATATCCCGCCGCACAACCTCGCCGAGGTCATCGACGGGACCGTCGCCCTCATCGACGATCCCGATCTCACCGTGGACGATCTCATGAACTACATTCCCGCGCCCGATTTTCCGACGGGGGGCATCATCATGGGCAGGAGCGGCATCCGCAAGGCGTACCGCACGGGACAGGGCAATATCGTCATCCGCTCCAAGTGCGAGATCGAAGAATACGGCAGCGGCGCCAACGTCAGGAGCCGCATCGTCGTCACCGAGATCCCCTATCAGGTCAACAAGGCGCAGCTCATCGAGACCATCGCCAACATGGTGCGCGACAAGCGGCTGGAGGGCATCTCCGACATCCGCGAGGAATCGGGCAGGGACGGGATGCGCATCGTCATCGAGTGCAAGAAGGACGCCAACGCGCAGGTCGTTCTCAATTCCCTCTACAAGCATACCAACCTGCAGGTCTCGGACGGCATCATCCTTCTGGCGCTCGTCGAAAACGGCACCGAGCCAAAGGTGCTCAACTTAAAGGACATCCTCACCTATTACCTCGCCCATCAGAAGGAGGTCATCACGCGCAGGACGCGCTTCGAACTCGCCCGCACCGAGGAGCGCGCGCACATCGTCGAAGGGCTCGTGCTCGCGCTCGCCAATATCGACGAGGTCATCCGCATCATCAAGGAGTCGGCGGACAAGAACGACGCGGCGGCAAAGCTCATGGCGGCGTTCGAACTCACCGACAAGCAGGCGAACGCCATCCTCGAGATGCGCCTGCAGCGCCTCACCTCCCTCGAAGTGGAAAAGCTGCAGGAGGAACTCGCCGCCCTGCGCGCGACCATCGCCGACCTCAAGGACATCCTCGCCAACGAGCAGCGCGTGCTCGACATCATCAAGGCGGACCTGCTCGCCATCAAGGCAAAGTATCCCTCCGAACGCAGGACGGAGATCTCCGTCGACTTCGGCGAGATCGAGGACGAGGACCTCATCGACGTGGAGGACGTCGTCATCTCCATGACGCATTCGGGCTACGTCAAGCGCATCCCCGTCGCCGAATACCGCGCGCAGAACCGTGGCGGCGTCGGGATCACGGCGCACCGCCCCAAGGACGACGACTTTGTCGAGCAGATGTTCGTCTGCTCCACGCACAACGACATCCTGCTCTTCTCCAACTTCGGCAAGGTGTATTCCATCAAGGGCTATCACATCCCCGAGGCGGCGCGCGCGGCGCGCGGCAGGGCGATCGTCAATATCGTCCAGCTCTCCGCGGGCGAAAAGATCGCCGCCATCCTGCCCGTCTCGGCGCGTGACGGGGGCTATCTCGTCATGGCGACCAAGCAGGGCATCATCAAAAAGACCGCGACGAGCGAGTTCGACCGCATCCTGCGCAGCGGCAAGATCGCCATCCGCATCGCGGAAGGGGACGAGCTCATCTCCGTGCAGTTTGCGCGCGGCGAGGACGAGATCGTCGTCGCTTCCCGCTCGGGCAAGTGCATCCGCTTCTCGGAGGAAAACGTCCGTCCGATGGGCAGGGACACGATGGGCGTCAAGGCGATCTCCCTCGCGGAGGGCGACTGCGTCGTGGATATGCTCGTATTGCGCGAGGGCTGCGACATTCTGACCGTCTCCGAAAACGGCTACGGCAAGCGCACGGATCCCGCCGAATACCGCATCCAGACGCGCGGCGGCAAGGGCATCAAGGCGGGCGTGTTCAGCGAAAAGACGGGCGCGCTCGTCAACATGAAGCTGGTCACGGACGGGGACGACGTCATGCTCGTCACCTCTGCGGGCATCGTCATACGGATGCACGCCGAGGACATCTCCCGTATCGGCAGGAACACGCGCGGCGTGCGGCTGATGAACGTCAGGGACGGCGTCGTGGCGACGGTCGCCGTGACGGAAAAGGACGACGAGGCGGAAGTGGAAGCGCCCGAAGAGACGGCGGCGGATCTCTCCGCGGAAGAACTTTCGGAGGGCGCCGAGGACGACGGCGCGGACGACGGCGCGGACGAGGGCGCGGAGGGCGCGCCCGCCGCGGATGCGGACGGCGACGGAGCCTGAAAAAACGCCCGACGGTTTGTTTTTTGCAAACCGTCGGGCGTTTTTCGTTCCGTCCGCGTCCCGTGCGGACGGCAAGAAAATACGGCGCCGCGCCGACATAGTCGGCGCGGCGCGCTTTCTGCCCGGGGGAGGGCTAATTTTTCTTTGGTGCAGGTCTTACGTCGATGCTGCCGCACAGCACCTCGGCATAGGAGTAGGCGGTCTTTCCGAGGAAGTTCTCGTTGTCGGGGCGTACGGTGAACAGGGCGGGATAGACGCCCGTGAGCGTTCCGCGGAACCTGTCCACTTTGTTGCGTCCCAGCCGCACGGTGACGTCCACGCGCCGCGCCTGCATGGCGCGGATGCGCGCTTTGACGCGCGCAATGTCGTTGTTCGGTCTGATCATACCCGTCTTTTTTGACAGAAAAGCAAAAAATCATACCTCTTTTCGCATTTCTTCGACGGCGCATATCCTGCATACCGCGCCGCGGCGCCGCATACAATGCAAAGACGGCGCCTCCTTTGCGGCGCCAAAGGAGGCAAACAGTATGAATACGCAGACGGAGACCTTCCGCGGCTACGGGAAGCTCTTTTCGCTCGCGGCGCAGACGGCGGTGGAGTGCCGCTTCCCCGAGGCGTCCGTGCTCACCGCGTATGCGAGCGTCTATCTCACGGGCGCGGAGGCGGGCAGCGGCGAGGTGCGCTATTACGGGCGCGCCCTCTTTTCCATCGTCTACGAGGATACGGAGCGCCGTGTCTGCCGCGCGGAGAAGGGGGTGGAGTTCACGGCGTCCGCCAAGGACGGACGCGTCGTCCCCGCGCACACGGTGCGGGCGCGCGCGCAGACGGAGAACCTCTCCCTGCGCAGGGAGGGGGCGAGCCTCTTCGTGACGGCGCTCATCGGCACGGACGTCGCGGTGTTCGGCGAGCAGTCCTTCGACTATCTCGCGGACGGCGACCTCGTCTGCCGCCGCGAGCCCGTCAACCTGTTCTGCGCGCACCTTGCACAGGGCGCTTCCGAGACGGAGGACGACTTCGAGGTGGACGGCGCGGGCGACATCCTGCAGCACGCCGAGACGGTGCATCTCACCCGCGCCGCGTGCGGCGGCGGGCTGCTCACGCTCGAAGGCGAGGTCTCGCTGGGGCTGCTCGCGCTGCGCGGGGACGGGCTCGTCTCCTTCGAGCGGCTCGTTCCCTTCCGCATGGAACTTCCCTCCGAGGCGGCGCAGGCGGGCTGCCGCGCCGCGGCGGAAGTCACCGTGCCGGAGGTGCGCCTCGGCGTCGAGGCGGAGGACGGCGGGAACGCGCGCATCCACGCGGAACTCGCATTAAAGGCGGAGGCGGTCGTCTACGAGGAAGTTTCCGTCAGCGGCGTGACGGACGCCTTCTCGCGCACCCACCGCGTGGCGCTCGTCTATGCGGACAGCCGCAGCGAGGGCGCGGGGGAGACGACGGCGTTTTCCGAGCGCGTCTCGGGGCGCGCGGCGCTCTCCTCGCCCGTCAATTTTTCCGACACGCTGGAAGCGGTCGTCTTTTCGCGCGCGGAAGCCAACCTCATGCGCGGCAACAACGGGATGCACGTCGAGGGCGTGGCGCTCGCGACGCTGCTCGTGAAGGGCGCGGAAGGGCGTCGGGGAGTGGAGATGAGCCTTCCCTTCTCCGTCCCCGTGCAGGCGTCGGACGCCGCCGTCTCCGTGCTCGTGTGCGGCATGAGCGCGCGGCAGAAGGAGGAGGGCGTCATCGATGCGGAGGCGACGCTCAAATTCACCCTCACCGAGCGCATCTTCGGCGAGGCGCGGCTGGTCTCCTCCGCCGAGGAAGGCGAACTGCTCCCCGTCAACGACAGCGCCGTCAGCGTCTATGTGCCGCGGGCGGGCGACGGGCTGTGGGAGCTGTCCAAGCGGCTCGGGAAGTCTCCCGACGAGGTCGCCGCAAGCAACCCGGGGCTGGAATTTCCCGTGCGCGAGGGGCAGCGCGTCATCATCTACCGCAAAAAGACGCTTGAAGGGCGGTGAGCGTCCGCCGCCCGGGTGAAATTTTGCGCCGAAGGGACGGAATGATTGCGTTCCGCAAAAAAATATGGTACAATGTCCGCGTATGGAAGCGCGGATCAGGGCGTACGGCAAGGTCAACTTCACGCTGGACGTCCTCGGGAGCGAGGGCGGTTATCACCTCATCGATTCGCTCGTTTGCACGATCGGGCTGTACGATCTCGTCCGCGCGCGCAGGCGGGAGGACGGCGGGGTGCGCCTTCTCATGCAGGGGATGCCCTACGAACTCCCGCCCGAAAAGAACAACGCGTGGCGCGCCGCGCGGGCGTTCTGCGCCGCGTTCGGCGCGGGCGGCGCGGATATCACGATCGAAAAGCGTCTGCCCGTCGGCGGCGGACTGGGTGGGTCGTCGGCGGACGCCGCGGGCGTCCTGCGGGCGCTCGCCGCGCTGTACGGCGTGCGCGATCTTGGCGCGCTCAAACAAATCGCCGATTCCCTCGGCAGCGACACGGGCTATCTTCTGACGGGCGGCGCGGCGCGCATCACGGGGCGCGGGGAGCGGGTGACGCCCGTGGACGGCTTCCCCGTGCGCCATCTGCTGCTCATCTGTCCCGCGCGGGGCGTCTCCGCGGCGTCCTGCTACGCGATGTACGACAGGCGGGGGGAGACCTTCCCGCCGCAGACGGAGCGGGCGGTCGCCCTCCTGCGGGAGGGGGACGGGGACGGCGCGATGCGCTGCTGCGCGAATGCGCTCACGGCGAGCGCCGCGGCGCTCAACCGCGCGGTCGGGTTCGCGCTCGAGGAGGCGCGCGCTCTCTCTCCCGTGGCGGGGATGAGCGGTTCGGGCAGCGCCTGTTACGCCCTGTTCGGGACGAGGGAGGCGTGTCTCGCCGCACGGAAACGGTATAAGGGGCGCTTCCGCACCTTTTGCGTGAGCACCCTTCCGCAGCAATATTTCGCCCGTGGTACGGGCGCAGGAGAATAACATGGAAGAACGCA
>CALVUC010000053.1 GCA_944363395.1 uncultured Clostridia bacterium | reverse complement strand
TCAGATGAGGCGCACGCGGATGACGTCCGGCATGGAGCGGATGAGGTCGATGCACGCCGCTCCGGGAACGTCGTCGAGTTCCAGGATGAGATAGGCGTGCTCGCCCTTGCTCTGGTCGAGCATATGCGCGACGTTGATGCCCTGCGAGGCGACGATGGAGAGGATCTTGGAGAGGATCTCCTTGACGTTCCTGTGCAGCACGCAGACTCTTGCCTTGCTCGAACGGGGCAGGCTGACGGCGGGGAAGTTGACGCTGTTGGTGATGTTCCCGTTTTCCAGATAGTCGACGAGTTGATTTGCCGCCATGTAGGCGCAGTTGTCCTCCGCTTCGGGCGTGCTCGCGCCGAGATGGGGGACGCAGAGGATGTTCTCCTTGCCGAGGAGCGTTTCGTCGGGAAAATCGGTGATGTAGCGGGAGACCTTGCCGCTTGCGACGGCCTCCGCCATGTCGGCGCTGACGACGAGATCGCCGCGCGAATTGTTGATGACGACGACGCCGTCCTTGCATCCCGCGAGCGTCTCCTTACGGAACATTCCCTTGGTGTCGGGCGTCAGCGGGACGTGGACGGTGATGTAGTCGGACGCCTGCATGAGCGCCGCGAGATCGGAGGTAAAATGCACCCTGCGGTCGATCATCCACGCGCTTTTGACGGAAATGAAGGGGTCGTAGCCGATGACGTCCATGCCGAGGCGGAGCGCGTCGTTGGCGACCATCGCGCCGATCGCGCCCAGACCGATGACGCCCAGCGTCTTGCCGCTCACTTCCTGTCCGACGAACTTTCCCTTGCCCTTTTCGACGAGCTTTCCGATATTCTCCTGCCCCTTCAGGGTCTGCGCCCAGTTGGCGCCTTCGACGATCTTTCTGCCGCCCAGGAAGAGTTCGCACAGGACGAGCTCTTTCACGGCATTGGCGTTGGCGCCGGGCGTATTGAAGACGACGATGCCCTGCTCCGTACATTTGTCGATGGGGATGTTGTTGACGCCCGCGCCCGCGCGCGCCACGGCGAGGAGGTTTTCGCCGAGGGGATAGTCGTGCATCGCGAAGGAGCGAAGGATGATGCCTTCGGGATCCTGTACGCCGTCCGAGTAGTCATAGCCCGCAAACACCTTGTCCGCGACGGGGCTGATCGCGTTGAGTTTTAAGATCTTCATGCGTTTTCCCTCTCAAACTTCTTCATAAATTCGATGAGCGCCTTGACGCCGTCCACGGGCATGGCGTTGTAGATGGAGGCGCGCATCCCGCCGACAAGGCGGTGTCCCTTCAGGGAGACCAGCCCGTTTGCCGCCGCCTCCTTGACGAAGCGCGCGTCGAGATCGGCGTTGGGCGTCGTGAAGGGGACGTTCATGATGGAGCGGTACTTCTTCTCCACCTTGTTGGTGTAGAAGGGGGAATTGTCGATAAAGTCGTATAAAAGCCCTGCCTTGTACTCGTTGACGGCGTTCATCTCCTTGATGCCGCCCATCTTCTTGAGCCGCCGCAGCACGAGCGTCGCGACATAGATGGGGAAGCAGGGAGGGGTATTGTACAGGCTGCCGTTCTCGTCCTGCACCTTCCATTTGAGCATGGTCGGGCAGGCGGGCAGGGGATCGCCGATGAGTTCGCGTTTGGCGATGACGATGGTCACGCCCGCAGGGGCAAGGTTCTTCTGCGCGCCCGCGTAGATGGCGCCGAACTTGGAAACGTCCACCTCGCGCGATAAGATCTCCGAGGACATATCGGCGACGAGCGGCGCCTTCCCTTCGGGAAATTCCACATAGCGGGTGCCGAAGATGGTGTTGTTGGAGCAGATATGCACATAGTCGGTGCCGTCGCGGAAGGGAACGGACGCGAGATCGGGGATGTAGGTGTACGTCCTGTCCTCGCTCGAAGCGACGCACGCCGCATCGCCGTAGATCTTGCCCTCCTGGAACGCCTTCTTGGAGAAGTTGCCCGTGACGATGTAGTCGGCTTTGCCGTTGTGCATCAGGTTGAGGGGAACGGCGGCGAACTGCATGCTCGCGCCGCCCTGCACAAAGAGCACGGCGTAGTCGTCGGGGATGTGCATGAGTTCTCGCAGGAGCGATTCGCCCTCGCGCACGACCGATTCAAACGCCTTGTTGCGGTGGGAGATCTCCGTGACGGACATCCCCGTGCCTTCAAAATCCAAAAGGTCGCGCTGAACTTCCTCCAAAACGTCCAAGGGAAGCGTCGAAGGACCTGCCGAAAAGTTGTATGCTCTCATCATTTCACCTCGTAAAAAAGCGCGGTGCGGCGGCGCGCACACCCGTGCGACCCGCACACTGCCTGTTTCATTCATTATATTCTTTTTTCACTTGATTGACAAGTATTTCGTGCAAATCACTCATAGTTTATCCCGATTGCCGCATTTTGAAAAAGGAAATTTGCGCTTTTCCCAAAAAAAACCAAGGCAAAGTATTTACTTTTGGCGTGTTTTGGTGTAGAATAGTTTTAATACCGCGCGGACGTTTGTTCCCGCCCGAGGACAGGGAGCGGCGCCGCGTTCAGAACCAAGCCGCGGGCGCGGACGTTTGTTCCCGCGGGAAGAAGGGACGGCGTCCGCTGCACAAAGAAGGAGCCCCGCGCGCCGCCGCAAAAGAAGAGGAACTGCGCGCCCGCGCACGGCGCTGCCAAAGACAAAGAGCTGAGCGATCGGCTCTTTTGATGGTGTCTCAGAGCAATTTTTATCCCGTACAGGGCAATTGTGTGAAGTGAAAGGAGTTATCGTTTGAAACAGGAACAGAACAGCAAGGGACGGCACACCGATCCCGCCATCGAACTTGCCATTCTCAACGGCATCGAAGCATACAACCGCGAACAGCGCGCCAAACAGAATACGGGCGAGACGCGCACCAAGGAGGCGATGGAGGAGGCGGGACTCAAGCCCCGCCGCCGTTCGCGCGCAAAGGGAAAGGGGACGCGGCTCCCCGAGACCGACGGGAGCGCCGCGCCCGCCGCGCCCGCCGCGGAAGCGGCGGGCGGGCAGCCCCTTGCCGCAGAACTCGCGCCCGAAGCAAAGAAGGTGAGAAAACCGCGCGAGAAGGGCGAAAAGAAGTCTGAGCGCGGCAAAAGAAAGAAGCCCGTCAAAGTGCTCTTCTTCGGCGGCGTCGGCGAGATCGGCAAGAATATGACCGCCATCGAGTACGGCAGCGACATCATCGTCATTGACGCAGGTATCATCTTCCCGACCGAAGAGATGCCGGGGATCGACCTCGTCTTTCCCGACATCACCTATCTCGTTAACAACCGCCAGAAGATCCGCGGCGTCTTTCTGACGCACGGACACGAAGATCATATCGGCGGCGTTCCCTATCTCATGAAGGAGCTGCTGCCCGGGACGCCCCTCTACGGCTCCAAGCTGACGCTTGCGCTCGTCGACAACAAACTGCGCGAGCACCGCATGAACAACGTCACGGAATGCACCGTCTCGCCTGACGACAGCATCAAGGCGGGGGCGTTCACCGTCAATTTCGTCAACGTCAATCACTCTATCGCGGGGTCGATGGCGCTTGCGATCGAGACGCCGTACGGGATCGTCTTTCACAGCGGCGACTTCAAGATCGACCTGACGCCCGTGGCGGGCAAGCCCATCGATCTGGAAAAGATCGCCGAATACGGCAAAAAGGGCGTGCTTCTCTATCTCGGCGAATCCACCAACATCGAGCGCCCCGGATACACGATGAGCGAGAAGGTCGTCGGCACGACGCTCGAGCACATCTTTGCCGAAAATGCGGACAGGCGCATCGTCATTGCGACGTTCGCCTCCAACGTCCACAGATTGCAGCAGATCGTGGACATCGCCGTCAAGTACCGCCGCAAGGTGGCGCTCTCGGGACGGAGTATGTTCAACGTCGTTGAGGCGGCTGCCAAGATCGGGGAGATCACCATCCCCGAGGGCGTCCTCGTCGATGTGGAAAAGACCAAGAATTTCTTTGACAGGGAGATCGTCATCATCTCTACGGGCTCGCAGGGCGAGCCGATGAGCGCGCTGACGCGCATGGCGGCGGGGGAGTTCAACAAAGTCACGATCGGCTCCAACGACACCGTGGTCATCTCCGCGAGCCCCATCCCGGGCAACGAGCGCATGATCTACCGCGTCATCAACAACCTGTACAAAAAGGGCGCGGAAGTCGTGTATGAGAGCCTGGAAAAGATCCACGTCTCCGGTCACGCCTGCCAGGAAGAGCATAAGATCATGCACTCCCTGTTAAAGCCCAAGTTCTTTATCCCCGTACACGGCGAGTACCGCCACCTGAAGCGGCACGCCCGCCTTGCCGAGGAGTTGGGGATGAGCCCCTCGCAGATCTTTATCCCCGATATCGGTACGTGCGCCGAACTCACCGAAAATACGCTCAGGCAGGGCGAGAGTTTCCCTGCGGGCGCGCGCCTCATCGACGGCGCGGGCTTTGAAGATTACGGCACGAGCGAGGTGCTGAAGGACCGCATCCGTATGTCGGGCGAGGGTCTGTTCGTCATCAGCTGCGTGATCGCAAAGGGCGCGCTCATGGACGAACCCGTCATCGAGAGCCGCGGTTTTGTCTTTACGGACGAACGCAACTATATGCGGGAGCTCAAGGACGTCGTCGAAAGGGCGGTCGACGGTGCGGGAAACCATGCCGCCGCGCAGGACATCGCCGCCGCCGTCCGCCGCGCCGTCAAAAATTATATCTTCAAAAAGACCAAGCAGTCGCCCATGATCCTGCCCATCATCCAGGAGATCTGAGAAAGTTCACGGATTTCATTTCGAACTGACGGAAAGAGACCTCGTGAGGTGAGACGACGTTCGCAGCAAGGCAGCTCTTCGTCCGGTCTCTCTCGCCGATGGGTTTGGCAACAGGTTTGCTCCCGTCGGCTCACTTTTCCGCAAAAGCAAAGGGGTTGGCAAATCGGGGTGCGCTGACGCAGGGAAACTCCGCTTGCGCCATGATTTTACAGTGAAGCCTTTTCCCGTAATTGACGGCATGGGCGGCGAAAGTCTCCCATGCGCCGAAGGTTTCGCGGAGAGATCCCGCAGGGGCGGAAGGGAGGATCCCCATGCGCAAGGAGGGCATATGGGAACGCCGAAGAGCGCTGCGCTTGCCATTACGGAAGGGGTGCCGGAAGTGCGCATCCGCTCCATGATGGGAGAGTGGCTCGTCTACTTTCGCGAAAAGATGGTCGGGACGATCGAGGACGGACAGCTCTATGTTGCGCCTGTGCCGTCGGCGCGGCTTCTTTTGCCGGAAGCGCCCCTTCGCGCGCCGCACCCGGGAGCGAAGGCGCGGCTCGTCGTGCAGGACACAGAGGACAAGGCGCGTCTTACGGCGCTGTTTTCTGCCGTGTGGGCAGAACTTCCCGCGCCCGTAAAAAAATAAAACCACTAAGGGACGGCGCGAGCCGTCCTTTTCGGAGAAAGATATGACGGAACAGGAGCTGCTCGGCGGGCTTCGGGCGGCGGCGCTTTCGGAGCGCGACCCCACAACTTCGGACGACGTTCTCGCCGTACTCATTTCGGAGGCGGAGCGCATCAACGCCGCGCGCATTCTCGAAATCGGAACGGGCAGGGGACTCACGTCCGCCGCGCTCGCGCTTCGTACGGGGGCGGAAGTCGTGACCATCGAGCGGGACGCGGCGCGCATCGCCTCGGCGCGCGAAAATTTTGCGCGGTTCGGGCTGGAAGGGCGTATCCGCCTTCTGGAAGGGGACGCCGCGCACGTCCTGCCTTCGCTCGAAGGCGCGTTCGATCTGATCTTTCTCGATGCCGCCAAGGTGCAGTACCGCCGTTTTCTGCCCGATTGCAGGCGTCTGCTCGCCGCGGGCGGCGTGCTGTGCGCGGACGACGTCCTGCTCTTTGCGGACGGCGTTCCCAAAAAGCGCAAGATGCTCGCGCAGCATATCCGAGAGTTCCTGCAGGACTTGCAGCAAGATCGCGCCTTTGAGACGCGCATCCTGCACGTCGGAAAGGGGCTCGCCGTCGCG
>CALVUC010000052.1 GCA_944363395.1 uncultured Clostridia bacterium | reverse complement strand
ACCTCCATGCCCTCGGCGACGGGATATACGCACGCGGCGACGAGGCCTCTCGCGCCCGTCGCTTCCACGACGCACATACGGCAGGAGCCGACGCAGGAGACGTCTTTGAGATAGCACAGCGTGGGGATCTCGATGTGCGCCTTTCTTGCCGCTTCAAGGATGGTCGTTCCCTCGGGAACGGTAACGGAAATACTGTTGATGGTCAACGTAACGTCTTTTGCCATGATGGTCACCTCACTGTCTCACGACTGCGCCGAACTTGCAGTTCGCCATACATACGCCGCACTTGATGCAGATGTCCTTGTCGATGACGTGCGCTTCGCGGACTTTGCCCGTGATCGCGTGCGTCGGACAGTTGCGCGCGCACAGCGTGCATCCGCGGCACTTGGTGGGATCGATGGAATAGGTCAGCAGCGCCTTGCAGACGCCCGCATCGCAGTGCTTCTTTTCGATGTGGTCGACGTATTCCTGACGGAAGTAGCGCAGCGTCGAGAGGATGGGGTTGGGCGCGGACTGACCGAGCGCGCACAGCGACGACTGCTTCATGTGCGAAGCGAGTTCTTCGATCTTGACGAGATCCTCGGGCTCGCCCTTGCCCTCCGTGATCTTGGTGAGCAGCTGCAGGAGGCGCTTGGTGCCGATACGGCAGGGCGTACATTTGCCGCAGCTCTCGTCGGCGGTGAATTCCAGATAGAACTTGGAGATATCCACCATACAGGTGTCCTCATCGAGGATGATCATGCCGCCCGAACCCATCATGGAGCCGATGGAGAGGAGGCTGTCGTAGTCGATGGGGGTGTCGATGCACTCCGCGGGGATGCACCCGCCCGAGGGACCGCCCGTCTGCGCGGCTTTGAACTTCTTGCCGCCGGGGATGCCGCCGCCGATCTCTTCCACGATCTCGCGCAGCGTCGTTCCCATCGGGACTTCCACGAGACCGACGTTGGTGATCTTGCCGCCGAGCGCAAACACTTTGGTCCCCGTCGAAGTCTGTGTGCCGATCTTGGCGAACCATGCCGCTCCGTTGACGATGATGGGGTTGACGTTCGCCCATGTTTCAACGTTGTTGAGGATGGTGGGCTTGCCGAAAAGGCCCTTGACCGCGGGGAAGGGAGGACGGGGGCGGGGCTCGCCGCGGTGACCTTCGATGGAGGTCATGAGCGCCGTTTCCTCGCCGCAGACAAAGGCGCCCGCGCCCAACCTGATCTCGATGTCGAAGTCAAAGCCGAGCCCCAAAATATCCTTGCCGAGCAGCCCGTACTCGCGCGCCTGCCGGATGGCGATCTTGAGACGTTCGACGGCGACGGGGTACTCCGCGCGCACATAGATATAGCCCTGATGCGCGCCGATCGCATAGCCCGCGATGGTCATGGCTTCCAGCACGCAGTGGGGGTCGCCCTCCAGGACGGAGCGGTCCATGAACGCGCCGGGGTCGCCTTCGTCGGCGTTGCAGCAGACGTATTTGACGTTGCCGGGCGAAGCCTTCGCGAACGACCACTTTCTGCCCGTCGGGAAGCCCGCGCCGCCTCTGCCGCGCAGTCCGGATGCAGACATCTCGTTGATGACGTCGTCGGGCGTCATGGAAGTGAGCACCTTTTCGAGTGCCGCATAGTCGCCCGCTGCGATCGCTTCCTCGATATCCTCGGGCGCGATGACGCCGCAGTTGCGCAGCGCGATACGCATCTGTTTTTTATAGAAGGGGGTCTCCGCGAAGGGGATGATGGAGCCGTCCTCGGCGACCGTGCCCTGATAGAGCAGTTCTTTGACGATCTTCCCGCCCTTGACAAGGTGCTGTTCGGCGACCGTCTTGACGTGCTCGGGGGTCATCTGCGCATAGAACGCGCCCTCGGGATAGACGATCATGATGGGACCCAGGGCGCACAGACCGAAGCATCCCGTCTTGACGACGAGAACGTCGCCGATCCCCAGCTCCTGCAAAGACTGTTCGAGCTGCGCGATGACCTTCATCGAATGCGAGGAGGTGCAGCCCGTACCGCCGCAGACGAGGACCTGCTTTCTGTATCCCGTCTGCTTGGCGAGCTTTTCGCCCTGTTCGCGCACGACGCGCCTGACGTCGATGAGCGCCTTCTTTTTCTGACGGATGGCGTCAAGTTCCTTGATGGTCATGCCTGTGCCTCCTCCTTATATTTGTCAAGGATGCCCTTGACCATTTCGGGCGTGAGCTTGCCGTGGACGTCCTCGTTGATCATGAGGACGGGCGCAAGCCCGCAGGCGCCCACGCAGCGGCAGCTGTCAATGGAGAACAGCCCGTCGGGCGTGCATTCGCCGCACTTGATCCCCAGTTCCTTTTCCACTTCCTCCAGGATCTTGTCCGAGCCCTTGACGTAGCAAGCGGTGCCGAGGCACACGCTCACGCGGTATTTTCCCTTGGGACGGAGCGAGAACTGCGAGTAGAAGGTGACGACGCCGTACACCTCGGAAAGGGAGATCCCCAGTCCCTCCGCGATCGTCTTCTGGACGGGGAGGGGGAGATACCCGTAGATGCCCTGTGCCTCCTGCAGGATGTGCATGAGACACCCGGGGGTCGTGCGGGATTCCTCGATCACAGCTTTGAGCTGTTCCAATTGTTCGGGCGTGCCGCACGCGCCTTCGCATTCTTTCATATACAACCTCCTTATCTTGTCTCCTTGTTGCCCTGCCGCCCCGCCGCGCGCAGCGCCGGCAAAAACGGACAATGACATAAATTAATTATACCATAACCGCGAAAATTTTTCAACACTATTTTGTAAAATGTAAGAAATTGTCGTTGACAATTTCAAAAATTTCGTCATCCGACAACCTTCGATCGCGTGCGAAAAGCGTTTGACTTTCGCTTTTCGCTATGGTAGAATAGGAAATCGTCAAAAAGTACAAAATTTTTTCGATATAGAGGTCGACAACACGATGAAGTTTGATCAGAAAGCATTTCTTGACGGCGTGGAGCGCGTGCTGCACGCGGAATATGCCTGCGATCTCAAGACCGCGGGCAAGTTCGAACTTTACAACGCCGTCTCCCGCGCGGTGATGGAGGAGATCTTTACCGACTGGAACAATGAAAAGAACTCTCCCCGCCGCCGCTGCGGCTACTTTTCGGCAGAGTTCCTGATGGGGCGCGCCATCTACTCCAACCTCATGAACCTCGGCATCCTCGATGAGGTCGGCGCTGCGCTTGCCTCCGTCGGCGAGGACGTCAAGCAGTTTGAAGAGGTCGAGGACGCGGCGCTCGGCAACGGGGGCTTGGGCAGGCTTGCGGCGTGCTATCTGGAGAGCGCGGCTTCCAAGGACATCGCGCTCGACGGTTACGGCATCCGCTACCGCTACGGGCTCTTCCGCCAGACGTTCGTCGACGGCTATCAGCACGAGGAGGGGGACGACTGGCTGCGCTGGGGGGACCCTTGGAGCGTGCGCGTCGACAGGGACGCGGTGCTCGTCAGGTTTGCCGATCAGACGGTCAAGGCGGTGCCTTACGATATGCCCGTATTCGGGTACAAGAACGGCGTGGTCAATACGCTCAGGCTGTGGCAGAGCGAGCCCGTGCAGGCGTTCGACTTTGCTTCCTTCAACGAGATGAAGGGGGAGGTAAAGGCGACGGAGAACTTCAACGCGACCAAGATCACCGACGTGCTCTATCCCAACGATAACACGATGGTCGGCAAGATCCTGCGCCTCAGACAGCAGTACTTCATGGTCAGCGCGTCGCTGCAGGATATCGTAAGAAAGTTCAAGGCGTCCGGCAAGTCTTTGCGTCAGCTCCCCGAAAAGTGGTGCTTCCAGCTCAACGACACCCACCCCGTCATCGCCATCCCCGAACTCCTGCGCATTTTGCAGACGGAGGGGCTTTCCTTCGACGAGGCGTTCGAAGTCTGCCACGCCTGCTTCAACTTCACCAATCATACGATCATGGCAGAGGCGCTCGAAAAGTGGGACGCGCTCGCCCTGTCCGATCTTCTGCCCGACGTCTACGAGCAGATCCTCGCCTGCCAGAGAAGGCTGGAAGGCGACGGGCTTGATCCCAATTGTTTCTATATCGTGCGCGACAACGTCATCCACATGGCGAACCTTGCGATCTATGTCGCCTCGCACGTCAACGGCGTTGCCGAGATCCATACAAACATCTTAAAGACGCAGACCTTTAAGAACTGGTACGAGCGCTTCCCCGAGAAGTTCGTCAACATCACCAACGGCATCACGCCCCGCCGCTGGCTGCTGCTCAACAATCCCGCGCTTGCCCGCCTTGCCGATAAGAAGATCGGCGCCGGGTGGCACACCGAACTCTCCGAGCTCAAAAAACTCACGCCTTACCTTGATGAGATGCTGCCCGAATTCAAGCGCATCCGCCGCGAGAACAAGGAAAAACTTGCCGCGTACATCCGCGCGCATGAGGGCGTCGACCTCTCCGCCGACTTCATTTTCGACGTGCAGGTCAAGCGCCTGCACGAGTACAAGCGCCAGATGCTCAACGCGCTCAGCGTCCTGTATTTCTATTTCGGCATCAAGGACGGCTGCGTGACCGACTTCCCGCCCACGGCGTTTTTGTTCGGCGCCAAGGCTGCGCCCGGCTATTATATGGCGAAGGCGGTCATCAAGTTCATCAACGAGATCGCGCGTCTCGTCAACAACGATCCCGACGTTGCCGACAGGATGAAGGTCGTCTTTTTGCAGAATTATAACGTTTCATATGCGGAGAAGATCGTCTGCGCGGCGGATATTTCCGAACAGATCTCTCTTGCGGGAATGGAGGCGTCCGGCACGAGCAACATGAAGTTCATGCTCAACGGCACCGTAACGCTCGGCACGATGGACGGCGCGAACGTGGAGATCTGCGAAGAGGCGGGCAGAGAGAACAACTATATCTTCGGCGCGACGGTGGAAGAGGTCGCGGCGGTCAAGCAGTACTATTGCCCTCGCGAGCAGGTGGAGGGGGCCCCCCGTCTGAAGCGCGCTCTGGAGACGCTCGTCGACGGCACGCTGCACGACGAACAGGGGATGCTCAGAAAGCTGTACGACAGCATGATCAGCGGCTATGAGCCCGACCGCTATCTTGTTCTCTATGATTTTGCCGACTATGTGCGCGTCAAGGAACAGCTCCTGCGCGAGTTCGGCACGGACGCCTATTACAGGAAATCGCTCGTCAACATGGCGAACGTCGGTAAATTCTCCGCCGACCGCTCGGTCACGGAGTATGCAAAACTGATCTGGAAGCTGAAATAAGACGCGCCGGAGCAAGCGCGGACGGAGGAATGTTATGAAGGTCATCAAAGCAGCGGCGCTCGGAGCAGCGCTTGTGCTGAGTGTCGGACTGTTTTCCGCTTGTGCGGGCGGAACGTCCGTCGAAGAGATCACGGCAGATACCGACAGGGATGCGATCGTCTCGCAGCAGCTGTCTCAAGAGGAGTGGGCGGCGGCATTTTCAGGTGTTCTGAGCAATGCGCCCGATCTTGCGGACAACTATTCCGTAGAGATGAATGCGCGCGCGAGTATTCCCGTGCTCGTCCATGAGGTCGGCGGGGATAAGACGGTCAATATGACCGTTCTCATTACGGATGAGTTCGCAGGCAGTTTTGCGGATCGCAAGGCATATCTCTATACCGATCGGACCCTGCGCTCGACTGCCCTTTCGGAGGGGGAAACCGTCGATTCCAATGAGCGGATGCGCGCCGAGCGATATCTTGTGGCGCAGAGCGGGGAAGAGGCTTGCTATCTGCGCACCCGTGAGGACTCCGGGCAATGGGGCGGCTGGAAGAAAGAGGCGTACCGCGCGGAAGAAGCGGGTGAGGTGTCTTCGGGCGTCGGTGCGTTTTCCGCGTTCGACCTTGCGGAGCGGTATGATTGTTTTGTGTTCGACCGTGATGCCGCGGAGTATCGTGCGACGGAAGAGGGGCTTACCGCTCTCAGCGCCGATCTTCATGATTGGATGGAGTCCGATCTTCTCTCCCTGTTTGAGCAAACGCTCTCGTTGAGCGGCGGCTCTCTGGAGATCGGTCTCCAGGAGTCGTCCGTCGCTTCCGTTTCGCTCAAATTCAGCGGCGGAAAGGTATGCTGTATGGAATATGCTCTGGAAGGGCAGATGCTCTTGCGCTATACCGATGCGCAGGGGAAAGAGACGAACTATACCATGGTATTGACTTCGGTAAGCGGTGAACTGTTTTGTTATGACCGCGGCAGGACGCAGATCGTCGTTCCCGCCGAGGCGGAAAATATCTGACGATCAGAAAAAAACAAGCCCGTGCGGGGACCGCGCGGGCTTGTTTTTTAGTATACGTCCGTCATTTTTTGTACCGTTCGGCATAAAGGAGGGCTGCAAACACGTCCTTTCTCCGATGGCGTGACGGCGCGGCGGATACACAAAAAAAGAGCGCGGTGGCGCTCTTTTTTTGTTGT
>CALVUC010000051.1 GCA_944363395.1 uncultured Clostridia bacterium | reverse complement strand
ACCCTTCCGCCTTGTTCTTGCGTAACGGAAGTATAGCATACCTCAAAGAAAAATGCAATATGTTGTGGTAAAATTTACAGCCATTTCACAAAGACCAACGCCGCCGTAGCGCGCAAAGGGACGGTGCGCGCGGCAGGACGAGATCGTCTGTTAGAGGGGCTGCAAAGCGATCGCATTTCCGAACGCCGCAAGATTTGTTCCAAGAAATCTCACAAGGTGCTGCGCTTCGCTTGGCAATTCATCGTGCCCGGATGCGGGAGCGAGGGCATCGGTTCGTCCCGCTGCTCGCGGCGGTACGAGGGGCAAAAAATCTTCCGATAATTTTTATTTTCCGTCTTGCAATCGTCGGAAAACTGTGATATAATCGGCGCTGAACAGAGATGACGGAGGAACGGGCATGATCGAGATCCGCGGCAATAAACTGTACCTTTTCCGCAACGGGGAAACGGTGGAGATCTTTGCGCAGGGCAAGGACGCGCTGCGCGTGCGCGCCACGATGAACAGTTCCTTTGAGGTGCGCGATTGGGCGCTCGAAGGTGCGGAGGAGGGAAAGGCGGAGATCGTTCGGGAGGGAGATGGCGCGCTCATCCGCAACGGCGCCGTTTCCGCACGCATCGATCGTCTCGGCAAGATCAGGTTTTACAGGAACGGCGAGCAGATCCTGGAGGAATACTACCGCTGTTATGAATACGATATGCCGCATACGCCCTCGCTGCGGGTCGTGGCGCGCGAATATCTGCCCATCCCGGGCGGCGATTATGCCTGCGCGCTGCGCTTTGAGGCGCAGGAGGAGAAGCTGTACGGCATGGGGCAGTATCAGCAGGACTGTCTCGATCTCAAGGGCTGCACGCTGGAACTTGCCCAGCGCAATTCGCAGGCGAGCGTGCCGTTTCTGATCTCCTCGCGCGGGTACGGATTCCTCTTCAACCAGCCCGCCGTAGGGAGGGCGACGTTTGCCAAGAACGTCACCGAGTGGCGCGTGGAGAGCGTGCGTCAGCTCGACTATTGGATCACCGTCGGCACGCCAAAGGAAGTGCTCTCCAATTACACGGCGCTCGCGGGGCGCGCGCCCGACTTCCCCGACAACTGTCTCGGGCTGTGGCAGTGCAAGCTGCGCTACCGCACGCAGGAGGATGTGCTCTCCGTCGCACGCGAGTATCACCGCCGCGGCATCCCGCTGGATGTTATCGTCATCGACTTTTTCCACTGGACGCGGCAGGGGGACTGGAAGTTCGATCCCGTCTACTGGCCCGATCCCGCCGCAATGGTCGAAGAGCTTCGCTCGTACGGCACCCGCTGCATGATCTCCGTCTGGCCGACCGTCGACAAAAAGAGCGAAAATTTTGCGGAGATGCGCGAAAAGGGGATGCTCATCCGACCCGAGCGCGGCAGCCAGTGCTTTGACTTTTTGGGCGACTCCTACATTTACGATGCGACCGATCCCGCGGCGCGCGAGTACATCTGGGACAAGTGCCGCCGCAATTACTATGAGAGCGGCATCGATATGTTCTGGCTGGACGAGGCGGAGCCGGAGTATACCGTCTACCATTTCGACAACTACCGTTACCACCTCGGCACCGACCTGCAGGTGGGCAACGTCTATCCCGTCATGCACGCGAAGGCGTTCTACGAGGGACAGAAGGCGGCGGGGCAGACGGATATCTGCAACCTCATCCGCTGCGTGTGGGCGGGCAGCCAGAAATACGGCGTCGTCCTGTGGTCGGGCGACATCCCCGGCACCTTCGAGACGCTGCGCGACCAGTTCGCCGCGGGGCTCAACGTCTCGCTGGCGGGCATCCCGTGGTGGACGACGGACATCGGCGGGTTCTTTGTGGACGTTACCGCACCCGAGCACAAGGAGCTTCTCCTCCGCTGGTTCGAGTGGGCAGTGTTCTGTCCCGTCCTGCGCCTGCACGGCGACAAGGGACCTTGCGAGAGCAAGCCGCTCGATGACAGGGAGTGGGGCGGCGGGTTCTGCCATACGGGGCGGGACAACGAGCTGTGGAGCTACGGCGAGGACGTCTATGAGATCTTAAAGGAGTACGTCCTGCTGCGCGAGCGCATGAAACCCTACCTGAAGGAGGTCATGCGCGAGGCGAGCGAAAACGGTTCGCCCGTCATGCGCACGATGTTCTATGAGTTCCCGGAAGATCCCGCCTGCTGGGAGGCGGACGAGCAGTATATGTTCGGCAGCCGCTATCTCGTCGCACCCGTCCTTTACGCGGGGATGCGGGAGCGGGAGGTCTATCTTCCCAAGGGAACGTGGAAGGAGCTTGCGACGGACAAGGTGTACGAGGGCGGGCGCACGGTCGCGGTGAAAGCGCCGCTCGAGGTCATCCCCGTGTTTGAAAAAATGTAACTTCGGAGGGGCGCGATGAAAGAGAGAACGCAGGCGGATCTGCCTCGGCTCAATCTGCGCCCCTTCTTTGTCGCCGCCGTCGGGCTCATCGGCGGCATCTTTCTGTGTTACCGCATCATGGCATCCGCTTTTCGCATCGCGGATGCCATCGTCTTTTTTCTCTTTTTTGCCCTTCTCCTGCCGCCCTTTGCGTGGCGGCGGGCGCTCCTTGTCCTTGCGGTCTTTTCCCTTGCCGCGGGGTTGGGCGCGGGGCTGTTTTCTCTCGCCTGCGGCGCGTTTTCCGCGGGCGCTCCGGGCGGCGAATACACGGTGACGGGGACCGTGGAACGCGTGGCGGTCTCCGACGGTTACGCGGAAGTCACCCTGCGCGGGCTGACGCTGGACGGCGAAAAAGCGGACGGAAAACTCACGGCGACCCTCCCCGGAGAGAGCGTCCGCCCCGGCGACGTGGTCACGTTTTTTGCAGACGTATCCCGAAATAAAGGACCAACGGAGGGTGGAAGCCTCTCCGATCTCGCCGCAAATGTGCGCTATGCCGCGTCGCCCGCGGCGTATACCGTCGTCGGCGTTTCGTCCGATCTCTTTCTTTGCGCCAACGCGGCGCTCTATAATGTGCTGTACGGGACGATGGAGCGGGACGCGGCGGGCGTCGCTTACGCGCTGCTGACGGGCAATTCTTCCAATATGGACGGCGGGCTGCTTCGGGAGACCCGCACGGGCGGCATCGCGCACGTCTTTGCCGTCTCGGGGCTGCACATCGGGATCTTGTACGGCGCGGCGGTCTTTTTGTGCAAGCCCTTTCTGCGGCGGTGGTCATTCCTGCCCGCACTGCTGCTTGCGGGGTGCTATTCGGCGCTGTGCGCCTTTACCGTCTCTTCGGTGCGCGCCGTCGTCATGTGCGGCGTGGCGGGCGCCGCGCGCTTTGCGGGCAGGAAGTACGATCTTTTGTCCTCGCTCTCCTTTGCCGCCGTCCTGACGCTGCTCGCTGCGCCCGCGCAGCTCTTTTCGGTGAGTTTTCAGCTCTCCTACGGGGCGGTGGCGGGGCTTGCGCTCTTTTCGGGAAGTTTTGCGCGGGGACTGCGGTGGCTGCATTTTCCCGCATGGCTCGCGCAGGCGCTCGCTTCGAGCATTGCCGTACAGACCTTCACGCTGCCGCTCATGCTGACGGCGTTCGGCTATCTCTCGGTGTGGGGGACGCTCCTCAATCTCTTTGTCATCCCCGCGCTGCCCGTCCTCTTTCTGCCGCTCATCGTGTGCACGTTCCTTTCGGCGCTCCTTCCCGCCGCGGCGCCCGTCTTGCTGGCGCTGCCCGAAGGGCTCCTCTCCGCCCTGCTGTTCCTGTTTTCGGCGGCGGACTTCTCCGCCGTGCTCGCGGGGTTCGCGCTCGGCGCGGGGACGGTCGTCTGGTTTGCCGCCATGCTCCTTCTGAGCGAAAAGGTGCGTCTCGGGGCGGCGGCGCGCGGCGTTGCGGCGGCTGCGCTCGCCTGCTCCTTCGCGCTCGCCGTGTGCGCGGAGAACGTCGTGTTCGCGGGCTGCCGCATCGATGTATCGGGGCGTGCGGGAGGGGACTGCGCCCTCGTCCGCGCGGACGGATACGCGGTGCTCGTCCTCGACGGGGACGCCTCCCTCTCCCTGTGCGAAGATCTCCTCTCGCGCACTTACGGCGGGGAGCTCGACGCGGTGTTCGTCGCCGCCGCAGACGAGGCGCGCGCCGTCAACGTTGCGGCATTTCTGGACGCGCCCGTCTACACGTTCGGGGAGACGGAGACGGGGCTGCGGGACACGCCCGTGTACGCCGTGCGCAGGACGGAGCTGGGCGGCATGACCTTCACCTATGAGCGTGCGGGCGTGCTCGTGATGACGGCGGAGGGCGTCTCGGTGCAGTTCTGCTTTGAGGGCGGCACGCAATTTGCCGAATTTGCGCTGCAAGAGGGCGAAACCCGCTTGAAATACCTCGTGAAAGATGGTATAATCAGATCGCTATGAAATTCGTACAGCTCGCCAAGAGTTTACAGGAGGGCGTTGCGCCCGTCTATCTCATCGAAGGGGAGGAGGCATACTTCCGCGATCATGCCGTGGAGAGCATCCGCGCGGCGTGCGGGCTGCAAAATCCCATGCTCAACGACGCGCGCTGCGAGGGCGACGCCGTCAAGGGCGATCCCGCCGCGCTCGTGCGCGCGCTTGCGACGCTGCCCTTTCTCGACCAAAAGCGGCTGGTGCGCGTGTATGAATATTACCCCTCGGAAAGGGAGTGGGAGAGCTTTTTCGCGCCCTACTGCACGCACCCTTCGCCGAGCACCGTCTTTCTCATCGTCAATGCGGGGAAGAAGGCGGGGACGGCGGAACTAAAAAAAAAGCAGCTCGTCTACGTCGACTGCGGACGGGAGGACGAGGAGACGCTGGCGCGCTGGCTGTTCGGCGTGGCGCGCAGGCAGGGGCTGGCGATGGACGCCGACGCCGCGTCGCTCATGGTGCAGTTCTGCAACCGCGACGCCGCCCGCATGAAGAAGGAGACGGAAAAACTCGCCCTCATGTTAGGGGACGGGGCGCGGATCGGGCGCGACGCCGTGGAAGCGTACGTCGCCCGCGACACCGAATACAGGATCTACGAACTGACGCAGGCGGCTTCCGCGGGCAATTACGGGCGGTTCAGCACCATCCTGTCCGATATGCTCGGGCAGGGGTTTGACGAATACGCCTGCCTTGCGGCGCTCGCGGGACACTTCCGCACGCTGTGCGAGGTGCTCTCTTCTCCGCTTCCCGACGCGGCGCTCGCCAAGACGCTGGGCGTCAAGCCCTACGCCGTGCAGAAGAACCGCCGCACGGCGGAGCGGCTGGGCAGGGCGCGCGTGCAGTCGCTCTGCGGGCGGCTGTACGACCTCTCCGCGGGCGCAAAGAGCGGGAAATACAACAAGCGCGGGGCACTTTTCGCCGCCGTCGCGAAAATATTTTACGGCTGAACGGACTTTTTCGGGGAAACACGTTGCTTTTTTCGCGAAAAACAGTATAATAGGGAGAAAAGGGAGCCGCTTTTGCGGCAGGGGAGGAACAAGATGCGCTCGCCCGAACAGATCGCGGAAAGCATCCGCTCGATCTTTAACAATTTTGCGGACAACTGGATCATGGTCGTCGAAGCCGTGTTCCTCTTTCTGCTCATCTATTTCGTCTTAAAGACGCTTT
Organism: uncultured Clostridia bacterium; assembly: GCA_944363395.1. Classification (GTDB taxonomy): domain Bacteria; phylum Bacillota; class Clostridia; order Christensenellales; family Borkfalkiaceae; genus Gallimonas. Next base: position 1,239 of record CALVUC010000051.1, on the reverse strand, counting down.
GGGAAAACAACGCCAAAAAGCTCATCGCGGTCTATGTGCTGCTGCTCGTCTGCACGGGCGTCGTCACGCTCTTTTCCGAGCACCTCGGCGCAGATCTTTACTACATTTTCCTCATGCTCATGTCGCTCTTCTTCCTGCTGCTGTTCAGCGTGGAGATCAAGCGCAGCATCTGGAATATCGCGGGCAAGCGCACGCACCCCGTCCAGGGCGCGCAGACGGCAAAGAACAACGCCGTCTCGGCGCGGGCGGACGAGTATATCTCGGGCATCGTCAAGGCGGTGCAGAGCCTTTCCAAGAGCAACACGGGCGCGCTCATCGTGCTCTCCAACGGCAATCTTCCCAAGGAGATCGTCGACAGCGGCGTCACGCTCAACGCCAATATCTCCAATCAGCTCATCGAGGGGATCTTCATTCCCAAAGCGCCTCTTCATGACGGCGCGATGGTCATCTACGGCGATAAGATCCAGGCGGCGGGGTGCTTTCTTCCCCTCACGCAGAAGGACTTCCCCAAGGACTACGGCACCCGCCACCGCGCGGGCATCGGCGTGACCGAAGTCGCCGACGTCTCCACCATCATCGTCTCCGAAGAGACGGGCATCGTCTCCTACGTCAAGCGCGGCGAGATCACCCGCTATGTCGACTCCGAGAGCCTGAAAAAGTATCTCAAGGAGTATTATTGGAAGGAATTCAACAGCGGCGCCAAAAAGCCGTGACGCGCATCCATCGCGTGATGCTTTGTCGAGCCCATACCCGCCTCGGTCATTTACTCCTTAGTAAACTCCCTTCGGCGGAAACGGTCTCTCCTCGCCTGACGCGCGGCTGCGCGCCACGGCGCCGTGACAGGCGTCCATCGCGTGATGCTTTGTCGAGCCCATACCCGCCTCGGTCATTTACCCCTTAGTAAACTCCCTTCGGCGGGAACGGTCTCTCCTCGCCTGACGCGCGGCTGCGCGCCACGGCGCTGCGACAGGCATCCGTCGCGTGATGCTTTCCTGAAAAGCCGTGACGCGCATCCGTCGCGTGATGCTTTGTCGAGCCCGTACCCGCCTCGGTCATTTACCCCTTAGTAAACTCCCTTCGGCGGAAACGGTCTCTCCTCGCCTGACGCGCGGCTGCGCGCCACGGCGCCGTGACAGGCATCCATCGCGTGATGCTTTGTCGAGCCCGTACCCGTCTGCGCGGCGGACAGCGGCAGTCCGCGCCCCCTCATCCGAGCACAGGAGGTCTCAAAAATCGCTA
>CALVUC010000050.1 GCA_944363395.1 uncultured Clostridia bacterium | reverse complement strand
TTTCAAAAGGATGCGTTTATATTTCGGCGTCATCTTGGCCTCCTCTTTTGACGGCTCCCGCCGCGTTGTCTGTTTCTGCAACTGTTTCTTACAGTATACTGTAAGGGAAAAATACGAACCACGCTTTTTGCGGCATCTTTTGCGCGCCTTGCCGTTCATCGTCTTTGCAATACGCGGGTATTGCTGCATCCTCTTCGCGGCAACTCTTCCCAAAATTTTGCCGCAAAAAGTGCAAAGCAATCAAAAGCGGCAAGACGGGCGCTAAGGCGCGGCGAAGTCCGCAGCGCGTGCCGTGTGGCACGGGCAAGGGCTTCAACAATGCATGAGCGCCTCGGTTTCCGCTTTTGATCGGGTTCGTATTACTCCCTTACAGTATATCAACACGCGCAACTTCAACGGCGCGACGGAGGGAGACGTCGCCCCCGAAGGGCTTGCCGTCATCGAACGACACCGCGCTCCTCATTGCCGCCTTTGAAGTCTCCGGGACCGTCGCCCCCTACGAACTCACCGCGGCAGAGCCAGAACCCGAGCCCGAGCCCAGACAGCCTGCAAACGACGGCGCGGTCGGCTGGATCGTCGGCGGATGCGCTGCGGCAGTCGTCCTGATCGGCGCGATCGTCGCGGTCGTCCTCATCCGCCGCAGGAAATAAGCTCCCCCAAACTTTCTCATAAGAAAAGCGGCGCTTCTTGGAAACGTCGCTTTTCTGTATCGTTTTTATTTGCCGCAGCCGTCAGTTCTCCGTATGTTTGAGGACCTGCGCGGGCGTATAGTCTGGCGTGTAGTGTTCGAGATAGGAAAAGAGCGCGTCCGCTTCGGTAAAGACCGCATACATCGAATGGCAGGCGGACGCCATGAACTTCTTTGCCGACATCTCGTGCATGAACGCCTCCAGCGTATCGTAATAGCCGTCGATATTATAAAAAGCGATCGCCTTATGGTGTCTCCCGAGCTGCTTTAAGGTGATGACCTCGTAAAACTCTTCGAGCGTGCCGATCCCGCCGGGGACGATGATGAAGGCGTCTGCCGTGTCCTCCATCGCCGTCTTGCGCTCCGCCATCGAATCGGTATAGGTCAGCTCGTCACAGCTGCCGTAGATGGCTTCCAGCCCCTCGTCGCGGAAGAACTTGGGGATAAACCCGCGGATGTATCCGCCGCCGCGCTTGGTCCCGCGCGCCGCCGCCCCCATCAGTCCCGAACCGCCCGCGCCGAACACGAGCGAATGCCCGCGCTTTGCCATCTGCTCGGCGAGCGCCTCTACCGCCGTAACGTACTTATGGTCGATCGCGGCGCTTGCAGCGCCGAAAATACAGATCTTCATCCCGGTCATGCTCCTTTTTGCGCCGCACCCGCGGCGCGAGACGGTCGTCTCCCTTTTATTATACGGAAAATTCGGAAAATGTCAATAGCAGACGAAAAAAATGCACCCGAACGACGTGTGCAGAACGCCGCAGCGCCCGCCGCGCATACAATGCGGTATGCTGCTGTCCCTTTGTATGATCGTAAAAGACGAACAGGCGGTGCTCGCGCGCTGCCTTGACAGCGTGAAGGACGCCTGTGACGAGATCGTCGTCGCCGACACGGGCAGTACGGACGCGACCGCATCGATCGCCGCCCGCTATGCCGCACGCATCCTCGACGTCCCGTGGACGGACGATTTTTCCGCCGCGCGAAACGCCTCCTTTGCCGCGGCGCGCGGAACATACCTCCTCTGGCTGGACGCCGACGACGTGATCGCGCCCGAAGATCTCTCCCGTCTGCTCGCCTTAAAACAAAAACTTGCGCACGAGGAGGCGGACATGGTGCTCTGCCCCTATCGCAGCGGCGGGCTCACCTATTTCCGCGAGCGCATCGTGCGGCGGGCGGCGGGTTTTGTCTGGACGGGACGGGTCCACGAATGTATCGTCCCGCGCGGCACGGTGGTGCGCAGCGGCTTCACCGTCACACACGGCGAGAACCCAAAGCCGCGCGGACGGCGCAACCTGCACATCTACGAACGATGGCGCGCCGAAGAGACGCTCTCGGGACGCGATCTCTTTTACTACGGCAGGGAGCTGTTTTACAATCAGCTGTACACCGAAGCGATCGCCGTTCTCAGGGAGATGCTCGCGGGCGAGGGCTGGTACGTCAACAAGATCGAGGCGTGCAGAGTGCTCGCCGACTGCCATGCGGCGCGAGGGGAACGCGAAGCGGCGCGGCAGGCGCTGCTTTCAAGTTTTATGTACGGCGCGCCGCGGGGCGGCGTGTGCAACGCGCTCGGACAGAGCTTTCTCGAAGAGGGCCGCACGGCAGAGGCGTCGGCGTGGCTGCGGGCAGCGCTCGCCTGTCCGAGCCGCGCCGACGAGGGCGACTTCGACTTCCCGGAAGAGCGCACCCTCTATCCCCTTCTCGGGCTTGCCCTCTGCTGCGAGCGCATGGGCGACAAGGCACAGGCGCGCGCCTATTACGAACGCGCCGGACAGCTTGCGCCGACGCACCCTTCCGTCCTTCAAAACGCAGCCCGCTTTTGCTCCCTCGGATAAACGCGCCTGTGCGCGCTGAGCGAAAAAAGACTTCCTCCCCGCCCCTTTCCCCGTCCCCGAGCGGAGCATCTCGACCATCGTTCAAGATCTTTAATTTGATTTTTTTCTAAATACTTTTCGTTTTCGGGATAAAGATCGCGTTTCACGCCCTTTTTGAGCGCACGGGGAGACGGCAAAACCCGCCTCAGCGCTCTTTTTTGCCCCTTTTTGCCCCTTTTGAAGGGAGCCGATCCATTCCCCGTTCCCTTCACCTGCCGCACCTTGTTTCGATGTTTTTCAAAAAGCGCCCACGCAGGGGCGTTTTTTGGCATGAAAAAAGGAAGCACGAAGGCTTCCTTTTTTTCTCTCAGATCGCCTTAGAAATCGACCTCGGTATCGTAGTAGCAGCACTTGAGGAGCTTCTCCATCTCCTCGACGGAAGGCTGGCGGGGATTGGAACCCGTGCAGGCATCGCCGATCGCGTTGACCGCAATGTCGTGCAGGCGGGAGAGGAACACGTCCTCGGGAACGAAGCCCTGCTCGCAGGGATAGCTGTCCGCGCCGTAGTTCTTGATGCAATGAGGGATATTGAGCTCGTCGTTCATCTTTCTGAGATGCGCGATGAGGAGCGCGACCTTCTCGTCGTCATCCTTGCCGCCCAGCCCCATGTAATCGACGATGACGCCGTAGCGCTTCTTCGCGGTGGGATCCTTTGCATTGAAGGCGATGACCTTGGGCAGATACATCGCGTTCGCCGCGCCGTGAATGATGTGCGCGCCGTAGTCCGCGAACGCCGCGCCCGTCTTGTGCGCCATCGAGTGGACGATGCCGAGGAGCGCGTTGGAGAACGCCTGCCCCGCAAGGCACTGCGCGTTATGCATCTTATCGCGCGCCTGCATATCGCCGTTGTAGGAAGGGATCAGGTTTTCTTGGATCATCTCGATCGCGTGGATGGCGAGAGGATCGGTATAGTCGCAGTTCGCGGTGGAGACATACGCTTCGATTGCGTGCGTCATCGCGTCCATGCCCGTATGCGCGACGAGCTTTTTGGGCATCGTCTCGGCAAGGTCGGGATCGACGATCGCCACGTCGGGCGTGATCTCGAAATCGGCGATCGGGTACTTGATGCCCTTCTGATAGTCGGTAATGATGGAGAACGCCGTGACCTCGGTCGCCGTGCCAGACGTCGAGGGAATGGCGACGAAGTGCGCCTTTCTTCTCAGCTTGGGAATGCCGAACACTTTGCACATATCCTCGAACGTGATGTCGGGATACTCATACTTGATCCACATTGCCTTTGCCGCATCGATGGGAGAGCCGCCGCCCATTGCGACGATCCAGTCGGGCTCAAACTTAAGCATCGCGTCCGCACCGCGCATGACCGTCTCGACGGAGGGATCCGCCTCGATGCCTTCAAACACCTCGACCTCCATCCCGGCTTCCTTGAGGTAGCTGACGGCTCTGTCCAAAAAGCCGAAGCGCTTCATCGAACCGCCGCCGACGCAGACCATCGCCTTCTTGCCTTCAAGCGTCTTGAGAACTTCCAACGAGCCCTTGCCATGATAGAGATCTCTGGGTAACGTAAACCTTGCCATATGTAACTCCTTATCTTTTTCGTGAACATAGTTCACATATTTTCCAAAGGATATTATACCACAAAAATGCCGTTCGTCAAGACCCATTTTGCATTTTTTCATGGATTTTTTTCACAGAGCACATGGTTTTCATCCGACAATACCGCGCCCGCCGAACGATGTTCGGCGGGCGCGGCATATTGAATGATTTTTCCTTCGTCATGCGGCATTTATCCGCGCTTTCTAAACACGTTTAACAGGATATAGACAAGGAGCAGCACGAGCGTCGCGCCCGCAAGGACGAGGTACATGGCGGGCTGACCCACTTGTTCCCCGAAGAAGTAGAGGTTGCAGTCCACCGCGTCACGCAGCGCCTCCACCGCCTCGGACGGCAGCCCCTGCGCACCGAGCTCATAAAACGCGCCCTGCATGGCGTGATTTCGGATGAGCGAGGTGCCGTACGTTCCGGGCATGAAACCGATCGCCGTCTGAAGTCCCTCGCCGAAGGAGGAGATGGGCATGTACGCGCCGCAGACAAACCCGTAGCCGGCACTCACGATCGCCCCGACTGCCGAGATCTGCCCCTGCGTGGAGAGGAAGAAGTTGACGACGGAGGAGAGCGCCGTGCCGAACAGTACCAGAAGCAGCACGTCAAGCAGCAGCCGGAACACGTCCGCGACCGAGAGATACCATCCCGCGACCGCCACATAGATAAGGCAGATCGCCGTCGCCGCATAGCAGATGAGCAGCGTGGAGACGAGCGTCGCAACGTAATAGCTCAGCGAGAGCGCGGCGGGCTTCACGGGCGAGATGCGAAGATCGCGTACGGCGCCCGTCACCCTGTCCTGCACCATGAGAAAGTTGGAGCAGAACGCCACGGTCACGCAGGACACGGCGAGCATAGAGGAGATGAGCTGTGTCGCCACCAGCCCGTCGATGACGTCCTCGGGTACGGGCATCCCCGCAGGGAAACCTGCAAGGAAGCTGTCCCGATAGATATTGCTCAGAAAGGTCACATACAGAATGAGCAGGATGGCGGGCGTGATGAGCGAAGTGAAGAACATGCCCTTGTCCTTGAAAAAGAGCTTGATGTTGCGTTTGATGAGAATGAGAACGGTCATTGCATCCCTCCTTCCGGCTGTCTGCCCGTCACGGCGAGAAAGACGTCGTCCATTCTGCCCTTTGTGACCTCGTAATCGCGGAACACTTCGGGGTGGTCGAGGATGAGCCGCGTCGCCTGCGCCGTATCGGACACCGACAGGCGGAACCCGCCCGGGATCTTTTCATAGGGAAGCCCCAACCCCATGACGGTCTCCTCGTCCACGCCGTAGAGCGTAATGAAGTCGCCCGTATACCTGTTTTTGAGCGAGAGCGGCGTGCCCTCGGCGGCGATCTTCCCCCCTTCAAGGATGACGACGAAGTCCGCCTCCGCCGCCTCCTCCATGTAGTGCGTTGTGAGGAACACAGTCATTCCCTCCTCCTGCCGCAGCCGCGCGATGACGCCCCAGAGGAGCTTGCGCGTCTGCGGATCCAGCCCCGTGGTCGGCTCGTCGAGGATGAGGATCTTGGGGCGGTGCAACAGCGCCCGCGCAATGTCGATGCGCCGCCGCTGTCCGCCCGAGAGCTTGGCAACCGCCCGCCTCTTGAATTCGCCGATCCCGAGCAGTGCATCAAGTTCTGAAAAGCGCTTTTTGAATGCGGCGCCCGTGATCTTGTAGAGCGCAGCGCGGCTTTCGAGGTTGTCCCACACGGTGAGCGCGCCGTCCAGTACGGAGTTCTGAAAGACGACGCCCAGCTTTTGCTTGACGGGATCGGCGCCGCCGTCGAGGTCTGCGCCGTCGATGACGATCTTGCCGCCGTCCTTTTTGAGCTGCCCGCACATGATATGGATGGTCGTGCTCTTTCCCGCGCCATTGACGCCGAGGAAGGCGAACAGCTCCCCTTCCCTGACGCGGAAGGAAAGATCCTGCACCGCCTTGACTTCGCCGAAGTGCTTGCTTAAATGGTCGATCGTGATAATATCGCGCATGTCATTCTCCTGAAAAGGGATTTGTGCCCTGCCGCTCGAACATGATCTCCAGTGCGGGACCGAGGTATGCGTTGATTTGCTCCTGCTTCTTGTGCCAGCCGTCGTCACCCTTCGCCTCTCCGATCGCCATGAGCTTAGGGAGCAGGCGCATATCGCCGCCCGTGAACTCCACGACCATCGCCCAGAACGTTTGCGCAAGCCGCTGACACGCCTCGCTCTCGGGCGGGACGCCCTCTTTCTGCATTGCAAGCGCCTGATCACACAGGTGCATGAACCTTTCGATGAACGCCTTGCCGCTCTCGGCATCAAACCGGGTGCGGATATGATCGAGCGTCTCTTCATCGAAGTGCTTGATGAGAAAGTAGTACTCGTTCTTCATCTGCAGATTGACGATGATGTCCGCGTACTTCTTGAAGTCCACCGCCTGCATCTGCAAGACCTCCGCGCGCAGCCCTTCGACCGCGGCAAGGCAGTCGGAAAGCCGTGAGATGCGGCTGCGGAGGTCCTCTGCCTGCGCGCTGAGCGCGTTAGCGACCTCGGCGGGCGTATCCAGCGCGGGGAGCCTGTCCTTGATGTCCTCGAGCGAAAAGCCGAGCGACTTCAAGGACAAAATCTGATGCAGACGGACAAGATCTCTTTGCGCATACAGCCGCCGCCTGCCCTCGCTCTGCGCAGAGGGTGCGAGCAGCCCGAGCTTGTCGTAATACTGCAAAGTACGGACGCTGACGCCCATTTTCTTCGCCGCCTCGCCGACGGTCATGTAGTCTGTTTTCGGCATACGTTTCTCCTTGTAAGGATTATAAGGATAGTCTAACATATGACGCCGCGTCACGAGCAAGCGTTTGAATGAATATTTTCAGAAAAATTAAAGCGTTTTTGACGTATCATCCTATGGCTTTTACAAAGAACACCGTTTCCTGTTGTTCCGAAAAACCGTTTTTCAGATAAAAACGATAGGCTGGAACGCTCCGTTCTGTGAGCAGCACGATGTGTTTTACCCCTCTACCTTCGAGAAGGTATTCCAATTCAGTGAGAAACTTCGTTCCTGCCCCGCGGCATTGCATTTCGGATGCGATTCCAAACTCATCGATCCAGTATTCCGTCCCCTCATACCAGCTTCTGATCCTGCCCAATGCCATGCCGATCAAAGCAGGACCTTGATACAACCCGAATGACAGTGAATTGCGATTGCCAATCAGTTCCAACACATACGCATGCAACTGCGTATCCGTCCACATATCGTTCCACGGATCTTTGGAAAAAATTTCAACCATCAATCGCTTTATCTCTTCCGTCTGCTCTAAGCCCAATTCTCTTATCTCCATAATAGCTCCTCAGCTTTACCAAACACGTTTCAACAAAAAACCCGCTTCGGCTTTGTGTCAAGTCTCGCGGGTTTCTTTCATTCGCTGAAAATACGTCCTTTACATTCCAATGGCTCACTCCCACTCGA
>CALVUC010000049.1 GCA_944363395.1 uncultured Clostridia bacterium | reverse complement strand
TGTCGTAATCTTTGCAATACTCGTTGCCTGCCCGTATCTTATCCGTGGAATTGCTGCTTTGGTGACATAAAAAATTTTTTTCGGGAAAGCCACGCGGAACTCTTGACAATATCGTGATAGCACGATATAATAGAAGTACAATGAAACAGAAGGAGGGCGCAGTCATGAACGCACAGGAAATCATTGCAAAAGCGGACAGGGGCGAGGGGCTGACGGAAGAAGAAATCAGAGTCTATCGTGAAGCAGTCAAGCCTGTCAAGCATACCTACGGCAAGTACGGAACGCTCGCCAAGAAGTATCTGGAAGAGGAGAATGTCGGAAAGTTCTGGGCGATTGAAAACCTTCCCGAATACTTACACGGCATAGACCGTCGGGCGGACGAGCTGTATGAAACCATGTACACCAAGCTGTCCAATGATGAGCGATATAAGCGGACGGGAAACTTTATGGAGGACTACCGCAGGCAGACAGAGTTACAGAGGCTCATAGAGGAAGAAATCCTTGCCGAGCTTGTGTATGTGGATTAAGGACGGAGGTGCAAGATGAGAGCTGTTTTGGGAATCGGGAAGGGGTTGCTGAAAGCGTTGTTTATAGGAATCGTCGTTGTCGGGGCGTTTCTTATGAATTGCATTGGCGCAATTATCTGTGCGATTACGGAATGAGAGGGTGCTATGGCAAAGAAAGAAGAAACGCCGCTCCGTCGTGCGCGCCGGAATTACGAGGTGCGAAATAAAACGGAGCGAGAACAGGCGACAAAGCAGTACAATACACGATTGCCGAGGGAGCTGCACGATGAGATTTGTGCCTTTCTCAAAAAGAATAGAATTACAAAGGTAGAACTGATCGTTGCAGGGTATCAAGCCCTGCTCGATCACTACGGCCCGAAAGAACAACAAAATAAAGAGTAAAAGCGCGAGCGCAAGGACTACGGCCCTTGCGCTCTTACATATTACAAGGGGAGAAACGGTGAAACAATGCGATGTTTGTTTTTTTGAGAAAAAGGCAATGATTAAAGGAGGAGGATTTGCCTTTGATTGAAAAAGTGACAGTATATATGGGAAACAGAGAGCTTACGAAAGAAGATTTCCGAAAGTACGTTTGCGTCAGTTCTGCTGTAAGCGATATCGTGCTCAATGTTTACAACAGGCATCAAAGACAGAGGCGTTTGCCGAGTATTGAAGCATCTTAAATTGTGCAGGATATGTTTTTGAGGTTCTACGATGAAAGAAAAAAGCAAAGTTATTCAATTTGATTACCCGCTGTTTGATGCGATCCCGCCGGAGGTGGAGGATATTACAGCGATTTATTTGAGGGTTTCGACGGATATGCAGGCGCAGGAGGGGTACGGCCTTGATACGCAGTATGATAAAATCAGAAAGTATTGCGAGGCGTATGAAGTTCCTAACCCCGTAGTGTTTGTCGATGACGGATATACGGGAGTCAACGACCATCGTCCGGCATATCAGAAAATGCTCGAATTGATGCACAAGGGAAGGATCAAATTCGTAATAACATACAGTTTGGATCGTATCGGCAGAAATCAGATGCTCATTCTGAAATTCCTGAAAGAAGAATGCGTGAAAGCCGGATGCGACTTTTTGGCAGTCAAAGATAATATCGATTCAAGGAGCAAACAGACATACGGGATACTGATTTCCATTCTTTCCATATTTGCCGAATTTGACCACGATGCTATCGTAGAAAAGTTGACACTGGGCAGAAAGCAGAGAGCACTTGACGGATATTGGAAGGGCGGCGGAGTGCCGCCCTTCGGTTACTACTATTCCAAAGAAGAAAACAACTTGGTCGTGGATCCCGAAAAAGGGCCGCTCGTAAAAAAGATATTCCATTTGTATAACAGCATGGAATACTCGCCGCGGCAAATTGCCGATATCGTAGGGATGAGCAGCGACGTCATGGTGTTCGGCGTATTGAAAAACAGAACATATCTTGGCGAGATAACCTTTCGGGGAGAACAATATCCGGGCAAGCACGAGCCTTTGATTGACGAGGAAACATTCAGGCGCACGCAGGAAATTTTGAGAAAGCGCAGCGTGATCCGAGGAGATTCGCACTACCTTCTTTCGTCGCTTATCTATTGCGGTGTGTGCGGCGCAAAAATGCGCTATATGAAATGGGGGAGGGGAAAATCGCAAAAGTTAAAAATCCTGTGTTACAGCAAGTATGCGTCATCCAAAAGTTATTTGATAAAAGATCCTAACTGCACCAATTACACATATGATGCCGATGAGGTGGAAGAGAACGTCGTTTCCGTAATCATGGACTTTGCGTTTAAGTATCGGGAAGAACTTTCCAACAGAGTAATAACGGAAGACGAGGTGATTTCAGGATTGTTGGGGAGAATGGATACATTGAAGCAGGAATATAACCGACTGATTTATGCCTATAAAAAGATCGGGGACGACGATCTTCTTGATCAGGCTGCCGATGTGGATGCCGCCTGCAAAAAGTTAGAGCGAGAGATCGCGGAGGAACGGGAAAAGCAGACTTATACCAAGCAAATTGAAGAGAACGAGAATATGCTTCGAACATTGCCCGATACTTGGGGCGTAATGACCGCAGAGGAAAAGCAAAATGTTATACGCAGTCTGGTATCAAAGGTCGAACTCAAACACGGAGAAATCAAAGTATATCTGAATAAGACCCAATATGAGAAAATTGTATTGGGGGAAAGTTGATGTGTGATTCAAAAATCAAAACAGTCTGCCCGATGATTCATCGGGCAGACTGTTTTGATTGGAGGCAATTTTCTATGCCAAGCGCACAGCGCGATGTTAAATGGATTTTTCAATCATCAAAACAATTAAGAAAACATATAAGTATTGACGGCGTTAAAAAATTGTGCTATAATAGAAATAAGAAAGATTTTGAGGTCGCGTATGGATAAATATGTTCCGCCCTACGATATTACCGAAGAGATGCTGGAACTGACATCGGAAATCACCGAAGATTTGGGCAGACTCAGCAACGTAGACGATTTGGAAAGATTGCCTCGTTTGCGCAGGGTGAATCGTATTAAATCCATTCAGTCATCGCTCGCCATTGAGAACAATACTCTTTCTTTGGAACAAGTGACGGATGTTATTAACGGAAAGCGCGTTTTAGGGCCGCAGGACGATATCCTTGCTGTAAAAAATGCTTTCGCCGTCTATAAAATGCTGCCGGAACTCGATCCGTTTTCTTTGGAAGATTTGAAGAAGGCACACGGCGTCATGATGCAGGGACTTGTTGAGGGAGCGGGTGAACTGCGAACAAGTTCTGTCGGGGTTATCAACGAACAGGGGAAAGTCATCCATGTTGCTCCGCCGCATGATATGGTGAAAGGGCTGACGGAACAGCTGTTTGATTGGCTGAAAACAAGCAAGACGCAAATGCTCATTCGTTCAAGTATCTTTCATTATGAATTTGAATTTATCCATCCATTTGCGGATGGGAACGGCAGAACGGGCAGGCTGTGGCAGACGGCATTGCTTGCAAGTTGGAAGCCGATATTTGAGTGGATCCCTATCGAGAGTATCATCAAAGACAATCAGGAAGATTATTATCGTGCGATCGGACTTTCGACTGCGGAAGGTAAGTCAAACAGGTTTATCCTGTTTATGCTTGGCATTATCAAAAAGGCAGTCGCTGAACTTGCAAGGGATACGCGCAGCCATCAGAGCCATATCAGCAATCAGATTAAATCGTTGATGTCCGTCATTGAAACGTATCCGATGTCAGCGGTAGAATTGATGGAAAAGCTCGGTTTGAAATCGCGAGTAACGTTCCGCAAAAATTATATACAGCCGGCGTTGGAGGCGGGACTCATCGCCATGACCGATCCCGATACTCCGACAAGCCGCAATCAGAGATACTTTAAGATTTGAATATAAAGTTGCAAAATTTGTCGGAATGTGCTATAATGTGACTATCCGTAAGGGAAACTGAACGGAAATATTATAATGGGTTTTCGACGTTCAAGAGTTATTCCTATGATCCTCGGCGAGATCAAACGCTTTTTGCGCGACGGGAATTCCCTGCGCGTTTCCCGTTCCATCCGCGACGCCGCTTACCGCATCTTAAAGACGCGCGAACATCTCGAAGAAAACAACGAGGAGGCGACCATCGCGCGCATTGCCGAGGCGCTCGAGGTGCAGGAGCGGGAGGTGGTCTATGCGCTGGACGCCATCTCCGACCCCGTCTCGCTGTATGAGCCCGTCTACAATAAATCGGGGGATACGCTGCAGCTGCTGGATCAGCTCTTTGACGAGACACAGAGCGAGGAGAGCTGGGCGGAGCGGGTCGCGCTGCGCGATGCGATCGAGCGGCTCGCCGAGCGCGAAAAAAAGATCCTGCGGCTGCGTTACTTTGAGGGCAAGACGCAGACGGAGATCTCCTCGGAGGTCGGCATTTCACAGGCGCAGGTCTCCCGCCTGGAAAAGAACGCGCTCTCTGTCCTCCGCAGGGAAATTTCATAGTTTGGACGGAAAACACGGAAAGATCGGTGTTTTTCTCTTTTCCGAACGCCTTTTTTGTGGTATACTCTTAGCAGGAGGGCGCAGTCGTGCAGGAAAAGGCAAGGACATACATCGCGATCGATCTGAAATCTTTTTACGCTTCCGCCGAGTGTGTGGCGCGGGGGCTCGATCCGCTCTCCGCCAATCTGGTCGTGGCGGACGCCTCCCGCACGGAAAAGACCATCTGTCTCGCCGTCTCGCCGTCGTTAAAGGCGTACGGCATCCCGGGGCGTCCGCGCCTGTTTGAAGTGGTACAGCAGGTGGAAAGAGCCAACCGCGAACGGCTCTCCCGCGCGCCGGGGCGTCGGTTTACGGGGCGTTCTGCCGATGACAGGGCGCTGAAAGCCGATCCGTCGCTCGCCATCGATTATCTGATCGCGCCGCCGCGCATGGCGTACTATATGCAGTGCAGCGCGAGGGTATACGAGATCTATCTCCGTTTTGCCGCCGCGGAGGATATCCACGTCTACTCCGTCGACGAGGTGTTTTTGGATGCGACCGACTATCTTTCGGCGGCGGGGATGACCGCGGAGCAATACGCGCGCGCCATCGTTGCCGAGATCGTCAAAGAGACGGGCATCACGGCGACGGCGGGGATCGGCTCCAATCTCTATCTCGCAAAGGTCGCGCTCGATATCGTCGCCAAGCACATCTCCCCCGACGGAAACGGCGCGCGCATCGCCGCGCTCGATGAGATGCGCTACCGCGAAACGCTATGGAGCCATCGCCCGCTCACCGATTTCTGGCGGGTGGGGAAGGGGTACGCGAAAAAGCTGGAAGAACGCGGACTGTACACGATGGGCGATATCGCCCGCTGCTCTCTGGGAAGCGTCAACGACTTTTACAACGAAGACCTTCTCTATCGGCTCTTCGGCGTCAACGCGGAGCTGCTCATCGACCACGCGTGGGGATGGGAGCCGTGTACCATTGCGGACATCAAGGCGTATCGGCCGCAGTCGGAGAGTATCGGCGCGGGACAGGTGCTTGCCGTGCCCTATCCCTTTGAAAAGGCGCGGCTCGTCGCAGGGGAGATCGCCGAGTCGATCGCGCTCGATCTCGTCAAAAAAGAGCTCGTGTGCGATCAGGTCGTGATGACGGTGGGCTACGACGTCGATAACCCTGCTTACCGCGGCGAGAGGACGACCGACCGCTATGGGCGGAAGATCCCGCCTCATGCGCACGGAACAGAGCATCTTTTGCGGCAGACCTCCTCCGCACAGCATATCACCGACGCTTTTTTGCGCCTCTTTGACAGGATCGTCAAGCCGCAGCTTGCCGTGCGCAGGATGTATCTCGCCGCGCTGCACGTCCTTCCCAAAGCGTCTGCGGCGCGCCCTGTTCCCGAACAACTCAGCCTGTTTAGCGACGCGCCGCAAGAAGATGCGGCGCGTGAGGATGAGGCGGCGCTCGAGCGGGAGCAGCGTCGGCAGAAGGCGGTGCTCGCCATCAAGGAAAAATACGGTAAGAACGCCATCCTCAAGGGCAAAAATTATGAGGACGGCGCGACGGCAAAGGAGCGCAACGACCGGATCGGAGGACACAAGGCATGAAGGACTATTCGGATATCCTGCATCTTCCGCATCACGTCTCGCTGACGCATCCGCAAATGCCCCGCGGCGACCGTGCCGCGCAGTTTGCGCCCTTCGCGGCGCTTACGGGATTTGAAGGCGTCATCGACGAAGCGGGCAGACTGACAGAGGAGCGTCCGGAACAGGACGAGGCGCGCCTCGAGGAGTTGGACGTGCTCCTGCACGACAGGCTTCTGGAGGGCGGAGAGATGACGCTTCTCCTGTTTGAGACGGACGAAAAGAAGGAAGGCGGACGCTATGTCCGCGTCACGGGGACGGTAAAGAAGGTGGACGGCGAGAGCAGGACGCTCGTATTTGAGGACGGGCGGCGCATCGCGGCAGACCGTATCGTGGAGATCTTATAAAGAGGGGCGCGGCGGCTGCGTTAGCAGCCGCCGCGCCCTTTCTTTATTTGTTTATTTGGATATCCGGCTGCTCCGGAGCGGATCGCCGCAGGAAGTGTTTACGCTGCGGCAGATAGACTGCCGTATAGACGGCAAGGGCGGCGATAAATGCGGACGCCGTTGCGACGGTCGCGATCAGGGGAAGGTTTGGGGTATTCTGCGTATCCGGCTGCGTCAGCGACGCAAGAGAACAGGCGATCACATATGTTCCGTCGGCGCTCGCCTCGTAACAGCGCACGGACTCGATCGCAACGCCTTCACGGAGGACGGGACAAGCGACGGTCTCACCGTTTTGCAGGGTAAAAACGAGTACGTCCACGGTGATGAATACGCCGTGTTCTCCGCTCTCCGCGCGATAGCCGTGCGCCTGTTCGGCGGAAAGACCTTCAAAGAAATATACGGCGCTTCGGACGTCGTAGGACGTATAGATCGTAGAGGCGGTGATCGCTTCGTGCAGTGTTTGCTCGCCCGCGGTCGTGACTGCGCCGCCTTCATGCAGCGTGTGCGCGTTTTGAGAGAAAAGATCGCTCTCGGCAAGGGATTCCGTCATTTCGGCATAGCTGGCGAACAGATCTTCGGGATTGGAAATATCGGAAGTCGCTTCCCTTACAGGGGTAAAGTATGCGACGAGCAGGGTCGCGGCGATCCCCGTGGCGAGGATGAGGGAATAGGGGATCACACCGTGTTTGAGCGTCCAATCAAATTTTTCCGGAGTGGTGCGGCGGCTGTGACGTGCGCGGCGGACGATGGCGAAGGACAGCAATGCCGCAAGCGTGAAGCAGGCTGCGCCCAAAAGCCCGTACAGCAGGGCGTGAGCGAAATGCAGACCGCAATGCACGGGAACAAAGGCGTGGGGAAGAAGAAATCCGAATACCCCGGCTCCCGCAAAAAGAAGCGCTGTCTGCATTTTGGAGATGTGCCGCAGCAGCGCCTCGGCGGCAGGGCTTTCAAAGTCGTCCTGTGTCAGACGAAAACGAAGGTTTTTGCTCCAAAGCACAATGGTAAGGATGCCTGCGATCAAAAGCAGCAGCCCGACGAAGAAGGCGGCAAGGCTTTCGAGGGCGGCGCAGCCGACGGCAAGCGTCACGATGACCGCCGCCGCATACAGCGCGATGCCGACAAGCGTCATATAAAAAGCAGAGTTTTTATATTGCGCAAGAAGGCGTCCGAGCGCCTTTTCCCGTCTTGCCGGGTTGTCAGGCTGTCCGGAGGGCGCGCGCTCTCCGCGCAGGAGTTCGTCGCACGTCACGCCGTAGAGTTCGGCAATGGCGGGAAGGAGGGAAATGTCGGGGCA
>CALVUC010000048.1 GCA_944363395.1 uncultured Clostridia bacterium | reverse complement strand
TCGACGACGTTCCCGGAGCGGCGTGCATCGACCTCATCCGCTCCATGCCGGACGTCATCCGCGTGCGCCTCATCTGATCTCCTTTTCTTTTTTCAAAGCAGCAGACCCGCCGACGGCGGGTCTGCTGTCATTTTTTTGGGATACGTTCCCGATTTTTTGTACCATCGGACGCTGCCCTATGGTTTTTTCTGCGCGGCTGCGCACATGCGCAGCCGCGCAGAAAGATCGCGCTTCCCCCTTGTCATCCCTGCACGAATGTGTTATACTATCAATATCTCAGAACAACGAGGTATCGCCATGAATCCCCTTTCTCCCTGCGGCACACGCTGCACGCAATGTGCGCGGTTCCCGCTGCAATGCGCGGGTTGCGAGACCATTCAAGGCAAAGTCTGGTGGCTGCAATATACGGGTGCGGAGCGATGCGCCGTCTACGATTGCTGCGTCCTGCAAAACGGGTACAGCAACTGCGGCGGGTGCGCCCGACTTCCGTGCGAGCGGTTTACCAAAGATCCGACCATCTCCGACGAGGAAAACAAGGCGCATCTCTCCGTTATGCTGCAAAATCTCAAGGCTGAGAAACAAGAGAACAAGGAACAACCTTTGTATTGTATTTTGGTAACGGGAATCCCCGCTTCAGGAAAGAGTACACTCGCACAATTCATTGCGGATGAACTGAAACTTCCGCTCTTTTCTAAAGACAAAATCAAAGAGATCTTGTTTGATACTGTTGGTTTCCGATCACGAGAAGAAAAAGTTGCCTTAGGCACCGCCGCCATGGATATCATGTATCATGCAGCGGAACAGCTCATGCAGCGCAGTCTCCCTTTTCTATTGGAAAACAATTTTGAAAATGCCTCAAAAAAGAGACTGTTGGAAATCCTCAAGGATTATGGTTATACTGCGGTCACTGTGATGCTCACGGGCGATTACCGCACCATTTACCAACGAATGATCGATCGGGATCTGCGCCCCGACCGACATCGGGGACATATCGTCAATGACCGCTATCCATCGGACATTCTGACGCCTTCACCAAACATCTCTTTTGATCTCTACGTTGCGGGCATCAAAGCAAGAGGCATGGATACATTTACCGCAAACGGACCGCATTTTACAGTAGATACTACAAATCCGGACAAAATGAATCTACAATCGGTCCTGCAAAAACTTATTGATATTATCAACAATTTACAAAGCGACACAATATCGTGACTTCTTCTGGTCGAATATAAGATTAGAATCTGCGCGGGACCGTTCCAACGGTCCCGCGCGTCCTGTTTCACGCATTTTTCTTTCCCGGGCGTTCTGTCCGCAAGCGCCGTGCAAAGACGCGGTGTTTGTTGAAGATGACGCCCGCGACAAAGCAGATCATCAGCCAGTACAGCCATAGCAAAAAGACGATGACGAGCGCGAGCGCGCCGTATAGCCGTTCGGGCGCGCTGAACATCGCATAGACGTTGAACGCCGCAGAGGCGGCGAGCCATGCCGCCGCCGTGAGCGCGCTCCCCGCCGCGAGGGTCTTTGCGCAGCCCCGCCGCGGACAGACATACAGGTTGAGCCCCCACGCGAGCAAAAAGCCGAGCGCCAAAACGGCGGCATACTGTAAGAGATAGTACAGCCACTTCGGGAAAAATCGGGCGAACACGCCGAGCGCGACGAACGCCGCGCCCGCCGCAGCTGCCGCAAGGAGAAGAACGAGCGTCATGGCGATGGCGGCGATGCGCACCTTCCAGCCCCGCATGAGGCGTCTTTCGCCGTACACGATCTCGCCGCTCCGCCGCAGGTGATAGAAAAAGGAGGAGCCCGACCACAGCGTCGTCGCGATGAGAAAGACGCTCGCGCCCGCCGTCGCCCCCTGCGCGTTGGTCTGCAAAAAGCCGAGAAAATCCCGTGCCCAGCCGAAGAGCTCGAGCGAAAGGAGATGGTCGAGCAGCGTCTTGCTGCCGCCGAACAGGAGCGTCAGCCAAAAGACGCACGGCACCAGCGACATGATGAGAAAAAAGACGAGCGTCCCCGCAACCGTCGTCGCGCGGTGGGACGAAAACACCCGCCACGCCGCGCGCCCCCGCCGCCATCCGCGTAAAAAAACACTTTCTTTCCCCTCGCCGTTCATATCTCTATTGTGCGTCGGATGGATGGTTCTAAGCAAATATCCGAAACGCCGCCCGAAAGTTTTCCGCGCAGACCTCCCGACGGCACGTTTCCGAACGCCTCCTTTGACGGCTGTTCCGGTCTTATCCCCGACGCCCCCTGTCCTCCGACATGAAGAAGTCAGACAAGCGACGCGCCGCCGCCAAAAACCGCGGCAGCGCTTTTAAGTTGCAAGCCCTTTGGGCGGCGCGGCTGCGCCGCCCCTTTATTTTGATTTTTGTCGAAATAGTATTTTGATTTTTATCAAAATACAGACTCCCGTCTCCGCTTCCCCTTCCGTGCGGGGGAAAGACGGCTCGCAAGAGTAAAGTTTTCCCTCTCAGAACGCGCAGGCACGCCGAATGTGCCGCGGTCGCCCGACCGACGAACGGCGCCCCGCTTTTCCTGCAACAAAAAAATGCCCAAGGAAACCTTGAGCATTTTTTGTTTCGTGTTACGATCGCTTACTTGACGATCTTGGAGACGACGCCGGAACCGACCGTTCTGCCGCCCTCACGGATAGCGAAACGGAGACCTTCCTCGATCGCGACGGGCTTGATGAGCTCGACGGTCATCGTGACGTGGTCGCCGGGCATGACCATCTCAACGCCTGCAGGCAGCTCGATGGAACCCGTAACGTCCGTCGTACGGATGAAGAACTGAGGACGATAGTGGTTGAAGAACGCCGTGTGACGGCCGCCCTCGTCCTTGGTCAGGACGTAGACCTGCGCCTCGAAAACGGTAGCGGTGGGAACGGTGCCGGGCTTTGCGATGACCTGACCCTTCTCAACGTCCGTACGGTTGATACCGCGGAGCAGTGCACCAACGTTATCGCCCGCCATAGCCTCGTCAAGAGACTTGTGGAACATTTCAAGACCGGTGATGGTCGTGGAACGGGGCTTGTCGATGAGGCCGACGATCTCAGCGGGATCGCCGACGTGCGCAACGCCACGCTCAACTCTGCCCGTAGCAACGGTGCCGCGGCCGGAGATGGTGAAGACGTCCTCGACGGGAAGAAGGAAAGGCTTCTTGTCGTCGCGCTCGGGCGTAGGAATGTAGCTGTCGATGGTATCCATGAGCTCGAGGATGCACTGCGTCTCGGGAGCTGCGAGGATCTCGTCGTTGGATGCGCCGCTGGTCGCCTTCTCGAGAGCCTTGAGCGCCGAACCCTTGATGATCGGGATGTCGTCGCCGGGGAAGTCGTAGGAGGAGAGCAGCTCGCGGATCTCCATCTCGACGAGCTCGAGAAGCTCGGGATCGTCAAGCTGGTCGCACTTGTTCAGGAACACGACGATATAGGGAACGCCGACCTGACGAGCGAGCAGGATGTGCTCACGGGTCTGGGGCATGGGACCATCGGTCGCAGCAACGACAAGAATCGCGCCGTCCATCTGCGCAGCGCCCGTGATCATGTTCTTGACATAGTCAGCGTGGCCGGGGCAGTCAACGTGTGCATAGTGACGCTTGTCCGTCTCGTACTCAACGTGTGCGGTGTTGATTGTGATACCGCGTGCCTTTTCTTCGGGCGCCTTGTCGATCTCGTCGTAGCGCATCTTCTGAGCCTGACCCTTGCACGCCATAACCATGGTGATAGCTGCGGTCAAAGTGGTCTTGCCGTGGTCAACGTGGCCGATCGTACCGATGTTGACGTGGGGCTTGCTTCTGTCGAATTTTGCCTTTGCCATTTTGAGTTACTCCTTGATTTTTTATTTTTTTGATAACCTTTTCCGATCCCCTGCGGGACCGAAAGCGCAGCTATCTATCAATCGGATGATATCAAGCTTCACGCTTGCGTTTTTTATTATACCCTATCGGGAAAAATTTTGCAATAACTTTGCCGCGTTTTTTTGCAAATTTTTGCAAGTTTCCCCGAAAGCGGCGTTACGAATTGTGCTTTGCGCGGGAAGAGATGATCTTCTCGGACACCGACTTGGGAACTTCGGCGTAGTGATCGGGCTGCATCGTGAACTGACCGCGGCCCTGCGTGCGCGAACGGAGCTCCGTCGCATAGCCGAACATCTCGGAAAGCGGGACTTCCGCGTCGATGACCTTCGCGCCGTTCCTGTCGTCCGTGCCGATGATCGTACCGCGGCGGCCGCTGATGTTGCCCATCAGGTCGCCGAAGTAATCTTCGGGCGTGATGATCTGCACCTTCATGATGGGCTCGAGCAGCACGACGCCCGCCTTCTCCATGCCGTCCTTGAACGCCATCGAACCTGCGATCTTGAACGCCATTTCGGAGGAGTCGACCTCGTGATAGCTTCCGTCGTAGACCTGCGCCTTGAAGTCGACCATCTCATAGCCTGCAAGATAGCCGTTCTTCGCAGCTTCCTGAATGCCCTTGTCGATCGCGGGGATATATTCCTTGGGGATGGAGCCGCCGACCGTGAGGTCTTCGAACTCGTAGCCCGAGCCGGGATCGAGAGGAATGAGGTGCAGCTTGCAGTGACCGTACTGACCTTTACCGCCCGACTGACGCTTGTACATCCCCTCCGCATCGACCGCGCGGCGGAACGTCTCGCGGTAAGCGACCTGAGGCGCGCCGACGTTGGCTTCAACGTGGAACTCTCTCAAAAGTCTGTCGACGATGATGTCGAGGTGCAGCTCGCCCATGCCGGCGATGATGGTCTGACCGGTCTCCTGATCGGTGTACGTCTTGAACGTGGGGTCCTCTTCCGCGAGTTTGATGAGCGCGAGCGTCATCTTCTCCTGACCTGCCTTGGTCTTGGGCTCGAGGGAGAGCTGGATGACGGGCTCGGGGAACTCCATCTTCTCAAGGATGATGGGGTGCTTCTCATCGCAGAGCGTATCGCCCGTCGTGGTGTTCTTGAGACCGACGATCGCGCAGATGTCGCCCGAGTAGACCTCGCTGATGTCCTTTCTCTCGTTGGAGTGCATCTGCACGAGACGGCCGATACGCTCCTTCTTGTCCTTGGTGGAGTTGTACGCATACGAACCTGCGGACAGCATACCCGAATAGCAGCGGAAGTACGCGAGGGAACCGACGAAGGGATCGGTCGCGATCTTGAACGCAAGCCCGCAGAAAGGCTCGTCGTCCGAGGTCTTTCTCTCCTCTTCCTCTCCCGTCTTGGGGTTGGTACCCTTGACGTGAGCGACGTCGACAGGGCTGGGAAGGAAGCGGATGACCGCGTCGAGCAGGAACTGCACGCCCTTGTTCTTGTAGGAAGAACCGCAGAGCATGGGGACCGCCTCCATCTTGAGGCAGCGCTCGCGCAGACCTTCGATGATCTCTTCCTTGGTGAGTTCCATCGTCTCGAGGTACTTCTCCATGAGTTCATCGTTGGCGGAAGCCGCCTCTTCGACGAGCTTTTCATGGTACTTCTCGGCGAGCTCCATCATGTCGGCGGGGATGGCTTCCTTGCGGAAGTCCTTGCCGAGGTCGTCGTAATAGATCTCCGCCTCCATGTTGATGAGGTCGATGATGCCGCGGAAGGTCTCTTCCTTGCCGATGGGCAGCTCGATCGGGACGGGATTTGCGCCGAGGCGCTCGCGGATCATCTTCTCCACGCGGAAGAAGTCCGCGCCGTTGATGTCCATCTTGTTGACGTACGCGATACGAGGCACCTTATAGGTGTCCGCCTGACGCCAGACCGTCTCGGACTGGGGCTCGACGCCGCCCTTTGCGCAGAACGTCGCGACGGCGCCGTCCAGGACGCGCAGGGAGCGCTCGACCTCGACCGTGAAGTCGACGTGACCGGGCGTATCGATGATGTTGAAGCGGTGACCCTTCCAGATACAGGTCGTCGCGGCGGACGTGATGGTGATGCCGCGCTCCTGCTCCTGGACCATCCAGTCCATGGTCGCGGCGCCCTCGTGGACTTCGCCCAGCTTGTGCGTCTTGCCCGTGTAGAACAGGATACGCTCGGTGGTCGTCGTCTTGCCGGCGTCGATGTGCGCCATGATACCGAAGTTTCTGGTATGCTGTAAATCGTATTCTCTTGCCATAGCGTGCCTCGCTTAGAAGCGGAAGTGCGCGAACGCCTTGTTCGCTTCCGCCATTCTGTGAGTATCTTCCTTCTTCTTCACCGATCCGCCGGTGTTGTTGTAGGCGTCCATGAGCTCGGCTGCGAGCTTCTTGCTCATCTCGCGCTCGCTGCGCTTTCTCGTGTTGATGACGAGCCAGCGGATGGCAAGCGTCTGACGGCGCTCGGGTCTGATCTCAACGGGGACCTGGTAGTTCGCACCGCCGACGCGGCGCGCCTTGACTTCGACAACGGGCGTGATGTTCGAAAGCGCCTGCTTGAAGATCTCCATGGGATCCATGTTGAGCTTCTCGCCCATGATCTTGAACGCATCATAGACGATGCCCTGCGCAACGCTCTTCTCGCCGTCGAGCATGATCTGGTTGATGAGCTTGGTGACGACCTTGCTCCCGTACATAGGATCGGGCAGGACGTCTCTTTTAGGGACTTTCCCTCTTCTGGGCATTGTGATCTCCTCCTTGTAATTTTACGTGTTTGGCATTGGGGTGCCACCCTTCAATACGGCTGTCGCTTGCCTTTCGGTAGCGATCCTTCTGTCCATAAAGGACATACTGCCTACTTCATCGGGGATGATATTCCGAAATCAGTAGGGGTCCAGAGTCAAAACGACTTACTTGGGGCGCTTAGCGCCGTACTTGCTGCGGGACTGCTTGCGCTTTGCAACGCCTGCCGTATCGAGCGCGCCGCGGATGATGTGATAGCGGACGCCGGGCAGATCCTTGACTCTCCCGCCGCGGATGAGAACGGAGCTGTGCTCCTGCAGGTTGTGACCTTCGCCGGGAATGTACACGGTACCTTCCTGCTTGTTGGTCAGTCTCACCCTTGCGATCTTACGAAGCGCCGAGTTGGGCTTCTTGGGGGAAGTCGTCGTCACGGAAAGGCAGACGCCGCGCTTCTGAGGGCAAGCGTCGAGGATGGGGCACTTGGACTTGTTCGCCTCCGTCTCTCTGCCTTTCTTGATGAGCTGGTTGATCGTGGGCATTTGTTTACCTCCTTGTAAGATTTCGGAATATCCTCAAACCGTATAAATACGGAGATGAGAACCATAGTTTGTCCTGCGGGCGGGCGCCCGGATGCGGCTTTCCCGACGGGAGTTTACTTTGCGTAAATGTCCGACGCGAGAAGGAAGCTCTGCTTGCAGAAAGCTTCCGCCGATGCGGCGCACGAGCGCTTTGCGCGAAGTACCGAGGCTTGCCGCAGTTCGACAACGCATTGCGAAGGAGATCTTCTCCTTGGCTTTTGCGGAAAAGTTCCGAGCAAGGCGAGGAGAACGAGGAAAAGCCGAGGGAGTTTACTTTGCGTAAACGACCGAGGCTTGCCGCAGTTCGACAACGCATTGCGAAGGAGATCTTCTCCTTGGCTTTTGCGGAAAAGTTCCGAGCAAGGCGAGGAGAACGAGGAAAAGCCGAGGGAGTTTACTTTGCGTAAATGACCGAGGCTTGCCGCAGTTCGACAACGCATTGCGAAGGAGATCTTCCGCAAAAAAAGAGCACAAAAAAACGCGCCCATATCCACAGGCAACGGATATTGTAGCAAAGTCAAGCGGCTTTGTCAAATGTTTGATGCAAAATTCTCCAAAAAATTCCCCTTTCGCGCGTTCTGCACGCACCACGGGCGAACTTTTACAAAAAAAATGACAACTTTGTTACAACTTTGTGCGGGATTTTTTACAAAGGTGTGCTATGATATAGCCAGGTAAGGCGGG
>CALVUC010000047.1 GCA_944363395.1 uncultured Clostridia bacterium | reverse complement strand
TCCGATGCTCGTCACGCTGTCGGGGATGGTGATACTCGTAAGGCTTCTGCAACCATAGAACGCAGAATCTCCGATGCTCGTCACGCTGTCGGGGATGGTCACTCCGGTGATCCAATTCCTACCTGCAAATGCTCTGCCGCCGATCTCCGTAACGGGATAGCCGTGAAATTCGGAGGGAATGACGACATGGGGGTCGGAATGCGCTCCGATGCCCGTCAACGCATAGGAAGTGCCGTTAAACGTAAACTCCAGGAGCGACTCCGTGCCGCCCGGCGTGGGCTGTGCGTCGGGGTCGGCGACGCCGCAGCGGGTGCAGACGCCGTCAACATAGTTGTGATCCAAAGCGGGGATCTCCGCATATGTCGTGTAACCGCAGTTGCCGCACGTCTCGTACGCGTTCCACCCCGCCTGCGTGCAGGTCGCCGCCTGACCCGCGTGATAGGAAAGTTCGTGTCCCAGCGCGGGGACGGTGCGCTGCGCGACGATGACCTCGCCGCAGACGGCGCAATGACTGCCTTCGGTGAGCCCGTTCTTCGTACAGGTGGGCGCGACGGCTTTATCGGCGACTTCCGTATGGACGTGCGGCTCGTCGGGCTCGTCCGTGCCGCCCGGCGTGGGCTGTGCGTCGGGGTCGGCGACGCCGCAGCGGGTGCAGACGCCGTCAACATAGTTGTGATCCAAAGCGGGGATCTCCGCATATGTCGTGTAACCGCAGTTGCCGCACGTCTCGTACGCGTTCCACCCCGCCTGCGTGCAGGTCGCCGCCTGACCCGCGTGATAGGAAAGTTCGTGTCCCAGCGCGGGGACGGTGCGCTGCGCGACGATGACCTCGCCGCAGACGGCGCAATGACTGCCTTCGGTGAGCCCGTTCTTCGTACAGGTGGGCGCAACGGCTTCATCGGCGACTTCCGTATGGACGTGCGGCTCGTCGGGCTCGTCCGTGCCGCCCGGCGCATCCTGATCGCACGCCGCAAACCCGACCGCGCATCCAACCGCAAGCAGCAAACTCATCATCGAAACAATACATTTTTTTCTCATGGCTCTCTCCGTAACATTTTCATGATCACAGGCATATCTTACAAAAAAAGCATGAGAAAGTCAACAAGTATGCATATATAAAACATAAAATGTCAGAAACTGTCACTGTGTGTGCGGACATGACTGTCAGAAACTGTCACGCCGACCGTCCCGCGCGTCACCAATGCGCCGAAAGACAAAAACCCGCGGACGGCAACGACCGTCCGCGGGCTTATATTCCCGCGCCATGGCGCGAGGGTATGGCTCCTTATTTCACGCTCTCCAGCAGTTCTTTGACGGAAGCCTTGGCTGCCTCGAGCTCCTGCTCCGCCTCCGCTTCGGAAGCCGCCTTCACGGAGTAGTAGATCTTGAGCTTGGGCTCGGTCCCCGAGGGACGGACGCAGATGAAGGACCCGCCCTCCAGTTCGTAATAGACGCAATTGCACTTAGGGATATTGAGCGTCTCGGTCTTGCCGTCCGACGTGCGGCGGACGGAAGCGGAATAATCGCGCACCGCAACGACGTTGAAGGAGCCGAAGCGGTCGACCTTGACCGTCTTCAGCGCGTCGACGACGGCGTTCATCTCCTTCATCGCGTTGAGACCGGAATACTGGATGGAGACGTTCTTATCAAGCACGAAGCCGTACTTCGCATAGATCTCGTTGAGCCTGCCCCAGACCGTCTTGCCGATATAGGTGTAATAGCAGACCATCTCGGCGCAGAGCATGGAGGCAACGACGGCGTCCTTGTCCCTCGCGTGCGTACCGCGCAGGTAGCCGCACGATTCCTCGAAGCCGAACACATAGGTATGCGAGCCGTCCGCCTCCCATTCCTTGATCTTCTCGCCGATGAACTTGAACCCGACGGGCGTTTCAAAGAGGGCGACGCCGAAATCGTCGCAGATCGCCTTTGCCATGCCTGTCGTGACAAAGGACTTGACGACCGCGGCATTGGCGGGCAGCGCGTTCTCCTCCTTCAGGCGGGTGAGGATATAATCAAGCAGCAAAATGCCGACCTGATTGCCCGAAAGCGCGACAAACTCCCCCTTCTCGTTCTTGACGGCGACGCCGAGACGATCGGAATCGGGGTCGGTCCCGAATACGACGTCCGCATCGATCTTGTTCGCGAGCGCGATCCCCATCGAGAGCGTCTCCTTGAACTCGGGGTTGGGAACGGCGACGGTGGAGAACTCGGTGTCCTTGGTGGTCTGCTCCTCCACGACGGTGACGTTGATGCCGAGTTCCTTCAGAATACGGGTGACGGGGACATAGCCCGAGCCGTGAACGGGCGTATAGACGAGCTTTAAGTCCTTGCCGCACTTTTCCACCGCTTCCTTGGAGAGCGTGAGCTTTTTCAGCGCCTCGATGTAGGTGTCGTCCACTTCCTTGGGGACGGGGACGATGAGCGGGCTCTTTTCATCCCCCGTGACGGAGAGATAGTCGGCGATCTTTTCGATAAAGCCGACGACGATCTTGGTCGCCTCGGGCGACATCTGCGCGCCGTCCTCCCCGTACACTTTATAGCCGTTGTATTCCTTGGGATTGTGCGACGCGGTGATCATGATGCCCGCGATCGTCCCCAGATACCGCACCGCGTACGAGAGCATGGGAACGGGGTGTACGTCGTCAAAGAGGTACGCCTTGATCCCGTTCTTGGCGAGCACGCTTGCCGCCTTCTCGGCGAACAGGCGGGAATTGCGGCGCGTATCATAGGAGATGACGACGCCCTTCGCCCGATCGGACGCGGGAAGCGTCTTGATGTACTCGGACAGCCCCTGCGTCGCGCGCATGACGGTATAGACGTTCATCATGTTCATGCCGCAGCCGATGATGCCGCGCATCCCCGCCGTGCCGAATTCGAGTTCGCCGCCGAAGCGGTACTCCTTCTCCTTCTCGTCGGCAGCGATGCCCTCGAGCTCCTTCTTGTCCGCCGCCGCAAGGCGGGGATCGGAGAGCCATGCCTCATAGATGCTTTGATAACTCATATTTCCACTCCTTATTTCTTTCGGCGCAGCGCGCCGTACGATACTTAGTTGTTCTCGCTCCCGTCATCCGTTCCGTCCGCGGGCTCCTCCGCGGGCGCGTTGAGCTTTTGACTGAGTTCGGAGAGCGTCTCAACGGAGGGATACTCCGTTCCCGCACTTCCCGCAATGTTGTTGACGGAGATAAAGTACTTCTTGCCGCCGTCCTCGTAATAGTGGACGAATTGCAGCGCGAGCAGCAGAAGATAGGAGAGCGGCACCGTGACGAGCACGGCGCTCCCCAGCGTGAACACCGCAAACACCGCATTGACGACGACGATGAGATAGTTCGCGACGACAAAACTTGCAAAGCGGTTCCAGAAATGCTTTTTATGACGCAGGGAGAGCGCAAGCCCCTTTCCCACCGACGCCTTGCCCGCAATGACGGCGGGGATCCACATCGCCGCCACCGTCAACTTGAGCGCCTGCATACAGACGTACACGGCAAGCGTCAGGGAGAGGGCGAACAGGACGGACAAAAATCCCCACATCGGGAAGAGCGAAGGCAGATAGAAAAAGAGGAACCAGCACGCAAGCAGCGTGAGCGCATCGTATACAAAGGAGACGGGGACGTAGATGACCTCGTACTGCGCCGCGCGGCGCAGATCGCGGAAGAACGCCTCCCCGAAAGAGGTGCGCGAGAACGCGCTCATCCTGTCGTTCATGATCCCCGCAGCCGCAAAGTGGCTGACGCCGTTGAGGAAACGGGAGAGAAGATAGATGAGGCAGACGCCCGCAACGGCGCCTGCGATCGCGCCGCCGTTTTCGCCGATGAGCCGTAAAAACGCCGTGAGCGCGCCCGTGAAATCATCCTTGAACGCCGCAAGATAGTCCCTGTCCGCATGAAGGAGCGCTTCAAAAAATTCGCCGATGAGTCTGACGAGGCGGCTCGCCTCCGAACTGCGGACGATGACGTCGAGCGAAAGTTCCAAAATGACATAGACGAGACTGAACGTCAGAACGCCGACGACGAGCCGGTACAACAGCAGTTTGAAGGCGCTCGAAAAATTATCGATCGTGATGTGCAAGGCATTGCGGAACCGCATATCAATACTCCCACTTGTGACGCAAGATATCCTCTCTGTCCAGCTTGTCCGTCTCGAAATAGAGCGTCTCCATCCGCACGACGAAGTTCAAAAAGAGGAACATCAGCAAGATAAGCCCGATCACATAGAACGCCGCCTCGGGCAAGAGCGAGCAGGCTACGAGAATGAAGAACATCCCGACCGCGGAGATCGCGAGGGACAAAACGAGCTTCCCGCGCACGCCGACCATCAGACGGTAGGAATAGAACACCGCGTCGAAAAAGCCGAAGCCCGTCATCTGTCTGCACGGCAGCCACAGATAGAGGATGGTCGCGAGATAGACGAGCGCGAACCCGAAGGCAAGGATGGCGATGACGGAGAGCGCATACACCGCGGGAAGGGACGGGATGCCCGCAAACGCAAAGAGCACTGCCGAAAGGACGACCGCCCACAGTTCATAAAGCACAAGGACGACGAGGGCATATCCCGCCACGGAGGGCAGGATATTGACGATCTGCCGCCAGAGCCCGCTCAGCGTCCGCTTGCCCAGGCGCATATGCTTCTCCACCGAGCAGAGCAGCGCAGCCATCGCGGCGACGACCGCAACATAGGCAAGGACGCCGAACAGCGCGCCCTCCCAGCTGTCAAAGCGCAAAAAACTCCAGGCGTGCAGATATTCGAGATATT
Organism: uncultured Clostridia bacterium; assembly: GCA_944363395.1. Taxonomy (GTDB): domain Bacteria; phylum Bacillota; class Clostridia; order Christensenellales; family Borkfalkiaceae; genus Gallimonas. The sequence goes on along the minus strand of CALVUC010000047.1, from coordinate 4,643 downwards.
CCGCACGCGGATCGCCCGCAAAGAAGCCCGACCAGACCGCGTGGATACAGGTATAGTCGAGCGACAGCGAGAGAAAAATTGCCGGAACGATCGCAAACGGCAATAAAAACAAGATATTTTTGAAAACGTATTTCCAGCTTCCGAAAACGGTCTCCATACGAACCCTCTCTTTTCTATTATATAACAAATCGCGCGCCGTGTAAAGAGGTTTGAGGAAATTTCCCCCGCAAAGGCAAAAAACAGCGCCCGACGGGCGGGCGCGCCATGCTATTTTGTCTCTTCCCCGCCTTCGGCGTCCTTTTTCTCTTCTTCCGCGGCGGCAGGAACGGACGGCTCCGCCATATCATCCGCGGCGGCAGCGGGCGCAGAAGATCCCCCGTCCTCCCCCGCGGCGGCAGCGGGCGCTTTCCTGCGGAACAGCTTTCCGAAGAGCTTCTGGCAGAGCTCCAAAAAGAGCGCGTCGCGCATGAGAAAGAGGGAGAGCGCATAGACCGCGATCCCGATGGCGATGAGCGCAATGAGCCACCAAACAGACGCCGCGGCGACCCCTTTCAGGAAATACAGGCAGACAAACATGACCGCTCCGCCGATCCAGTAGCGGATGGATGTCGCAAAAATGGGGAGGACGCGGAAGAGTTTTTTCTTTGCGACATAGATCAGACCCGCAACAAGCACGACAAACTCCCCTATGACCGAGGCGATACACGCTCCCACCGCCTGATAGCGGGGAATGAGCAGAAGATTGAAAGCGCAATTGACGACTGCACCGAGCACAACAATGACGGTAAAAACATTCTGCCGGTTTGTCGGAACGAGAAACTGCGCATTCGTCACGCTGTTTAGCCCGATAAAAAGCGCAAGGAGACTGAATATGCACAGCAGCAGGACGCATTCCTCATACCCCGCCCCGAAGAAAGTCGGTACGAACACATCGGAAATGACAATCAGTCCGAGCATCATGGGGATCGCCGCGAGCATGACGCAGCGATACAGTTTATAGAGGTAAAATTGAAACCCCGCCTCGTCCCCTTCGCTGAATTTCTGCGAGAGGCGCGGGACCATGACCGTTCCGAGCGAGCCGACAACGGCAATGGACATCTTTACCACCTTTTCCGCCTGCTCATAATAACCGTTCTGCGCGGTGCCGTCCGTAAACCAACCGATCATGGATTTATCGAGAATGGTATACACCTGGATGGCTACGGCAGGCACAAAGAGCTGCAGCACGGTCTTGAGGTCGGCAAAGGGATGGATCCCCTTCACTCTGACGAGAAATTTCGGAAGGTACAGCCAGAGCGAAACATTCGCCGCAACGGGAAAGAGCACGGAAAAGAGCACATAGAGCGCAAGATCGGTCGTCTCATGTACAAATATAAAAATGCAGGCGATATTGGCGATGCGGAAAGCAACGCTGCTCAGCGAGATCTTGCCGAACTCCTCCATCCCCTGGAAGAACCACGTCACATCAAATATCATACCGAAGAGCTGCAATCCGAAGATGAGGGCGATGGTGCGTCCGTCCCCCTCTTCCGAAAAGAGCGCGTATGCAAGGTAAGCGGCAAACGCCATGAGCGTCATCGCAAGACGCAGCACGAATATCTCCCAGAATTTGCGGCTTCTCCCTTCGGCATCCCCTTGCAGCGTCCCGATGACCTTAGGGCCGAACGTCGCCGTTCCCAGCGCCGCCACAAGAGCGAAATAGGAAACGATCGAGCCGGAATAGCTCTGCAGTCCGATCCCCGCGGGCTGCAGCACGCGCGAGACATAGGGTGTGACAACAAGCGGCGCCACGACGAGCAGGATCTGATAGATGAGATTGTAGATGTAATTTTTCTTGATACTGTGCATTACTTTTCTGTACGCGGGAAAATTGCCGTAATGGAACGAAGAAAGCCTTCCTCCAACCCTGCGATCTGTTCACGGAAATGCGAAAAAGCTCCGATACAGGCATCGTATGAGGCGAGGACCTCCTTGATCTTTGCCGCGACGGCTTCTTCGTCATCATAATTTTCCATCTTGAACTGTCCGGGGATGGCGATGTCAAAATCATTGACGGCAGCATTGCGCTTTCCGACAATGAGACACGTCCCGTTATAGACGCTCTCTTTGGGGATGCGCTCCGGTCCGCCGAACGCGCCAAAATCGATATACAGCTTGCTCGCGCGATAGACGTCGATGAGTTGATCGGGCGTAAAACCTTTCAGCGGACGGAAGGATATATCTGTGCGGGCAAGCAGTTTTTGCATGATGCGGGACGGCTTCGCGGGGTTATACAGCACAACATCCGAACGCCCTTCCGACGTAAGATTTTCCGCCTGTCCGCGCTTCAGAAAATCGATACTGATGGGCTCGACAAACATCTCTGCCCGCTCAACACCCTTCTTTTGAAGCTGTTCCCTCGCGTACTCGGAACCGCAAAGATATACGATCCCTTTCCGAGAAAAAACAGGGAACCGCGAATACAGATATTTTTTTCTCCCGAATGTCACCGCCATGATGCAAAATTTAACGATATTTTTGCAGACGATGAGCGCCTTGCTGCGACGGCGGTCGGAATAATTCCAACTCAAAAACCAAATGCAGCGGCGCAATCGGGAATAGTGCCGCAACACGGTCGTATCCGACTCGTTGGCAATGATGATGTTTCGCTCGCTGTCCTCCACATCCCGCCATGAGACCGCGCGCGGAGCATATTTTTCATAGCGCGGCGGGCAGACGGTATTGCCAGACATCGCATAAACTATATACGCCTCATATCCGAGACGTTCCATATACCAACGCAGTTGATGCAGCGCCTCGGGTCCGCCCGTCACCAATCGGTCGGGGCAAAAAATATAGATCTTGGTATCGGGATACACCCTCATATCATAAGAAGACATCTATGCTCTCTCCTTACGGCGCATATTTTCCGAGGACGCCGCGTTTCGCGTCCCTGATCCCGCGCCGGATCATGCGCCATTTTTCCCGTCTGTTCTTTTCAAACAGCATGATCTTGATCAATTGATGCCGGTCGGCGCGGTACAGACCGCGATAGAATGCCTTATCCTCGCGATAAAGCACATAATTGTTGCGGAACCGATAATAATAGCGCAGCGGACTGTGATTGGTGAGGCTGAATTTTCTCCCGAACAAAGATACATACGACATATTGCCGAGGGCGTGCTGCATGGGAATATCCGCGATATAGGCGACCTTCTTTCCGATGCAGTAAAACTGATGGCAGAGTTCATGATCGACGGAGTCAATAAAAAGTTCCTCACGAAAACCCGCGATAAGACGGTAATTTCTGACATTGACAAAGTTGCCGGACGTGATCCATGTCGGAACAACGACGAGCCCCGCCCCCCCGCTCTGCTCATAATTGAGAGCGATGATGCCGTAATCGTCGATATCGGGCATGGAAAGCCACCTTTCGATCTCCCCCATCCGTTCAACGGGAAAGGCGCTGTCCTGATCCATCGTCAGACAAAAATCAGCCCCCTCCCGCATGGCGAACTCCAGCCCGCGGCGCAGCGCCGCGGCGATCCCGCGATTTCCGCCCATCCAAACATACGAGATATTAACCTCCGCGCACAAAGGATGCGTTACGGTACGATCGGGGATCTCGGAATTGTCCAACACATACAAAGTCCGCAGCAAGGGCGCATAGCGCAGGATATTGGCAATATTTTCCTCCGTCGGTCTGTACAGAACGACGCAACCATCGATCTTCATGATCCGCTCTCCAAAATGGCAGGAAATTGTTTCACCGCCTCGTCGGCGATGGCAAATTTCGTCCGATAGACCGCGCGGCGCTCCCGCTGCAAGGTCAGCGCGCAAAGGAGCGCAAACTTTTGATAGGAGCGGCGCTGGAGCTTCAGAAAGGCGAGCGCAGCCCCCTCTCCGAGACATTTTGCATGACATTTCGCCGCGCCCGTCATCCCGCTCCGGAAACGGCGCTCGTTGAAGCGCGCCTCTTTGCCGAAGCTTGCGCCCTCCAGATGCAGAATGTGCGCGTCCGGCACGCAGACCACCTTGCACCCCGTCGCCTTGACTGCGCGGAAGGTAAATTCCACCTCCTCCGCGTACATAAAGATATCCTCGTCGAAGCCGCCGACCGCATCGAAGAGAGAACGGCGCACCATCATGTCCGCGCCCGTCACATATCCGACTTCGACGGGCTTGTCATTGTAATTATACTCGCCCGCAAACGGACGGCAGAAGAGCTTTTTGAAAAGCGCGCAAATAAGGCTCTTGTCCCGCCTGTCCTGTGCGGGCGAGACCGCGCGCATACGGAAGGAATGGGCGGGTCTCCCCTCAAAATCGAGGACATTGCCGCCGCAGATGCCGCAGTCGGGGTGCGCCTCCATATAGGAAAAGAGCGTGCCGATGAAGTTTTCCCTTAAAAGGATATCGGGATTGAGCCACAGGATATACTTCCCCGTCGCCCGCGAAAGCCCCAGATTGAACGCCTTGGACGTGCCGAGATTGCCGCCCGCCCCGATATAGACGATCTTGTCCCCGAAAACGGCCGAAAGCCTCTCGCCCGAGCCGTCGGGCGAGAGGTTGTCGACGAGGATGACCTCATAATCCACGCCCTTGGTACAGGCAAAGATGCTGTCAACGGCATCCTTTGCAAGCGCAAAGGTGTTGTAATTGATCAT
>CALVUC010000046.1 GCA_944363395.1 uncultured Clostridia bacterium | reverse complement strand
ACCTTTTGCGTGAGCACCCTTCCGCAGCAATATTTCGCCCGTGGTACGGGCGCAGGAGAATAACATGGAAGAACGCATGATCGACAAGGAAGAACTGCTCGGGCGCGGCGCGGGGAACGCCGGCGACGGGGAGGACGAGGACGTCTACGCGGCGTACGCGGCGGGCGAGGACGGATACGACGAAGATCTCGTCGGGCTCACCCCCTCGCAACTCGAGGAGGAACTCGCGCACCGCGCGCAGCTGCGCGCCGCGGCGCACGCCGAGGCGGTAAAGCTGCGCGCCGAGGGCGAAGAAGCCGTGCGCCGCAAGGCGTACGACGAGGCGGCGGAACTCTTCGGACAGTCGCTCGCCTCCGAGTATGACGAGGAAGTGGAGACGCTCTTCTGGTGGGCGCGGACGGACGGGCTCTCCTCGTCGGACGTGCTCTTTGACAGGGAGGCGGCGCAGGAGTTCTCCGAAGCGGGAGACCTTGCCAAAAAGCTCGTGCTCGACGCCTTCGGCGAAGAGCTCCGCAACGCCCGCGCCGTCCTTTCGGAGGAGGCGGCGCCCCTCAGGGAGCAGGTCCGCGCGGGACAGGAGGAGCGCCGCGCGCCCTTCGTCGCCAACCGCCGCTACTACCGGGTGCGCTTTGCCGTCTTTGCCGTGCTCACCGTGCTGTTTGCCGCGGGCATCGGCGTGAGCGCGGCATTCCTGCTGCGCACGCCCACCAATATCCCCACCGTCCTCATGATCGTGTTCGGCGTGCTCGCGGCGGTCTCGTGCGGATTTTTCCTCTTCTTCTCGCGCAAGCTCATCGTCGCTTCGCGCCTGTGCGCCGCCAACGAAAAGCTCTCTTCGACGGAGGACGGCGCGCGCCTTGCCGAACTCGAGGACGCGCTGGAATGCCTCGGTCTCGTGCTCGGGGAACATTAAAGCTGCTCTTTTGCGGGGCGCGGCCGAGGGCCGCGCCCCGCGCGCCCTTTCGTCCGCAAAAAAAGTACATTTTCTGAAAATTTTTTGCCCCGACCTATTTACAAGCGCGCAAAAAGAGTGTATAATGTTTCGCGGAAAAAGCATTGCGGGATAGTCCCCCGCCGATAAGGAGGAATTTGCAACCATGGAACTCATTCACGAAAGCGTCGGCAAAAAGCTGTACCGCGACGGAAACAGGCTCATCAAGTCCTTTGACGAGAGCTACTCCAAGGCAGGCATCCTTAACGAGGCGCTCAATCAGGCGCGCGTCGAGGAGACCGAACTCAACATCCCCAAGGTGCTGGGGGTCACCGTCGTCGACGGCAGATGGTCGCTCATCTGGGAGTACATCGAAGGCGAGACGCTCGAAGACCTCATGAAGAAGCATCCCGAGAAGGAGGACGAATACCTCAACTTCTTCGTCGACCTGCAGATCCGCATGAGCGCGGAGCGCGTGCCGCTCCTCGGTCACCTGCGCGACAAGATGCACATGAAGATCTCGGCGAGCGCCTATCCCGCGACGGTGCGCTACGATCTGCACACCCGTCTCAACGGGCTGCCCCGCCATAACAAGCTCTGCCACGGCGACTTCCAGCCCAGCAACGTCATCATCACACCCGACGGCACGCCCTTCATCATCGACTGGTCGCACGCGACGCAGGGCAACGGCTCGGCGGACGCGGCGCGCACCTACCTCATCTTCAAGCTGCAGGGCAGGGACGAGCTTGCGGAAAAGTACTTGAAGCTGTTCTGCGCCAAGACGGATACGGCGATCCAGTACGTCCAGCGCATCCTTCCCATCGTCGCGGCATCTCAGTCCGTCAAGGGCAAGCCCGAGGAGAAGGAATTCCTCGACAAGTGGGTCAACGTCTGCGACTGGCAGTAAAAAACAAAACAAAAAAGAGCGGCTGTCCGCTCTTTTTTTGTGCGCTTTCGCCCGTTGACAAGGGGCGTAAAGCGTGTTACAATAGGGACATGAAGGCGATGGATACGCGCACCGCGCTCCTTGTGGGGGAAGCGGGCGTCGAAAAACTTCATGCAAGCCGCGTCGCCGTGTTCGGGCTGGGCGGCGTGGGCAGCTGGTGCTGCGAGGCGCTCGCGCGCGCGGGCGTCGGCAGGCTCACCCTCGTCGACAAGGACGTCGTCGAAGAGAGCAACATCAACCGTCAGCTCGTCGCGCTCGCCTCCACCGTCGGGCGGTATAAGACGGAGGTCATGGCGGAGCGCATCCGCGACATCCGCGCGGACTGCGAGGTGGACGCGCGCCCCCTCTTTTATCTGCCCGAAACGGCGCACCTCGTCCCGCTCGAAGGGTACGATCTCATCGCCGACTGCATCGACAACGTCACCGCCAAACTGCACCTCATCTGCGCGGCGCGGGCGGCGGGCGTCCCCGTCATATCGGCGATGGGGGCGGGGAATAAACTCGATCCGTCGCGCTTTCGCGTCTCCGATCTTTCGGAGACGCGCGTCGATCCCCTGGCGCACGTCCTGCGCAGGGAACTCAAAAAACGGGGCGTGGAGCGCCTGCCCGTCGTCTGGTCGGACGAGGCGCCCGTCTTTTCCGGTGCGGAAGTGGGCTCGGTGTCCTTCGTCCCGTCCGTCATGGGGCTCATCATGGCGGGATATATCGTAAAGGAGCTCGTCACATGATCTATCTCGACTATGCCTCGACCACGCCCCTGCGCGCGGAGGCGCTCGAGGCGATGCTTCCCTTCCTCAAAGAATGGTTCGGCAATCCCGACTCGTTGCACGCGGCGGGACGGCGGGCGGCGCTCGCGTTGCAGGACGCCCGCGACGAGATCGCCTCCCTCCTCGGCGTGCGCCCCGCGGAGGTGTACTTCACCTCGGGCGGGACGGAGGCGGACAACTGGGCGGTGCGCTGCACGGCGGCTGCGGCGCGGGGCGTGTGCGTCTCCGCGATCGAACATCACGCCGTGCTCGAAGCGGCGCAGCGCGTTGCGCAGACGGGCGGCAGGACCGTCTATGTCCCCGTCGGGCGGGAGGGCGTCGTCACGCCCGAAGCGCTCGCCGCGCATATGGACGGCGCGGGGCTCGTCGGCGTGATGGCGGTCAACAACGAGACGGGCGTCATCCAGCCCGTCGCCGCGCTCGCCGAGATCGCGCACGCGCGGGGCGCGCTGATGTTTTCCGACTGCGTGCAGGCGGCGGCTTCCTGCGACCTGAAACCCCTTGCGGGCGCGTGCGACCTTCTCTCGCTCTCCGCGCACAAGGTGGGCGGACCCAAGGGGACGGGCGTTTTGGTCATCAAAAAGGGGGTACGTATCTCGCCTTTTGTGACCGGAGGCGAACAGGAGCGCGGTCTGCGCGGCGGTACGGTCAACGTTGCGGGCGCGGTCGGGTTCGCGCGGGCGCTCTCGCTTGCCGCGCGCGAGCGGGAGGCGTTCGTGCGCCACACGCAGGCGGTGCGGGCGGCGTTCGAGGCGCGCCTTCTCGAAAAGGCGGGCGGGCGCATCGCCGTGGACGGCGGCGCGCGCGTGCCGAACATCTCGCACGTCACCGTTGCGGGCGGAGGTCCCGCCCTTCTGGCGGCGCTCGATCTGAGGGGGCTCGCCTGTTCGGCGGGTGCGGCTTGCGCGGCGCACAGCACCCTTCCCTCGCACGTCATGACGGCGATGGGCAGGACGGCGGACGAGGCGCGCGCGGGGCTGCGCTTCTCCTTCTCGCTTGCCACGCGGGAGACCGAGGCGGCGGCAGCGGCGGAGATCGTCCTCGCCTGCCTGCGCGGGCGGGAATAGCGCAGAAGGTACGCGGCGCGGCGCGGGCAGACTGCCCGCGCCGCGCCTTTTTTGCAAAATGCGCGCTCTTTCGGGGAGAGACGCGCAAAAATGCCCCTTCTAAACGGGCGCGCCGCGGCATAGAGTAAAATACCGCGGGCAGGAGACTGCCCGTTCCGGAATGAAAAGAGGTGTGGTATGAACGAAGAACTCAGTTATGCCGAAATGCTGGAGATCCCCGTGGAGACGGTCACCGTCCGCCGCAAAGAGAGCGGCAAGAAGCGCCGCTCCCGCGAGGACCTCGCCGACCGCGTCGTCGAGTCGGTCAACGACCGTGTCGACGCCCGCGATCCCGCGTACGCCGAGAGCACGCCCATCGACCGCGCGCCCGAGCTCACGCACAGGGAAAAGGTGGCGCGCCGCGTCCTCTGGGGGGAGTTTGCTGCGGTATGCGCGCTGTGCGCGGTCATCTTTCTCACCAATATCTTTCTGACGGACAGCGCCATCAACACCTTCGTGCGCGGGCTGTGGAAAGACGCCGAGGAAGCGTCCGATCCGCGCACCTATGCGGACTTCACGCTCTCGCCCGTCGTTAACGCGTACACGGACGCCGAGATCGCCGTCTCGGACACGGGCGTCATGAGCTTTACGGCGGCGTGCTCCGTCTATCCGCCCTGCGCGGGGGAAGTCGCCGCCGTCCACGGCGACGGGGAGAACGGCTATACCGTGGAGCTCAGGCATTCCGACACCTTCTCCACCGTGCTGAGCGGGCTGACGGACGTCTACTGCGCGGTGGGGGAGACGGTGCGCAGCAACATCCCGCTCGCCTATTCCGCGGGGGAGACGCCCGTCCGCGTCACCTTCTATGAGGGCGGCGCCCTTCTCGACTGCGTGACGGTGGGCGAGGACGGGATTGCCTGGAGTTAAGCTCCGCGTCCACCCGCTCTGCCTGCTCGCGGGCGTCCTGTCCGCGCTCACGGGCGCGCTCCTGCCCTTTCTTGCCGCGGTGCTTGCCGCCGCCATGCACGAGTGCGCGCACGCCTTTGCCGCCCGCAGCCGCGGGTTCACGCTCGACAAGATCGTGCTCATGCCCTACGGCGCGGTCATCGCGGGGGACATCGGCGGGATCGGGCGGCGGGACGCCCTCTTCGTGCTGCTGGCAGGACCGCTCGCGAACGGCGCCGCGGCGCTCGGCTTCGCCGCGCTGTGGTGGCTCTTTCCCGAGACGTACCCCTATACCGATACGGCGGCGTACGTCTCGCTCTCGCTCTTTCTTGTCAACCTGCTGCCCGCGTGGCCGCTGGACGGCGGACGCATCCTGCATCTCGCGCTCCTGCCGCTCGGGGAGACGCGCGCCATGCGCATCGTGCGCGCCGTCACCGCGCTCGTCGCGGCGGGCGTGCTCGCCTTCTTTGTCCGGAGCTGCTTTTCTTCGCCCGCATGGACGGCGCTCGCCTTCTGCATCCTGCTCGCGGCGGGGGCGTACGGCGGCGGACGGTACCGGCGCGTCGCATTTTCGCGCGGGAAGGGCCTGGCGCGCGGCGTCGAGGAGCGGCGCATCGTCATGGACGGCGATCGGCCCGTGCGCGCGGCGCTCCGCTTTCTGCGCGAGGAACGCTATCTCGTGCTCGTCCTGTACGTCGGCGGGGCGTACGCGGGCGAAGTCGCCGAAGAGGAGTATGCCGCCGCCGTCCGCCGCGGAGATTGGGACGTTCCGCTGCGGGCGCTGCTTGCGTGCTGAAAAACAGTTGAAAAATTCCGCAATATATGATATAATACCGCCGTTTATTATCAAAGTTCTGCCCGCATCTGCGGGAAGGGTACGATCGGATGCGGAAAGAGTGGTTTTTTGATAAATTCTGCGATGCACAGATCGCGGTATATGCGGAGGAGGGCGTCGTCACGGAGGCGGTCTTTGAACAGGAGAACGCCGCCGACCTCACCGGCACCATCTATAAGGGGCGGGTGTGCAACGTCGTCCCGGGGATGCAGGCGGCGTTTGTCTCGTGCGGGCTGGAGCGCAACTGCTATCTCCCCCTCGGCGAGGGCGCGGCGCGCTTCACCTCCTACGACGGCGAGGGCAACCTTGTCAGCGTTCCCGATATCAGGGAGGGGGACGAGATCCTCGTCCAGATCGTCAAGCCTCCGCGCGGGACCAAGGGCGCCAAAGTGACCTGCGATCTCTCGCTCGTCGGCAAGACGCTCATCTACCTTCCGCGCACCGATTTTCTGGGCATCTCCCGCAAGATCGCCGATCCCGCCCTGCGCGAGCGGCTGCTGAAGGACGCCGACAAACTGCGCGAAGAGGGCGCGGGCTTTATCGTGCGCACGGCTGCCGCCGCTACGGACAAGCGGCATCTCCGCATCGAATCGGAGTACTTAAAGCGCGTATGGCGCACCGTGCAGCAGGCGGCGCAGACGGCGTCGGTCGGCGACGCGGTCTACCGCGAGTGCGACCTGCCCTTCCGCGTCATGCGCGACAGCCTCGGCGACGGCGTCAGCCGCCTCTATGTCGTGGGGGACAGGGATCTCTATGAAAAGATCGTACAGCTCGCAAGGATGCGCTCGGACGTCGGCGAGCGCCGCGTCACCTTCTGTCCCGAAGAGGAAAATCCCTTCCGCAAATACGGCATCGCGCCGCAGCTGCGCGCGCTCTGCTCGCGCACCGTCCCCCTCTCGAACGGGGGCTATCTCGTCATCGACCGCACCGAGGCGATGACCGTCATCGACGTCAACACGGGCAAATTCACGGGCGAGGACAGCCTGGAAGAGACGGTATTCGAGACCAACCTCGTCGCCGTCAAAGAGATCGCGCGGCAGGCGCGGCTGCGCAATATCGGCGGGCTGGTCGCCGTCGACTTCATCGATATGACGGAAGAGGCGCACCGTACCGCGATCGACACGGCGCTTGCGGAGGCGCTCTCGGCGGGGCGCGCCAAATGCCGCGTCCTTCCGATGGGGGATATGTGCGTCAGCCTCTTCACGCGCAAACGCACGGGCGGGGACACGCTCGATTTCTTCCTCGCGCCCTGCCCGCACTGCACGCGGCAGGGGTACGTCTATTCCGACCGCTATCTTGCGATCATCCTGCGCGGGGATCTTTTACAGCTCTTCGCGGACGGCTACGAGTCCGCCGTCGTCGAGATCAACGGCGGGTTCCTGAAACGCCTGCTCGCGGGGCGGTATCTCTCGGCGGAGGCGGAGGGGATCTGGAAGGACAAGCGCGTCTACTTTGTCGCGCGCGAAGGGCTCGCGGACGAAAAGTTCACGGTGCGCGGCGACAACGCGCCCGTTTTGAGCCTTCCGGACGGCGCGAAGCTGCTGTACTGAACAAAAAACCCCTGCGCGCCCCGCGGCTTTTGCCGCGGGGCGCGCAGGGGTTTGGTACGAATTTCTCACAACGTACCCCCGAAATCGGTACCGTTTTCAGGCGATCAGCTGTTTCCACGTCCGCTCGTAGCGCTCTTCTTCGTTCAGCAGTTCGCGCGCGAGCTGCAGGATGTCCTCGTCCGCGCACCGGTCGCACATCTCGCCCAGCGTGCTCTTGAGCGCCGTGATGCCCATGACCGTACCCTGCACCATCATCTCGGCGATGTGTGCGCGGGAGTTGTCCGCCATCGTGCTCATCTTGATGCTGCTCCACATCATCGCCTTTTTGATGGGGCTCGGGTCTTTGAGTTCGATATTCCTGTCCTTGGCAAGGATCGCCGCCTTGCCGCCGATCTTTTCATAGCCCTCGTGCTGCCGCAGGAGTTCCTCGCGGATCTCGCCGTCCTCGATGGCGGGCAGGATGTCCGCGATGGACGTCAGCGCCAGGCGGCAGTTGCGGTGGATCTCCGCAAGGACCTCTTCACTCTTTTTGATCTCCATAACATCCTCCTTTTGGCGCAGTATGGGAAGGATCCCCCGCAATTATACGCCGAAATTTTTGCAAAGAGCGGCGAAAAGCGCTTGACTTTCCGCCCGTCTTTTTCTATAATGTTTTCCGAGCCGCTAAGAACGGGCGCCAAAGGACCATGCAACACGGGTCGCCTATGCATCTTGCGAGACCGGGAAGAGGAGGTAAAATTATGTACGCGATCATCGAAAACGGCGGAAAGCAGTATAAGGTTTCCGAAGGTGACGTCGTCAAGGTGGAGAAGCTCAACGCCGAAGTGGGCGCAGAAGTCTCGTTTGACGTCGTTATGGTTTCGGACGGCGAGTCTGTCAAAGTCGGTAAGGATGTAGGGAACGCGAAAGTGACCGCGACCGTGACTGCGCAGGACAAGTACAAGAAGATCATCGTCTTCAAGTACAAGGCAAAGAAGAACGAGCGCAAGAAGCAGGGTCACCGCCAGCCGTTCACCGCGGTCAAGATCGAAAAGATCGTTCTTTGACCGAGCAGGGCATACGCCCGCACACTTTTGGAATAAGGAGATAACGGATATGTTTTTCATCAGCTTATTCGCGCATAAAAAGGGAACGGGTTCCTCTCACAACGGCCGCGACAGCGAGGCGAAGCGCCTCGGCGTCAAGCGTCAGGACGGGCAGTCGGTGCTCGCAGGCAGCATCATCGTCCGCCAGAGGGGCACCAAGATCCATCCCGGCAACAACGTCGGCATCGGCGGGGACGATACGCTCTTCGCCCTCAAGGACGGCGTCGTGAAGTTTGAGCGCAAGGGCAGAGACAAGAAGCAAGTCAGCGTCTATTGAGCAAACGGCCGCAGCGGCAACGCTGCGGTTTTTCTTTGCACGGTATGCAATTTTATTGCAATTTCGGAAAAACTTGCTATAATAAGGGCAGTCGGGTCGACCCGACGGTACGGAGGTAATACAATGCGATCTATGAAGAAGTATGTCGCCGAGTTCATCGGCACGATGCTCCTCGTCGTGTTCGGCTGCGGCGTCGCCGTGGCGACGGGCTGTACGGGCAACGACGGGCTGATTGCGACCGCGCTCGCGTTCGGGCTTTCCATCGTGGCGTTGGCGTATTCCATCGGGAATATTTCGGGCTGCCACGTCAATCCCGCGGTGAGCCTCGCCATGTTCATCAACAAAAAGATGAGCGGCAAAGAGCTGATCGGCTACGCCCTTTCGCAGGTGCTGGGCGCCGTCGTCGGTGCGGCGATCGTCGGGCTGCTGTTCGGCTCCTTTGAAAACCTCGGCGGGAACGCCGTGCAGGACGGCGTCGTTGCGGCGTACGGCGACGGCGCGTCGCTCGCGATCGGGCTCGTGGCGGAGATCGTCCTGACGTTCGCGTTCGTCCTCGCCATCCTCGGCGTGACGTCCAAGACGGAAAACAAGGCGGTCACGGGGACGGTCATCGGGCTCAGCCTGACGCTCGTCCACCTTCTCGGCATCCGTCTGACGGGTACGTCCGTCAACCCCGCGCGTTCGCTCGGACCCGCGCTGCTGCAAATGATCGGCGGTGATTTCACGGCGATCTCGCAGATCTGGATCTTCATCGTCGGACCTCTTGCGGGCGCGGCGCTCGCGGCGCTCGTCTACCGCTTCCTCTCCAAGGAGGAGCCGACGTCCGTGACAAAGGAAGAGGAATAAGAAGCGACGAAAAACGGGCGCATGACGCGCCCGTTTTTCCATGACGCGCGGATCGGATGGGGGTCTGTACCGCGCAAAAAGGCGGCATTTTTGAGGCCGCCTTTTTGCGTGCGGGCGATCCCTTCGCTGCGCCCGGGTGGGCTTTGTCGCGGCGGGGGCAGGCTTTTGAATGCGCGCCTCGCGCTCCGCCGCCGAC
>CALVUC010000045.1 GCA_944363395.1 uncultured Clostridia bacterium | reverse complement strand
AATAGCGCATGGGGAAGAAGTTTTTGTACCGTCACCGCGTGGCGCTGAGCGCCGCGGCGATCGTGCTCGCGATCGCGGCGACGGTGAGCATCTGTCTGTATGCGCTCGTGCAGACGTCGGCGTCCGTGCGGCTGGTCGTCGTCATCGACGCGGGCCACGGCGGCATCGACGGCGGCGTTGTCGGCGTGACGTCGGGAACGAAGGAGAGCGACATCAATCTTGCCGTCGCGCGGCGATTGCAGGCGCAGTTCGAGGAGGCGGGCTTTCTCGTCGTCCAGACCCGTCCCACCGAGGCGGGGCTGTACGGCGCGGCGGTCAGGGGGTACAAGCAGCGGGATATGCGCCGCCGTGCGGAGATCATCCGCGAGAGCGAGCCCGCCGCAGTCATCTCCGTCCATCAGAACTATTTCTCCGACCGTACCCGCCGCGGCGCGCAGGTCTTTTTCCGCCCGTCGGACGCGCGCTCCCGCACGCTCGCCTGCGCGGTGCAGGCGGCGCTCAACGCGATGCCGGAGTGCGTGCGGCGTAGCGAGCCGCTCGCGGGGGACTACTATATCCTCAACAACAGCGCCTGCCCCGCCGTCATCGTCGAGTGCGGGTTTCTCTCCAACGCGGCGGACGAAGCGCTGCTGCTCGACGCGGCGTACCGCGAGCGCCTCGCCGAGACCGTCTGCGCGGGGACGCTCTCCTATCTTGCGGCGCTCTCTTCGGGCGTGCCATGATTTGTTTGACTTTCCCGCGCGCGTGTGTTATACTTTATCCCATGAGCGAGTACTGTAAGATCGTGGCGTATCCGCTGCGGTATTCGAGTTTTGATTTCAAGGACGAGCTGCACCCTTCGGCGCTGCTCGATCTGGCGCAGGAGGCGGCGACGGCGAGCGCGGACGAGCTGGGCTTCGGCTACGCCGACCTGAAGCCGAACAATTTCGGCTTTATCATCGTCAATACCTACTGCGAACTGCGCCGTCCCGTCGTCCTCGGCGAGACGGTCACGATGGAGACCTGGCCCCTGCCGCCCCGTCACGTCTTTTTCGAGCGCGATTACCGCGCCCGCGTGGGAGAGGAGGAGGTCGCGGCGATCGCGTCGCGCTGGTGCCTCGTCGATCTTTCGACGTTCTCGATGCTGCGGCCCGAGGCGCTGGGCGCGGCGCACGAGAACTGCCCGTACCGCGCGCAGAGGACGGCGGAGCCGCCTTCGTGGAAGATCCCCCGCATCACGTCGGGGAAAGAGGTGTATACGATGCGGGTGGGCGTGAGCCATTGCGATCACTACCTGCACGCCAATAACGCGCGGTACGCCGATTTCTTTTTTGACTGCTTTACGATGGTCGAGCTGCGGGAACGGCGGGTGCGCTCCTTCCAGCTCACCTATTCCAAGCAGGCAAAGCCGGGGAGCGTGCTTTCCCTGTGGCGCGAGGACAGGGAGTACGGCGCCGTCTGCGAAGTGCGCTGCGAGGGGGAGCTCCTCACGCAGTTCCTCGTCCGCTTCGCCTGAAAAGGAGGGGTTATGATCCGAAAACCGCCCGCCCTGACGGCATACGTCAGGCGGATGAAAAAGATCTTCGTCATCTTCAGCTGTTTCGCCATCCCCGCGCTGATGGTGTGCGGCGTATTCGCCTTTCTGGGCTATGTCGGCTTCTGGTTCGTCCTGCCCGCCGCGCTCATCGCCTATCTCGTCCTCTACGCCTTTTACGCCATGTACGTCTCGATGGGGACGGTACTCTCCGTCGAGGTCACGGAGCAGGTCGTCCACGTCGTCACTAAGCGCAAGACGTTCACCTACGACGCGGGCAGCTGCGTCGCCGTCAAGGCGAAGAGCGGCAGATACGTCGCGGCCTTCCGCGGGAGCGATTCGCAGGATTCCTTCATCTTTTACACGCGCGTTCCCTTCACGGGGCGCTACGAGGGGGCGTTCACCAAAGAGGACCTGCGCGCCTTTTATCCCGCGATCGACGAAGTGCATATTGATCGATGAATATTCACGAAAATATGAATAATATACGCATATATTCATTATTTACAAAATTTATGCAAAAATTCTTTTAGAAATTTTGCAAACGGGGGCGCAAATGCTTGACTTGCGTCCCCGTCGTTTGTATAATGGCGTATGAAAAAATCCGAAAGAGGAATCTGCAATGGAAAAGAAGGTCAAAAAGGTCGTCCTCGCCTATTCGGGCGGGTTGGACACCTCCATCATCATCCCGTGGCTCAAAGAAAATTACGACAACTGCGAGGTCATCGCCGTCTCGGGCGACGTCGGGCAGGGGACGGAGCTGGACGGGCTCGAAGAAAAGGCGAAAAAGACGGGCGCGTCCAAGCTGTATGTGCTCGATCTGAAAAAGGAATTTGTCGAGGACTACATCTTCCCGACCATGCAGGCGGGCGCCGTATATGAGGACAAGTACCTTCTGGGGACGTCCTTCGCGCGCCCCGTCATCGCCAAGGCGATCGTGGACATCGCCAAGAAAGAGGGGGCAGACGCCATCTGCCACGGCTGCACGGGCAAGGGCAACGATCAGGTGCGCTTCGAGCTGACCATCAAGGCGTTCGCGCCCGAAATGACCATCATCGCGCCCTGGCGCATCTGGAACATCAAGAGCCGCGAAGAGGAGATCGAGTACGCCGAGGCGCACGACATCCCCTTGAAGATCAACCGCGAGACCAACTATTCCAAGGACAAGAATTTGTGGCACCTCTCGCACGAGGGGCTCGATCTCGAAGATCCCGCCAACGAGCCGCAGTACGAAAAGGAGGGCTTCCTCGAACTGGGCGTATCGCCCATGCAGGCGCCCGACAAGCCTTCGTATGTGAGCATCCACTTTGAAAAGGGCATCCCGACCGCCGTCGACGGCAAAAAGATGGGCGCGGTGGAGATCGTGGAGACGCTCAACAAGATCGGCGGGGAGAACGGCGTCGGGCTTGCCGACCTCGTCGAGAACCGCCTCGTCGGCATGAAATCGCGCGGCGTGTACGAGACGCCGGGCGGCACCATCCTCTATGAGGCGCACAGGCTGCTGGAGACCATCTGTCTCGACAAGGCGACCATGCACTACAAGCAGCTCGTCGCCGTCAAGTTCGGCGAGATGGTGTACGACGGGCAGTGGTTCACGCCCCTGCGGGAAGCGCTCTCCGCCTTCGTTGCCAAGACGCAGGAGACGGTCACGGGCGACGTGAAGCTGCGCATCTACAAGGGCAACGTCACGAGCGCGGGCATCAGTTCTCCCTATTCGCTGTACAGTGAGGACATCGCGACCTTCTCGGACGACGGCGGCGCATATTCGCAGAAAGATTCCGAGGGATTCATCAACCTGTTCGGGCTGCCCGTCAAGGTGAAGGCGCTGCTCGATCAGAAAAAGCTCAAATAATATGATCAAGGTATTTATCGACGGGAGTGCGGGGACCACGGGTCTCCGCATTCGCGAAATGTTGGGACGGCGGGAGGACGTCACTCTCCTCACGCTGCCCGAAGCGCTGCGCAAGGACAGGGAGGCGCGCAGGGAGGCGATCAACGCGGCGGACGCCGTGTTTTTGTGTCTGCCCGACGACGCCGCGCGCGAGGCTGCGGGGCTTGTGGAAAACGAACATACCGTCGTCATCGATGCCTCTACGGCGCACCGCGTCGCGGACGGCTGGGCGTACGGCTTTCCGGAACTCTCCGCGGCGCACCGCGACGCCGTCCGGAAGGGCAAGCGCATCGCCAACCCCGGCTGCTACGCCTCGGGCTTTATCGCCCTCGTCTATCCGCTCATCGCGGCGGGCATCGCGCCGAAGGATTATCCCTTCGTCTGCCACGCCGTGAGCGGCTATTCGGGCGCGGGGAAGAAGGGGATCGCGGAGTACGAGGCGGCGGAGCGTTCCCCGCTGTACGATACGCCCCGCCTGTACGCGCTCTCGCTCGAGCACAAGCACCTGCCCGAGATGCGCAAGGTGTGCTCGCTCACCCGTACGCCCGTCTTTTGCCCGTACGTCTGCGACTATTACTGCGGCATGACGGTCAGCGTCCCGCTCTTTTCGGAACTTCTCTGCGTGAAGGTGACGGCGGCGGACGTGAAGGAAGTGCTGCGCGCGCACTACGACGGGAGTTATTTTATTTCGGTGGGGGAAGAGCCGTCGGGCTACGTTTCGGCGAACACGCTCAACGGCACCAACCGCATGGAACTGCTCGTCGGCGGCGGGGAAGAGCGCATCCTGCTCACGGCACGCTTCGATAATCTGGGAAAAGGCGCCTCCGGCGCTGCAATTCAGAACATGAATCTTGCGCTCGGGCTTGACGAACGGCTTTCTTTGTGATATAATCGTAAGGATAGAGATATGATACAGCAGATCGCGGGGGGCGTGTGTGCTCCCAAGGGGTTCCGCGCGAACGGCGTTCACTGCGGGATCCGCAAAAACAAAGTCAAAAAAGATCTGGCGCTCATCGTCGCGGACAAACGCTGCGCGACGGCGTGCGCCTATACGCGCAACCTCGTCAAGGGCGCGCCCATCCTCGTCACCAAAAAGAACGTGGCGGACGGCTACGCGCAGGCGGTCATCGTCAACAGCGGCAACGCCAACACCTGCAACGCGAACGGCGTGGAGATCGCCGAGGCGATGTGCGCCCTCGTCGAGCGCTACACCGGCATCCCGAAGGGCGACGTCGTCGTCGCGTCCACGGGCGTCATCGGGCAGCAGCTCTCCATCGACCCCATCGCGGCGGGCATGGAGGAGCTCACGAAGGGGCTGGGCGACAACAGCATCGCGGCGGCGGAAGCCATCATGACGACGGACACCGTCAAAAAGGAGATCGCTTTCACCTTCACGCTGGGCGGCGTCCCCTGCACGATCGGCGCGATCGCCAAGGGCGTGGGCATGATCTGCCCCAATATGGCGACGCTGCTCATGTTCGTCACGACGGACGCAGCCATCTCGCCCGCCATGCTGCAGAAGGCGGTCTCGGCAGACGTGAAGACCTCTCTCAATATGCTCAGCGTGGACGCGGACACTTCGACCAACGACACCCTGTGCGTGATGGCGAGCGGGCTTGCAGGGAACAGGGAGATCGTCTCGGACGGGGCGGATCTGCGCGCCTTCCGCAGGGCGCTCCATACGGTGACGAGCGCGCTGTGCAGGATGCTCGCGGCGGACGGCGAGGGAGCGACCAAGCTCATCGAGTGCCGCGTCCGCGGGGCGAAGTCGCAAAAGGACGCAAATCTCGCCGCAAAGTCGGTCATCGGCTCCAACCTCGTCAAGGCGGCGATGTTCGGGGCGGACGCCAACTGGGGGAGAGTGCTGTGCGCGCTCGGCTACTCGGGCGCCGACCTCAACGTCGACGCGATCGACGTCGCCTTTTCCTCGGCGGCGGGCTCGATCGTTGTCTGTAAGGACGGCAGGGGCATCGGCTTTTCCGAGGAGGACGCCAAGCGCATCCTCTCCGAAAAGGAGATCGTCATCGATGTCTCGGCGGGCGGCGGCAGATACAAGGCGACGGCATGGGGATGCGATCTCACCTATGACTATGTAAAGATCAACGGAGATTACAGAACGTGACGGAGAAAGCGGAACAGGCAGAGATCCTTCTCGAGGCGATGCCCTATATCGAGAAGTATCAGAATAAGATCCTCGTCATCAAGTACGGCGGCAACGCCATGACGGACGAGACGCTCAAAAAGCTGGTCATGCGCGACATGACCCTTTTGCAGTTCGTCGGGATCAAAGTCGTTCTCGTTCACGGCGGCGGACCGGAGATCTCGCAGACCCTGCAGCGCATGGGCATCGCGTCCCGTTTTGTGGGCGGGCTGCGCTATACGGACGAGGAGACGGCGGAAGTCGTGCGCATGGTGCTCGCGGGCAAGGTCAACAAGGGGCTCGTGCATCTTCTGGGCGAGCTGGGCGCACGGGCGGCGGGGCTTTCGGGCATCGACGGCAGGATGCTCCTTTGCAGCAAGGAGAGCGAGGAACTGGGCTTCGTCGGCAAGATCGACGCCGTCGACACCGATATCATCGTAAAGACGCTCGAAGCGGGATATCTTCCCGTCATTTCCTCCGTCGGGTTTGACGACGACGGCAATATTTACAACGTCAACGCCGATACGGCGGCGTCCGCCATTGCGGGCGCGCTGAAGGCGGAGAGCCTCATTCTGATGACGGACGTGCGCGGGCTTTTGCGCAGGAAGGACGACGAGGACAGCCTCATCAAAAAGGTGTTCGTTTCGGACATCCCTTCGCTCGTCAAGGAAGGCGTCATTTCGGGGGGCATGATCCCCAAGATCCACTGCTGCCGCGACGCCATCCGCAACGGCGTCGGCCGCGTGTTCATCACGGACGGCAGGGTCAAACATTCCATATTGCTCGAGCTCCTCTCCAACGAGGGGCAGGGTACAATGTTCGTAAAAGGTGACTGATCTCGGTCGCCCTTTTTGCGGTATTTAGGAGATCGCATGAATTTTCAGGAAATACAGCGGCTGGACGGGACGTACGTCGCAAAGACGTATGCGCGCTATCCCGTTGCGCTCGTCGGCGGGAAAAACGCGACGCTCACCGACAGCGAAGGCAGGGAATACATCGACTTCGGGTCGGGCATCGCGGTCAACGTGTTCGGCGCCAACGACGAAGCATGGAAGAAGGCGGTCATCGATCAGCTGAATAAGATCCAGCACGTCAGCAACTATTACTATGCGGAGCCGCAGTCCCGCCTCGCGCAGATGCTGTGCGAGCGGACGGGCGCAAAGCGGGTGTTCTTCTCCAACTCGGGCGCGGAGGCGAACGAGTGCGCGCTCAAAGCGGCGCGCAGGTATTCCTTCCTCAAATACGGGGAGGAGCGGGACAGGATCGTCTCCCTGAAGGGGAGCTTCCACGGCAGGACGCTCTTTACGCTTACCGCTACGGGACAGGACGCCTTCCATAAATATTTCGGTCCCTTCGTGCCGGACGTCTCGTACGCCGCGCCCGAACTTGCGGACGTGATGCGCGTCGCGGGCAGCGATACCTGCGCCGTCATCATCGAGTGCGTGCAGGGGGAGAGCGGCGTCAACGCCCTGCCCGCGCGCTTTGTCGGCGAGCTCGCCGACTGGTGCAGGCGCAACGACGTCCTGCTCATCTGCGACGAGGTGCAGAGCGGCAACGGGCGGTGCGGCACGCTCTATGCCTACGAACAGTACGGCATTTCGCCCGATATCGTCACTACGGCGAAGGGGCTCGCGGGCGGGCTTCCCATCGGCGCCTGCCTGTTTTTCGGGCGGGCGGAGGACGCGCTCGGCGCGGGCGATCACGGCTCCACGTTCGGCGGGAATCCCGTCGCGTGCGCCGCGGCGTGCAACGTCATCGGACGCCTCACGCCCGGGTTCCTGCTCGAGGTGCAGGGCAAAGCCGCCTATCTGCGCGCAAAATTACAGGGCTTTGACGGCGTGCGGGAAGTGACGGGGCTGGGCATGATGATCGGGCTCACGGTCGGAAGACCCGCAAAAGAGGTCGCCGCCGCCTGCCTCGAGAGGGGACTGCTCGTCCTCACCGCACACGAGCGGGTGCGTCTCCTGCCGCCGCTCACCATTACAAAGACGGAGATGGACGAAGGGCTTTCCATCTTAAAAGAGGTGCTTTCATGAAACATTTGTTGAAACTTGCAGACCTTTCGAGGGAGGAGATCCTCACCATCCTCAACCTTGCCGACCAGCTCAAATACGAGCGCAGCCACGGCATCCGCAAGGAATACTTAAAGGGCAAAAAGCTGGGCATGATCTTTCAGAAGTCCTCCACGCGCACCCGCGTCTCCTTTGAGGCGGGAATGTACGAGCTGGGCGGCTACGCGCTCTTTTTGTCCAACCGCGACCTGCAGATCGGGCGCGGCGAGCCCGTCGAGGACACGGCGCGCGTCCTCTCGCGCTATCTGGACGGCATCATGATCCGCACCTTTGCGCAAAAAGAGGTGGAGGATCTTGCAAAGTACGGCTCCATCCCCGTCATCAACGGGCTGACCGATTACTGTCATCCCTGCCAGGTGCTCGCGGACCTCATGACCATCCGCGAAAAGAAGGGCGCCTTCAAGGGGCTCAAGATGTGCTTCATCGGCGACGGCAACAACATGGCGAACTCTCTGATGGTGGGCGCGGTCAAGACGGGCATGGCGTTCTCCATTGCCTGCCCCGCAGGCTATGAGCCCGATGCGCAGCTCGTCGCGTGGGCAAAGGAGAACGGCTCGTTCACGATGACCACGGACGTGTGCGAGGCGGCGCGGGACGCGGATGTCGTGTATACCGACGTCTGGGCGTCGATGGGGCAGGAGGAAGAAAAGGCAAAGCGCGAAAGGGCGTTTGCGGGCTATCAGGTCAACGAGGCGGTGATGCGCGCCGCCCGTCCCGACGCGATGGTGCTGCATTGCCTGCCCGCGCACCGCGGCGAGGAGATCACGGCGGACGTGTTCGAAGCGCATGCGGACGAGATCTTTGAAGAAGCCGAGAACAGGCTGCACGCGCAGAAGGCTGTGCTGTGCAAACTCATGCAGTAAAAACCGACCAACGAAAAAAAAGCGGAAGGAGATCATATGGATAAAAAAATCTATCTCACGCTGGAGAACGGCAAGGTGTTTGAAGGGTATTCCTTCGGCGCGGAACGCGAAGTCGTCGGCGAGCTCGTCTTTACGACGGGCATGACGGGCTATATCGAGACGCTCACCGATCCCAGTTACTACGGACAGATCGTCACGCAGACATTCCCCCTCATCGGAAATTACGGCGTCATCACCGCCGACATGGAGAGCCCGAAGTGCCGGCTCACGGCGTACGTCGTGCGCGAGAAGTGCGACTACCCCTCCAACTTCCGCTGTGAAATGACGCTCGGACAGTTTTTGAAGGAGCAGGACGTCCCCGCCGTCTACGGGGTGGACACGCGCGAACTCACGCGCATCGTCCGCGAGGCGGGCGTCATGAACGCGGCGCTCACCTTCCGTCCGCTCACCGATCTTTCGGCGCTCAAAAGCTACCGCGTGAAGGATGCGGTCAAGACGGTCTCCTCGCACACGGTCAGCGAGAAGGGGGATAAGGACGGGCTGAAGGTCGTCGTCTATGACTTCGGCGCGAAGGGCAACATCGTGCGCGAACTCGTCAAGCGCGGCTGCCACGTCATCGAAGTCCCCGCCGAAACGACGGCGGAGGAGGCGCTCTCGTACGAGCCCGACGGCATCATGCTTACCAACGGGCCCGGCGACCCCGCCGAAAATACCGAAGTCGTCGCAAACATCAGAAAACTCATCGGGAAGAAGCCCATCTTCGGGATCTGTCTCGGGCATCAGCTCTTCGCGCTCGCGATGGGCGGTCAGACGCGCAAGATGAAGTACGGACACCGCGGCGCCAACCAGCCCGTCAAGGACCTCGTCACGGGCAAGGTGTTCATCACTTCGCAGAACCACGGCTACGAGGTCGTCTCCGACTCCGTCAAGGACGGAAAACTCACCTTCATCAATGCCAACGACGGCACCTGCGAGGGCGTCGACTATCCCTCCGTGCGCGCGGCGACGGTGCAGTTCCATCCCGAAGCGTGCGGCGGCCCGCACGACGCCAATTACCTGTTCGACCGCTTTATTGCCAACATGAGAAAGGAGAAAGGATATGCCGAAGAGAAGTGATATCAAGAAGGTGCTCGTCATCGGTTCGGGACCCATCGTCATCGGACAGGCGGCGGAATTTGACTATGCGGGCGCGCAGGCGTGCCGCGTCCTGAAGGACGCGGGCGTCAACGTCGTCCTGTGCAACTCCAACCCCGCGACCATCATGACGGACAAGATGCTCGCCGACGAGATCTA
>CALVUC010000044.1 GCA_944363395.1 uncultured Clostridia bacterium | reverse complement strand
ATCTCTCCCTTCGGTCGAGAGCTTCGTCGGCGGGAAAAGGTTCGGTTCTTTCCCACTCCGCGCTGCGCCGCCTCCTCGCACGCAATCGAAGGAATTTTCCATTCCAATCTTACGGACGTCAAAACCCCGCAGGAGCGAAGGCTCCTGCGGGGTTTTGGTGCCGTCGATCGGAATCGAACCGATACGGGGTCGCCCCCGACAGATTTTGAGTCTGTTGCGTCTGCCAGTTTCACCACGACGGCGTATTACGGAAAAAATTATAGTATAGTTCGCGGGAAAAATCAAGCGTTTTTCCTCAGGTTCTTGCAAAAACATGGCAGGCGTGGTACAATGTAAATATGGACAAACTCATTCTCATCGATGGCAACAGCCTTTTGAACCGCGCGTTCTACGCGATCGCCCCCTTCTCCACCAAGGCGGGACAGCCGACCAACGGCATCTTCGGCTTTGTGCGGCTGCTCTTCAAGATCCTCGAGGACGAATCGCCCCGCTATATGGCGGTGGCGTTCGATCTGCGCGCCCCCACGTTCCGCCATAAGATGTACGACGGCTATAAGGCGACGCGCAAGCCCATGCCCGAGGAGCTCGCCGTACAGGTCCCCGTTCTCAAAGATGTGCTGCGCGCGATGAAGATCTGTATCGTCGAGAAGGAGGGCTACGAGGCGGACGACATCCTCGGCACCCTCTCCCGCCGCTTCCCGGACGTGGAGACGCTCATCTACACGGGAGACAGGGACAGTTACCAACTCATCGGAGAGCACGTCGGCGTCTGCATGACAAAGCGCGGCGTGACGGAACTCGAGCGTCTGACAAAGGACAACTTCTTTGAAAAAGAGGGCATCACGCCCGCGCAGGTCATCGAACTCAAATCTCTGATGGGCGACAGCTCGGACAATATCCCGGGCGTAAAGGGCATCGGTCCCAAAAGCGCCCTTTCCCTGCTCTCCAAATACGGTGACCTGGACGGCGTGTACGCCCATCTGGACGAACTTTCGGCGGGCGTGCGGCAAAAACTCGAGAGCTGCCGCGAGGATGCCTACCTTTCGCGCAGGCTCGCCACGATCGACAGGGACGTTCCCCTCCCGACGGCGCTTGCAGACTGCGAGATCGATCTTCCCTTCTCCGAAGAGGCACGCGGGCTGTTTGCGGGGCTGGAATTCCGCTCGCTGCTTTCGAGCAGCTTTTTCGGCGCGCCGCAGGCGCAGCAAGCGCAGACCGCAGCCGTAAAGGAATGCGCGCAGGACGATCTCCCCGCGCTCCTTGCGCACGCAAAAACGATGACGGAGTTCGCCTTCCTTGCCGAAAACGACATCCATCTGTGCGACGGCAGGACGGAATATATCTTTCATCTCAAACAAAACCTGCTGGAACCCGGTTTTTTGCCCGCCGATCTCACACCGCTCTTTGCCGAACTCTTCTCGGGTGACAAGCGCGCCGTGTGTTCGGACGCAAAGGCGGCGGCTCACTTCCTGCATGATACGTTCGGCGTCGCCGTCGGCTGCCGCACGGACGACGTCTCCCTCTTGCGCTATCTCGCCGATTCCAACCGCCGCACGCCTTCGGGCGCGGAACTTGCCGCAGAGTACGGCTTGCCCGAACAGTGCCGCGCATACGCGGTGCTCCTTGCCTTCCGCGACGCCGAGCAGGCGGCGAGCGAGACGGACAAATCGCTCTACCGCGACCTCGAACTTCCCCTTTCGCGCGTCCTGTTCGCCATGGAGCAGACGGGCGTCTGCGTGGACATGACCAAATTCCCCGTCTTTTCCGAGCGTTTCAAAAAGGAGATGGATGCACTCTCCGAACGCATCTACCGCCTTGCGGGAAAGACGTTCAACTTAAATTCCCCCTTCCAGCTCTCCGAGGTGCTGTTTGAACGGCTCGGATACAGCGCGCGCGGCGTCAAAAAGAACATCCGCGGCGGCTATTCCACCAATGCGGAAGTGCTGGAAAAACTCGCGGAAGAGCACGAGATCGCCGGGCTCATCTTAAAGTACCGCGAAGTGCAGAAATTGCAGTCGACCTATGTGGACGGGATCCGCCCCCTCGTGCAGGGCGGCGTCGTACACACCACCTACTTTCAGACGATGACGACGACGGGGCGGCTCTCGAGCGCCAACCCCAACCTGCAAAATATCCCCGTCCGCACCGAGATGGGACGGGAATTGAGAAAACTGTTCATCGCCCGCGAAGGGAATCTCCTCGTCGATGCCGACTATTCCCAGATCGAGCTGCGCCTGCTCGCCCATTTTTCCCAATGCAGGGCGCTCACGGAGGCGTACCGCAAGGGACAGGACATCCACGCCGCAACGGCAGCGAAACTCTTTCATGTGCCGCTCGTAGAGGTGACGCCAGAGCTGCGGCGCAGGGCAAAGACCATCAATTTCGGCATCATCTACGGCATGAGCGCCTTCGGGCTCGCAAAAGATCTGGGCTGTTCCAACGACGAGGCGCAGCGCTACATCAACGCCTACTTCGCCTCGCATCCCGAAGTACGCGCCTATATGGACGAAAACGTGCGCCGCGCGGGAGAGGACGGCTACGTCACCACGCTGCTCGGGCGCAGGAGATATATTTCCGAACTGAAATCCTCCAACCGCAACGCGCGCGCCTTCGGCGAGCGCGCCGCCATGAATATGCCTCTGCAGGGCAGCGCGGCGGACATCATCAAGATCGCCATGCTGCGCGTCGCCGACCGTCTGGAGCGCGAAAAAATGCGCGCGCGGCTCGTCCTGCAAGTCCACGACGAACTCATCCTCGACGCGCCCGAAGAGGAAGCGGAGCAGGCAAAGCGGCTCTTAAAGGAGGAGATGGAACAGGCGGCAGCGCTGCGCGTTCCCCTCGTTGCCGACGTCTCCGCGGGGAGGAGCTGGTATGACGCCAAATAAGATCGCCGTCACGGGAGGGATGGGCAGCGGAAAGTCCGCCGTGCTTGCCTTTATTCGGGAACTTGGGTTCCCCGCCTTCTCCTGCGACGAGTTCAACCGCGGGCTCTGGCAGGAGGAAGGATATCTGCAGACGCTCAAAGACGCCTTTCCCGACTGCTGTACAGACGGCGTCCCCGACAAAAAAAAGATCGCCGCGCGCGTCTTTTCGGACGATGCGTCGCTCGAAAAGCTCAATGCCTTGGCGCATCCTCGCATCCTGCACGCGATGCAGGAGGCAATGGCGCCCCATCCCGTCGCCTTCTGCGAAGTTCCCCTGCTGTTTGAAAGCGGGACGGCGGCAATGTTCGACGCCGTGCTCGACGTCCGGCGGGACAAAGAGGCGCGCATCGCCTCCGTCATCCGCCGCGACGGTCTGACGCGCGAGCAGGCGCTCGCACGCATGGCGCGGCAGGTCGACCACGAGAGCCTGCCTGCGGACGGCTGCATCGTCCTCACCAACGACGCAGGCATGGAAGACCTGCGCAAAAAAACGGCGGACGCGCTCCGCTCGCTCGGCTTGCTGTAAACTTTGGAAAGTTCCCGACGGACGGCGCATACTCCATATATATGAAGTATGTACGCTCTCTCCTGCTGTGTGCCGCTGCCGCCGTTCTGCTTTCCGCCGCGCTCTATGCGTCGCTGCGGCTCTGCTACCGCCGTCCGTACCCAAGCATCGTGAAGGAGAGCGGCGTAGAACCCGCCCTCGTCTATGCCGTGATGAAGGCGGAGAGCGGATTTGACGAGAACACCGTCAGCCGCGCGGGCGCGGTCGGACTCATGCAGCTCCTCCCTTCGACGGCAGAATTCATCGTCCGCCGCGAGGGGCTCGCCGAGGGCGATCTTTTGGACGGCGCATACAATACCATGATCGGGTGCAGATACCTCTCCTATCTCATCGGGCGCTTTTCCGACGAGCATACCGCCGTATGCGCCTATAACGCAGGCGAAGGGACGGTCCGCGCCTGGCTGCGCGAC
The DNA here is from genome assembly GCA_944363395.1 of uncultured Clostridia bacterium. Lineage (GTDB taxonomy): Bacteria > Bacillota > Clostridia > Christensenellales > Borkfalkiaceae > Gallimonas. The sequence continues at coordinate 6,126 of CALVUC010000044.1, read as the reverse complement.
CCCGCGTACTCATCGGACGGCAAAACGCTGCAGACCATCCCCTATCCCGAGACGCGCGCCTATGAAAAAAAAGTTTTTGATTTCAAGAAAAAATATCAGATTTTATACCAATAAGGCTTGACTTTTCCTTTCGTTTGGGGTACAATAACGAAGCTGTCAAACGAAACGCGGTCGTGGCGGAACTGGCAGACGCGCAAGACTAAGGATCTTGTGGTTCACACCATGCAGGTTCAATTCCTGTCGACCGCACCAAACCGAGGATAAGGGCGCATCTTGCGCCCTTTCTTCATGCCGCGGGATCCGATCGCTTGCGTTTTCGCCACCGCGCAGCGGAAAGGGCGCGCTTCCTCGCCCCCGCCGCACGGCTTGCAGAGCAGCATTTTTACCCGCAAAACACAGGGAAAAAAGCAGGGGTCTCCCCCTCTGCTTTTTGTTTGTACCGTAACATGGACAAGATCGGAACAAGGCGCGGAAAAGAGCGTGCGGCTTGCTAAAAAAGCAAACGTGCGCTGTGCGCCGCTCACAAAAGCGCGCCCGCGGCAGAAGCCGCGGGCGCGCAATCTTTATCCTATGCTTTTTTATGCCTCGTCATACCCGTTCGGGTTATGTTTCTGCCAGTTCCACTGGTCGCGGCACATCTCTTCCAGCCCGTACTGCGCCTTCCAGCCCAGTTCTCGCTCCGCCTTTGCGCTCGAAGCGTAGCAGGCGGGAACATCGCCCGCGCGGCGGGGCAGGATCTTGTAGGGAAGCTGTTTCCCGCACGCCTTTTCAAAGGCGTGGATCATATCGAGGACACTGTATCCCTTCCCCGTGCCGAGGTTGTAGACGCGGACGCCCGGCTCCTTCAAAGCGCGGATGGCGGCGACGTGACCTTTTGCAAGATCGACGACATGGATATAGTCCCTGACGCCCGTTCCGTCCGGCGTGGGATAGTCGTTGCCGAACACGCCGATACATTCGAGTTTCCCGCTCGCGACCTGCGCCACATAGGGCATGAGGTTGTTGGGGATGCCTTTGGGATCCTCACCGATCCTGCCCGAAGGATGCGCGCCGACGGGATTGAAGTAGCGCAGAAGCACGATGTTCCAGCGGCTGTCCGCGCTGCCGATGTCGCGCAGCATATTCTCCTGCATGAGCTTGGTCATCCCGTACGGATTGGTCGCGGAGAGACGGCACGTCTCGTCGAGCGGAAGGCGCTCCGGCTCGCCGTAGACCGTCGCGGACGAAGAAAAGACAAGATTTCTCACGCCGTTTTCCTGCATCGTCTCCAGAAGGACGAGTGTGGAGATGAGATTGTTATCGTAATAGAGCAGCGGTTTTTTGACGCTCTCCCCCACCGCCTTCAATCCTGCGAAGTGGATGACCCAGTCGATCTTATGCGCCGCAAAGACGGCGCGCAGATCCTCGCGGTTGCGCACGTCCAGATTATAGAACGCGATCTCCTTCCCCGTGAGTTGCTTCACGCGGCGAAGGCTCTCTTCCCGCGCGTTGCAGAGATTGTCGACGACGACGACCTCATACCCCGCCTCCAAAAGTTCGAGAACGGTATGCGAGCCGATAAAGCCCGCGCCGCCCGTCACAAGCACCTTCATAGACACCTCCTATACGCGGACGTCGCCGCGCGCGCCGAGCAGGTCTTTGTGCCGCTCAAGAATGGGATCGATCTCGCGGGAGATGAACTCCACCGTCTGACCGGGCGCGCGGCCGACGAACTTTTTCGCATCGAGGATGTCGTCGAGACGGTCGCGGACGGCACGGAACAGTTCGTCCGCGCGGATGCGGTCGAGAAGATCGTTCTCCTTTCCTTCCGCCTTGACATTGGCGCCCGCCTGCATGGAGAGAACGCGGATGCGCTCGTGCAGTTCCTGACGGTTTCCGCCCGCCTTGACGCATTCCATCATGATATTTTCCGTCGCCATGAAGGGCAGTTCCGCCGCAATGTGCTTGGCGATGACCTTTTCATAGACGACTAAATTTTCGGCGACGTTCATATAGATATTGAGTACGGCGTCCACCGTCAGAAACGCCTGCGCGTTGACGATGCGGCGGTTTGCCGAGTCATCCAGCGAGCGCTCGAACCATTGCGTCGAAGCGGTGACGGCGGTGTTCACGGGCAGAGAAAGCATGAAACGGCACAGCGAACCCATGCGCTCGCAGCGCATCGGGTTGCGCTTGTACGCCATCGCGGAAGAGCCGATCTGCGATTTTTCAAAGGGCTCCTCCACCTCCTTCATGTTCTGCAAAATGCGGATATCGTTGGAGAATTTATACGCCGACTGGGCAATCTGCGAGAGAACGCACAGCACGTTGTAGTCAAATTTCCTCGGGTAGGTCTGCCCCGTCACGCCGTACACCTTCTCATAGCCGAGTTTGCGCGTGACGCGCCTTTCCAATTCCTTGACCTTCTCCTCGTCGCCCTCAAACAGCTCCATGAAGCTCGCCTGCGTACCCGTCGTACCCTTGACGCCGCGCAGACGGACGTGCTCGCAAAGGTTTACGAGGTTCTCATAGTCGAGCATGAGATCCTGCAGCCAGAGCGTGGCGCGTTTGCCCACCGTCGTGAGCTGCGCGGGCTGCAGATGCGTAAAGCCGAGCGTGGGGACGTCCTTATATTTCAGGGCGAACGCCCTGAGTTTGTCCATGACGTTGACGAGCTTTTTCAGGAGGATGTCCAGCCCGTCCTTCATGATGATGACCTCGGAATTGCAGTCGACGAAGCAGCTCGTCGCGCCGAGATGGATGATGGGCGCGGCGGAGGGCGCGGCGTCGCCGAAGGCATGGACGTGCGCCATGACGTCATGGCGGAACTGCCGCTCGTACGCCTCCGCTTTCTCATAGTCGATGTCGTCCGCGTGCGCCTTCATCTCGTCCACCTGCGCCTGCGTGATCGGGAGCCCCAGCTCCATCTCCGATTCGGCGAGAGCGATCCACAGTTTTCTCCACAGGCGGAAGCGCTTCTCGTCCCCGAAATTTTCCTGCATCTCGCGGCTTGCGTAGCGCGTGCAGAGCGGGTTCTGATAGATGGTATTGTCGATCATGGCTCTGTCCCCCTTACAGCGTCTCGGGCTCGGGATAGGAGACGCCGAAGGTCTCCGCCGTCACCCTTTTCATCTTTTGTTCCCGAAGCGGCTTATCGCGGAAGTCCGTGCGGACGGAGGCGATGGCGTCGACGGCGTCCATCCCCTCGACGACCTTGCCGAAGGCGGCATACTGCCCGTCGAGATAGTCGGCGTCCGCGTGCATGACGAAGAACTGCGAGCCTGCGGAGTCGGGATGCTGCGCGCGCGCCATCGAAAGTACGCCGCGCGTGTGTTTCAGATCGTTTTTGACGCCGTTCGCGGCAAACTCGCCCTTGATGTGATAGCCGGGACCGCCCGTGCCGACGCCGTTGGGGTCGCCCCCCTGGATCATGAATCCCGCGATAACGCGGTGAAAGATGACGCCGTCGTAAAAGCCCTTGCGGACAAGGGACAAAAAGTTGTTGACGGTGTTGGGCGCGGTCTCGGGATAGAGTTCCGCTTTGAACACTTTGCCGTCTGCCATTTCAAAGGTGACGATGGGATGCTGCATACTTGTTCACTCCTCGTATTTTTCGATCTTGGTCCCCGCTTCCTCAAAGAGCTTCAAGGAAAATTCATCGGGATATCCTTCCTTATATACAACGCGCGCGATGCCCGCGTTGATGATCATTTTTGCGCAGATGACGCAGGGCTGGTGGGTACAGTAGAGCGTCGCGCCGAAGATATTGATGCCGTAGCGCGCCGCCTGGATGATGGCGTTCTGTTCGGCATGGACGCCGTAGCACAACTCCGCGCGCGTTCCCGAAGGGATACCGAGCTTTTCCCTGAGGCACTCGCCGCGTTGGATGCACGAGGCGATGCCTGCGGGCGCGCCGTTGTAGCCCGTCGTCATGACGCGCTTGTCGCGCACGATGACCGCCCCCACCTTGCGGCGGAAACAGCTCGACCAGCCGCCGACCTGCTCCGTAAGCTCCATGAAACGCTTGTCCCACTTGTTCATATGCCCCTCCGTTTTCCGTACTCGCTTCATTATACACAAAAAAAAGCCGCCTGTCAATGCACGGCAAAAAAAACCGCGCCCCGCGGCAAAAAAATAAGGAAAAAATTTCCCGTCTGCGTTTGACCGCGTCCCCGCCTGTTTATAATAGATACGATAATAAAAAATGTCTTTCGGAGGTCATCATGAACATCAAACCCTTGTTCGACAAAGTCGTCGTGGAAGCGGTCACCGTTGAAGAAAAGACCAAGAGCGGATTTATCCTGCCTTCGTCTGCGCAGGAGAAGCCGCAGACCTGCGTCGTTGTGGCAGTCGGTCCCGGCGGCGTCGTGGACGGCAAAGAGATCGTCATGCAGGTCAAAGTCGGCGACAAAGTCCTTTGCTCCAAATATGCGGGCACCGACTTCAAGGTCGACGGCAAAGAGTTCACCATCATCAAGCAGAGCGACATCCTCGCGATCGTCGAGTAACTGAAATTTTGAAATCATAAGGAGATCAAGATATGGCTAAGCAGATCAAATACGGAGATGACGCAAGAAAGGCGCTCGAAACGGGCGTAAACGTACTTGCAGACACGGTCAAGATCACGTTGGGTCCCAAGGGCAGGAATGTCGTGCTCGATAAGAAGTACGGCGCTCCCCTCATCACCAACGACGGCGTAACGATCGCCAAGGAGATCGAACTCCCCGATCCCTTTGAAAACATGGGCGCACAGCTCGTGAAGGAGGTCTCCACCAAGACCAACGACGTCGCGGGCGACGGCACCACGACCGCCGTGCTTCTGGCGCAGGCGATCATCCGCGAAGGGCTGAAAAACCTTGCCGCGGGCGCAAACCCCATCATTCTGAGAAAGGGCATCGACAAGGCGGTGGAAGCCGCGGTCGCACAGATCCGCTCCATCTCCAAGACGGTGGACGGCAAGAAGGCGATCTCGCAGGTCGCTTCCATCTCGGCAGGCGACGAGACGGTCGGCGAACTCATCGCAAAGGCGATGGAGATCGTCGGCAAGGACGGCGTCATCACCGTTGAAGAGGGCAAGTCCATGACGACGGAACTCACCACCGTCGAAGGGATGCAGTTTGACAGGGGCTATGCTTCCGCCTACATGGTCACCAATACCGACAAGATGGAAGCGGTGCTCGACAACCCCTACATCCTGATCACCGACAAGAAGATCTCCAACCTTCAGGAGATCCTGCCCATCGTCGAGCCTCTCGCACAGCAGGGCGCAAGGCTTCTGATCATCGCGGAGGACGTCGAAGGCGACGCGCTTGCGGCGCTCATCGTCAACAAGCTCAAGGGCGTGTTCAACTGCGTCGCGGTCAAAGCGCCCGGCTTCGGCGACAGAAGGAAGGCGATGCTCGAAGATATCGCGGTCCTTACGGGCGGCACGGTCATCTCCTCCGATCTGGGCTATGAGTTCAAGGACGTCACGCCCGATATGCTCGGCAGAGCCAACCAGGTCAAGGTGGATAAGGACAACACCACCATCATCGACGGCGCCGGCAGCAAGGAAAACATCAAGGCGCGCGTTGCGTCCATCAAGTCGCAGATCGAGGTCACGACCTCCGATTACGACAGGGAGAAGCTGCAGGAGCGCCTCGCAAAGCTCGCGGGCGGCGTTGCGGTCATCAACGTCGGCGCGGCGACCGAGGTCGAGATGAAGGAGAAGAAGCTGCGCATCGACGACGCGCTCGCCGCAACGAGGGCGGCGGTCGAAGAGGGCTATGTCCCCGGCGGCGGCAGCGCGCTGCTCTCCTGCATCCCCGTCCTGCAAAAGCTCGTCGATTCGCTTTCGGGCGATGAAAAGACGGGCGCGCAGATCATCCTCAAGGCGTGCGAAGCGCCCGTCCGTCAGATCGCGGCAAACGCGGGCGTGGACGGCAGCGTCGTCGTCGAGAAGATCGTCTCGCAGAATAACCCCAACTACGGTTTCAACGCGCTCAAGAACGTCTATTGCGACATGGAAGAGAGCGGCATCATCGACCCCACCAAGGTCACCCGCTCCGTGCTGCAGAACGCGGCGTCCGTCGCTTCGACGCTGCTGACGACCGAATCCATCGTCACCGATATCCCCACCCCTCCCGCGCCTCCGGCGCCCGCAGGCGG
>CALVUC010000043.1 GCA_944363395.1 uncultured Clostridia bacterium | reverse complement strand
GAGTTGCCGCGAAGAGGATGCCGCAATACCCGCGTATTGTAAAGACGATGAACGGCAAGGCGCGCAAAAGATGCCGCAAAAAGCGTGGTTCCTATTTTTCCCTTACAGTATGTGATACAGTATAGCACATTTCCCGAAAAAACGCAATCTCCCCGCACAAAAAGGGGACGCCGTGCGGCGTCCCGGGGGGCGTTCATTCGATCGCCTTTAAGCTATCGTTCATATCGATGCGCACGATCTTGTGGCGCAGCATGAGCGTGACGAGGATGGTGAAGAGGATGGAGAGAAGGGGGGCGAGGATCCAGACGAACCACGAGATGCCCGCGACCGAGCCGAATCCCATCACCTGAAAGATGAACAGGCAGACGAGCGCGCCGAAGGGGATGCCGCAGAGCATCCCGATGGAGCTCGTGATATAGATCTCGCGGTAGATATAGCCCGCGACCTCTTTATCCTGATAGCCCAGCACCATCAGCGTCGCAAGCTCGCGTTCCCGCTCGCTGATGTTGATGTTGGTGAGCGTGTACGTCACGACGAAGTTGAGCAGCGCCGCGAAGATGAGCACGATGACGGAGATGCCGATCATGGCGGGGCCGCCGATATCCTGGAAGAGACAGCAGTCGAGGATGGAAAGCCCCGCAAGGACGAGCGCCGTGGAGCAGGCGACGGAGACGACGGTCATCAAGAAGCGGCCGAAGAAGCGCAGCACGTTGCGCATCGTCGATTTATACTTGAAGGAGAGCCTGTTCCAGACGAGCGGGATGCGTTCCAGGAACACCTTTTTGCCGCTCTTGGGGACCTTGGGACGCAGGAGATCGGCGGGCTGCTGACGGGTGAGTTTGTGTCCCGCAACGGCGGTCGCGATGAGCGTGGAGAGAAGAATGACGAGGAAGGTCCCGAAATAGAACCAGAGCGAGACGCTCGGGGAATAGGGCGGGAGCGTGTACTGCCATTCAAAGTTGATGTAGACGATGCGCGCGATCCCCAGCCCCGCAAAGTATGCGCCCGCGCCGCCGATGACGGTGCCGACGAGCGCAAACAGGAGATATTTTCCGATGATGCGCGCCGTCGGATACCCCTGCGACATCAGGCAGGCGATCTGAGCGCGCTCTTCGTCCAGAAGGCGGGTGACGGTGGAAAGTACGACGAGCACCGTGACAAAGAGGAACACGACCATCAGCACGATGCCGATGCCGAGGATCTTCTCGCTGTATTCGTGGAAGGAGCGGAAGGAATAGTTTTCCTCAAGGGTCAGGATCTCCACCGTGCCGTCCGCACAGCGGTCTGCAAACAGCGCCTCGACGGCGGCTGTCTCCTCGTCCACGCGCGCGTCGTAGCCGAGCGAAAAGAGCGTCTCGTCGGCATCGGGAAGGGAGATATAGATCTCGTTGAGCAGCTCCTCCGCCCCGACGGCGATCGTCTCCTCCTGCGTCGTGTCGATCTCGCGCTCCGTTTCCTCCATGCCGGGGACGAGCGCGGGGACGGTCACCGTACCCGTGACCTGCGCCGTGACCGTCACGTCGACAAGGTCGCCGAACACATAGTAGACGGCAGAGAGGAGCTCGTATTCCTCTTCGTCCGCGCCTTCGGTGTAGCTCACGTCGTCGCGGATCGCCATGTGCTGCGGGTTGTAGAGCGTCCCCGCGAGGATATATTCCTGTTCGAGCGGGATGGTGACGTCGAGGTCGCCCTCGAGCGTCATTCCCATGTATTCAAATTGGTCGAGGTGCTCGGTCATCGTCGCCGAGAGAGTGTAAGTCTCGGCGCGGGTATGGGCGGAAAACTGCGTCGTTTCGCGCTCGGCATACACCCTGATCGCCTCGGAATCGCCGAGATAGAAGGTCTGTATGTCGGAAAAGGTGTTGATGCCGACGTCCTCGGGGCGTTCGCAGTCGTAGAGATAGACGCGCACGACGCCGTCGGGAACGTTGGTCAGGGTGAGCTGCGTATCGTTGACGGTCGCCTTCCCGTCCGCGACGGTGAATTCGAGCATCCCGCCGCGCAGCACGTTCTCCGCCCCGTACCGCTCGGAGAGGAGCGCGAGGTCGTCCTCGGTAAATGCGCCCTCGGTGTTCATGACGATGATGTCGCTGACGTTGCGGTCTGCGGCAAAATCGGAGACGGAAAGGTTGATCTTCTCCGTCGAGATGCCGATGCCGGAGAGGAGACCGACGCTCACGAGGACCATCAGCATGATGGAGACGAGACGGGTGACGTGGCGGCGGAACATCCGCCAAAGTGTCTTGAAAAAGGTACTCATACTTTCACCACTCGATCTCGTCGATGGGCATGGGGTGCTCGTTGTGTTCGATCGCCTCGATCATGCCGCTCTTGATATGGATGACTTTATCCGCCATGTCCTTGAGCGCCGCGTTGTGCGTGACGACGATGACGGGTTTGCGCTGTTCCTTGGAGACGTCGTGCAGGAGTTTTAAGATGATCTTCCCCGTCACATAGTCGAGCGCGCCCGTCGGCTCGTCGCACAGAAGCAGTTTCGGGTTCTTCGCAAGGGCGCGGGCGATGGAGACGCGCTGCTGTTCGCCGCCCGAGAGCTGCGCGGGAAAGTTGTTGAGCCGCTCCCCGAGCCCCACTTCATCGAGGACGGTACGGGGATCGAGCGCGTCTTTGCAGATCTCCACGGCGAGCTCCACATTTTCCAGCGCCGTCAGGTTGGGCATCAGATTGTAAAATTGGAACACGAAGCCGATGTCCGTGCGGCGGTAGTTGGTCAGCCCCTTTTTATCGAGGGCGGTGACGTTCTTCCCGTCCAGTTCGATCGTGCCGCTCGTCGCGCGGTCCATGCCGCCGAGGAGATTCAAAAGGGTGGTCTTGCCCGCACCGGAAGAGCCGAGCACGACGGCAAATTCACCGTTTTCCAAGGTAAAGGAGACGTCCTTTAAGGCGTCCACATAGATCTCGCCTGTATGATATTGTTTTCCGACGCCTTCCAGCGATAAGTAACTCACGACCGTTCACCTCTTTCTTGACATCACTACTATTATACCACATCAAAAACGCCTTGCAACGCTTTTTTTGCCGCTTTTGAGAGATTTCACGCCGTTTTTGCAGAGCGCCGCAATGGGGCGTCCCGCGGCATCATTCCCGCCGATGACGCGCCGCCGCATTGTCATAAAAACGCGTGATGCCGTAGCATTGCGGGAAAATTTCAATTCTGCCGCACGGCGGGAAGGGAGCGGCGCAGCCCCTCCCGCCAACACAAAAAAAGACCGACCCGAACGCGGATCGGTCTGTATCGGCGATCGATGAAGGGGAACGCGAAGCCGGGGATACTTCGGCTGCGCCTTGTGCGCCGCTTCGTCGGAATGCTGCCGCGGGCGGGCATTCTTCTTTGCCTCGCGCGTAAGGAGCGTGGTGACGGAACAGTGCATCGTTCGCCGCATTTTGCGGCGCGATCGCGTCCCCCGCTCGCTTTCCCGCGCCCGGCAAGGTCACCACAACAAAAAATGAGCGGACAAAAATCCGCTCAATTTATTGATGGTGACCTTGCCGGGAATCGAACCCGGGATTGCGCCGTGAGAGGGCGCCGTCTTAACCGCTTGACCACAAGGCCTCGTCGAAAGCTTTGTTATTATAGCATAAGCGGCGCGGCTTGGCAACTGTTTTTCGTCACATTTGCGAAAAAATTTTTATTTCATGCGCCGTTTTTTTTCGGCGCGTCCGTTTGAAGCGGCGCGCACAAAAAAATCGGAGGGGGACTCCCTCCGATCGTGCCGTATGTCACTTGGTCAGTTCGCGGATCGCTTCCTTGTAGAGATCCAAAAGAAGCTGCACGCGTTCGAACGTGATGTATTCGTCCGCCTGATGGACGACGGGCTCGTCGTCCGCCATCTCGGGCCCGAACGCGACGCCGTTTTTGAGCGCCCTGGCATAGGTGCCGCCGCCGATGGCGACGGGAGCCGCCTTGCGCCCCGTGACGCGCTCGTAGACGTCCAGCAGCGTCTGTACGAGCGTCCCGTTCTTGTCCTGCAGAAGGGGCGCCTGATGGCGCAGCGTCTCGTATTTGACGCCGATGCGCTGCACGCGCTCGATCACGTCGGCATAGGGGACGGTGGCGGGATAGCGGATATCGCAGATGACCTGCAGCTCGCCCTTGCGGTATTTGATGATGTCGGGCGAGAAGGTGAGCGCGCCCGTTGCGTCCTTGAGTTCGGTGAGGCGGTATTTGTCGCGGAAGAGGATATCGATGACCTCTGCGACCTGCGCGCTCTTTCCTTCAAAGTAGCGGAGGATGGGGAGGATGGCGTTATCGCCGAGTTCGGGCGTGGAGCCGTGCGCGGACTTGCCGTGCGCGATGACTTTCTTGCTCCTGATCTCCAGCCCGAGGTCGCGCGCCCGCGTGATGGAAAGGGTGCGCGGCGTTGCCGAACACTCCGAGCAGACCATGTTGACGCTTGTGCCGCCTGCGAGGTAGTTGAAGGGGGCGTTCTCCAGAGGGAAATGCAGCCTGATCTGCAAAATGCCCTTTTCCGCATAGATGACGGGGAAGCTCCCGTCGGGAGAGAAACCTTCCTCGGGCATTTCGGAGACTTCGTTGAAATGCTCGATGCAGTTCCAGCCGTTTTCCTCGTTGCAGCCGAGCAGCAGGCGGATCTTTTTGGAGGGGACAAAGCCCTCGTCTTTGAGCGCCTTCAGCGCATAGAGAACGCACAGAGCGGGACCCTTGTCGTCGATCGCGCCTCTGCCCCAGATCCTGCCGTCCGAGACCTCTCCGCCGAACGGATCCTTTGTCCAGCCGCCGCCCGCGGGGACGACGTCGAGGTGCGCAAGGACGGCAAATTCGCCGCCGCCTTCGCCGTAGCTGACCTCGCCGATGTAGTTGTCGTAGTTGCGCGTTTCAAACCCGAGTTCTTGCGCGAGCGAAAGAAAATGAGCAAGACAGTCGGCGGCGCCCTTCCCGAAAGGCTGTGCCGGGGTGGGGAATTTGAGAGAGGAATCAAAACGGATGCTCTCGGAGATACTCTTTACGGTTTGCTCAAAATAATTAGTCATACAGCTTCTCCATTTCGTTACATCTTATTATACCGCATGATGCAACAAATGTCAAGTATTTGCCGCAAATCGGACCTATCGTATGTGTATATTCCGTACTTTTTTTTGATTTTTTCAAAATTCGCGCAAAATTATTTCCGCATTTTAATGCAAAGCTGCAAAAAATATGTTACAATAAAAAACAAGGTGAGATCATGCACGAGGGACACAGACAACGAATGTTACAGCGGCTCGGCGACGCGAAGCATCTGCAGGACCATGAACTTCTGGAGATCTTGCTTTTTAACGCCATTCCCCGCAAAAATACCAACCCCTTGGCGCATGAACTGCTGTCTGCGTTCGGCTCTCTCGAGGGGGTGCTGCGCGCGGAGTATGAGGAACTCCTGCGCGTCAAGGGCATCGGCACGGAGACGGCGGCGTATTTGAAGTGCGTCGGCATCCTCGGCGAGCGCATCCGTCAGCGCGGCGATCGGCCGCCCCGCCTCTTCAACGTCCGCTCCTTTTCCGAATTTCTCGAGCGGCGTCTGCGTCCGCTCGGCGAGGAGGTCGTGGAACTGTTCGCGCTCGATGCGCAGCAGCACGTCCTCTCCGGGCAGCGTTTTACGGTGAAAGAGACGGACAGGGCGTTCGTCGGGACGGAGGAGATCAACCGCTTTCTTGCGGTGCGCGGTCCCGCCGGCGTCGTGGTGGCGCACAATCATCCGACCGCGCCCGCCGCGCCTTCCGCCGCGGACGACAGGTTCACCGCGCAGATGCAGGTGCTCTGCGCCATGAACAACGTCCGCCTGTACGATCATATCATCATCGGCGCGGAGGGAACGTACAGCTATTTCCTTGTCGGACGTCTGGACGAGATCGGCGGTTCTCTCGATCTCAACGCCATTATGGGAGGAAAATTCTTCCGTGACTAACCGTATGCGGCAGATCCCCGCGCTCCTTCTGCGATGGGGGAACACCGTCATCTTCGGGCTGCTCCTTTTAGTGGAGCTGCTCCTTCTCATGAACAATTGGGGCGCCGTCTTTTTCGGCATCCGCGCGTTCTGGGTGCTCCTTCCCGTGACCGCCTTTCTTGCGGCGGAGAACGCCGTCAAACTCTGGGCGATCAAGGGATTCGCGCGCCGCATCCCCTGCTATGTGCTGGACATCCTCTGCCTGACGGTACTCACCGTCTTTTCGGACGGGACGCTCATCTCGACGCTCTTCATCATCATCCTCTCGGAGTTCTATCTTTCGCAGGAGAGCCTTTCGGGCAGCATTGCGATGGGGGCGGCGAGCATCGTGCTCTTTCTCATCGCGTTTGCCGTTTCGGGCGCGCTCAAGGAGCGCAACGTCGACCTCGTCGCACTTCTTTCCAACGGCTTCAACGACATCCTTCTGATGGCGCTGCATTTCTTTGTGTTCAACTTCGTGCTCTTCGTCTACCGCAAGAACAACGAACTCAACGCCGCGCTCGAGGAGATCGGGGCGAGCAACGAAAAGCTGCGCCAAGCCAACGAGGAACTGCGCGAGAACCGCCGTAAATTGCAGGAGGCATACAAAGACCTGCAGGAGGTGACGGCGCTCGAAGAGCGTCAGCGCATCGCCAAGGACATCCATGACACGGCGGGGCATTCCATTACGACCATCATCATGCAGACGGAGGCGGCGAAACTTGTGATCGACAGCGATCCCGCCGACGCCAAGCGTAAGATCGCCGCGGCAAACCTGCAGGCGCGCAACGCGCTGGAGGAACTGCGCGAGAGCGTGCATCTGCTCTCCGGCACGACCGAACAGCTCACGCTGCGCGAACAGCTCATGAGCATCATCCACGAGTCGACGGACGGGACGGGTATCGTCATCCGCTCCGATATCGAGGATATTTCGCTCTGCAGCGCAAAGCGCAGGTTTTTGTGCAACACGCTCAAGGAGGGGATCTCCAACGGGCTGCGGCACGGCGGCGCGACCGCGTTCTATTTTGAACTCAAAGCGCGGGGCGACAGGGTGCTGTTCCTGCTTTCGGACAACGGAAAGGGCGCGGACGGCGCCAACCTCAAAAAGGGATTCGGTCTGAGGGGGATGACCGCGCGCGCCGAGGCGTTGGGCGGGCAGATCTCCTTTGAGAGCGAGGAGGGCGAAGGGTTTGAGATCGACATCGTCCTTCCCGCCGATACGACACAATAAATTTTTTGGAGAACGACATGGAACACAGGATTCGCGTATTGCTTGCGGACGATCAGTCCATCCTTGCAGACGGCATCAGGAGCGTGCTTTCCTCGAGCGGAGAGCTGGAGGTCGTCGGGATCGCTTCGGACGGGTTCGAGGCGCTCGACCTTCTTGAAAAGTGCGCGCCGGACGTCATTCTGATGGATATCCGTATGCCCAATATGAACGGCGTCATCGCCACGCAGGAGGTGAAGCGCCGCCACCCCGAAGTGAAGGTGCTTATCCTGACCACCTTCGACGACAGCGACTACATCCTCAACGCCATCAATAACGGGGCGAGCGGGTATCTGCTGAAGGACACCTCCGCGGCGGCGCTCATCGACGCCATCAAGAACGCCTATGCGGGAGACACCATCCTGCCCGCCAAGATCGCGCGGCGCATCGTGGATGCGGCGCGTATGGTCTCCTCCGACCGCGAGATCAAATTGAAGCGCAGGTTCGGGCTCTCCGACCGCGAGGTGGAGATCGCCATCATGATCTACGAGGGGTTCACGAACAAGCAGATCGCTTCGGCGCTCAAACTGACCGACGGTACGGCGCGCAACTATATCTCCGCGATCTATGAGAAGATCGGCTCTTCCTCCCGCAGCGACGCGGTCGAGCGGATGAAGGAAGCGATCAAATAATGCTAAGCGAGCCGCCCGATGATCGTGGCGGCTTTTTTGTGCGATGCGCTCAGGAGCCGCGCGGGCGTCGGTAAAAAGTAAGAATTTTGGGAATGCTAATGGAATTTTGATTTTGCTAATCAAAATCTGCCGATTTTTTGGTTTGCCAATCAAAATGCCAATGGTCTTTCGGCGATGCCAACGGCGCTTTTTGGCAAAACGGGGCGTTTTGAACGCATAACAAAAGGAGGTACTGCCGTGACGACGCGGGAAGAGTTTTTATCCATGGCGCTCTCGTTGGGGAACGTCTATACCGATACGCCCTTTCACGATGACAATTGGGTGCTCGTAAGGCACCGCGGCAACAGAAAGACGTTTGCGTTCACCTTTGAACGGGAGGGCGCGGTCTGGGTCAACGTCAAACTTCCGCTCGATTGGGGGAGTTTTTTCCGCGAGGTCTATCCTTCGGTGCTGCCCGCCTATCATATGAACAAGGAGCATTGGAGTTCCGTCATCCTGGACGGGAGCATCCCGGACGGGGAGATCGAACGCATGACGCAGATGAGTTTTGATCTGACGATGCCGCAGGTCGGGGCGCGGCGCACGCAGAAGGGCGGCGCATGATATATATAATGTATATATTATAATATGGAAAGGGGGACGCGCTGCGGGCGCGTCCCCCTTGTCTGTCCCGCGCGGGCGCGGGCGAAAAAACGAGCGGGGGAGCCCCGCTCGTTTTTGTCAGATCCTCTTGTCCTCTTTATAGGAGGTATGCAGCACTTCGTGCGATTTGTGGCTGTTGGGGAAGATGAAGTAATCTTCGTACAGCATATCGATGACGGGAGAGCCGGAGGAGCGGCGCAGTTCGTTTTTGGTGTCGCTCATATACAGCGCCTTGGCGCGCGTCTCCTTGAGTTCGGAGGAATTGCGCACACTGTCCGAGAGCGTCGGCTGACCGCCGCCGTTGACGCAGCCGCCCGGGCAAGCCATGATCTCGACGAAGTCGTACTTCTTCTCGCCCGACTTGATCTGCTCGAGGAGCGTGACGGCGTTTTCCAGTCCCGAAACGACGGCAACGCGCAGGGTGTGTCCCGCAACGAGGTAGGTCGCCTCCTTGATGGGGTTGGCGCCGCGCACCGCGAAGAAGTCGAGCACTTCAAAGCTGCCGTCGAGCATATGCGCAGCCGTTCTCAGCGCCGCTTCCATGACGCCGCCCGTCGCGCCGAAGATGGCGCCGCCGCCCGTCGCGGTCGCGAACGGATTGTCGAATTCTTCGTCCGGCAGCTCGGTGAACTTGATGCCCGCGGTCTTGATCATGCGTGCGAGTTCGCGCGTCGTGATCGCCGCATTGACTTCGCCCTCCATTTCGGGGCGGTGGCATTCGTACTTTTTCGCCGTGCAGGGAATGACGGAGACGGTGTAGAGATCTTCGGGGCGGATGTGATGCTTTTCGCACCAATAGGTCTTGAGCAGCGCGCCGAACATCTGCTGGGGCGACTTGCAGCTGGAGAGGTGGGGGATCATTTCGGGATACTTCTGTTCCACGAACTTGATCCACGCGGGGCAGCAGGAAGTGAACATGGGCATGGGTTTGCCCGTCTTGATGCGGTTGATGAGTTCGCTCGCCTCCTCCATGATGGTGAGGTCCGCAGTCACGTCCATGTTGAATACCTCGCAGGGACCGAGACGGCGGATGGCTGCGACCATCTTGCCTTCGACGTTGGTGCCGATGGGCATATCGAACGCCTCGCCCAGCGTCGCGCGGATGGAGGGCGCCGTGAAGAATACGACCTTCTTGGTGGGATCGGCGAACGCCTGCCAGACCTCGTCGATGGTGGAGCGCTCAGAGAGGGCGCCGACGGGGCAGGCGACGATGCACTGTCCGCAGCCGACGCACACCGATTCATACAGCGGCATATCGAAGGCGCTGCCGATGTGGACGTTGAACCCGCGCCCGATGGGACCGATCGCATTGACGTGCTGCTTTCTGCACGCGGCGACGCAGCGCATACAATTGATGCATTTGTCGTTGTCTCTGACGACATAGGGGGCGGAGGTGTCGATGGGGAGAACAAAGTCCTCGCCCTTGAATCTGTCCTCGTCCACGCCGTAGCCCAGCGAGAGTTTCTGCAGCTCGCAGTTGTGGTTTCTCTCGCAGGAGAGGCACTTCTTCTTGTGCTTGGACAGGAGCAGTTCAAGCGTCATCTTTCTGCTCTCGCGGCACTTGGCGGTGTTCGTGCGCACCTCCATGCCCTCGGCGACGGGATATACGCACGCGGCGACGAGGCCTCTCGCGCCCGTCGCTTCCACGACGCACAT
>CALVUC010000042.1 GCA_944363395.1 uncultured Clostridia bacterium | reverse complement strand
ACGCTGTGGGCGTTCCTCGCCTCGCTGGGCGCGGGCGTCCTGCTGGCGCTCCCCGCCCACCTGTACGGGAGCGTGCGCGCTCTTCTTGCGCCCGTCGTCTCCGTCGTGCGCACCGTTCCGACGATGGCGGTCATCCTGATGCTGCTCCTCTGGACGACGCCCGTCGTCACGCCCGTCGTCGTCTCGGCGCTCGTGCTCTTTCCCGCCGTGTATGCCGCGGCGCTCGCCGCGCTCGACGAAGTGGGAGAGACGTACGGCGAACTCACCCGCGCCTTCCGCGTTCCCTTCCTGCGGCGCGTCGGGAAACTGTATGTCCCGCTCGCCGCGCCCGTTTTGTTGAAGCAGGCGGGAGGGATCTTTTCGCTCGGGCTCAAAGTCGTCATCTCGGGTGAAGTGCTCGCCTCGACCTTCCGTTCGCTCGGCGGCATGATGCAGGATGCGCAGATGGTCATCGATATGCCGCGCCTGATGGCGCTCACGCTGCTCGTTCTCGTCCTGGGGTTTGTGCTCGAGGGCGTCTGCCGTCTTGCCTATCAACTGATCGTGAGGTGGCGCACATGATCTTACGGAATGTCGGCAAGCGCTACGGCGACCGCGTCGCCCTCGAACATATCACGCTGGAATTTCCCGAAGGGGCGATCACCGCGGTGCTCGGCGAGAGCGGCGCGGGCAAGACCACCCTGCTCAATGTCCTCGCGGGGCAGACCTCCTTTACGGGGGAATCGGAGGGCGCAAAACCCTGTTCCTATCTCTTCCAGTCGCCCAAGCTCCTGCCCAACCTCACGGCGGAGCAAAACCTCCGCTTCGTCCTCCCCAAGGAGAAGTGGGGAGAGGTGCGCGCCATGCTCTGCCGCGTCGGGCTGGCGGGCAGAGAGGGGGCGCTTCCCCGTCAGCTGTCGGGCGGGGAGCGGCAGCGCGTCGCCATCGCGCGCGCTTTTCTGTATCCGCATGAGCTGCTCCTCATGGACGAACCCTTCTCCTCGCTCGATCTCTCGCTCAAAAAGACGCTCATGGAACTCGTGGCGGAGCTGTGGGAGGGGACGCGTCAGACCGTCGTTTTCGTCACGCACGACGTGCATGAGGCGGCGGTGCTCGCCCACCGCGCCGTCGTATTGAAGCGCGGGCGCATCGCGGCGGAGCTCTCCTTGGAGGGCGCGCCGCCGCGCGGCTTCTTCGTCCACGCGGACTGCGAGGACGAACTCGTGCGCATCCTCACATCGGAACTTGTCTGAAAAAGACGGGCGTTCGCCCGTCTTTTGCTTATCGGGGAACAGCAGGAAAGTATTTTCTCCTCTTCCGTGAAAAATGTCATAGATTTTGTTGACATTCGGGCGGCGGCGTGGTAGACTAATGTCATAACATACTGTTACAAATCTGCACAGTCGCAGAACGGAGAAAAATATGAAAAAAAAGCAACAGCGCACGCAAAACGGCATGAGCGACGTTGCGGGGAACGTCCCGCAGCCCGTCCGCGGCAAGGGGGGCGTCCGGCTCAAGACAAAGCGCCGCCGCCGTCTCTTCAAAGTGTTTGCCGCAGCGGCTGCCTGCGCGGTGCTCGTCGGCGGCGTGTTCGCGGTCAATGCGCTCTATTTCGATAAGGCGAAGCCCAACGCCGTGGACGAGGGGTTCGTGACCGTCTCTTATGCGCTGCCTACGGACGGTTCCACGCCCGATATGCACAGCGCGCTCGAAAACATCGGCTACATGAACGCGCGTTTCCGCGCGCAGCCTACCTATTATTCGGAGATGGCGGGCGTCGTCGACACGATGCTCACCCAACAGGTCAACACCTGGAAGCAGTACGACGACGGCATCCTCGTGCAGACGGACATCACCCGTTCGAGCATGGTCAATTCGGCGCGGCAGTTCTGCTATATCGGCGACCGCGTCATCTGGCGGGATGCGGCGGGCGGCGCTTCCACCTATAACGGATTGGAGACGGAGTGGAAGACGGGCGCGCCCGCGGGGAACATGACCGTCGAGGACTTCAAGGCGACGCGCGGGCTCCCCGGGACGGAGTTCTCCGTCTATGTCATCAACGAGGAGACGCTGCTCTCCGCCGATCCCGTCGTCGTCAACGAGGACGGGACGTACACGCAGACCTATTATCTCGACCCCGCCACGGACAAGGCGCCCGCCTATTACGTCAACCAGATGATGACGACGGGCGGGCTCACGGGGCTGCCTTCCTTTGAGAGCATCACCGTGACGTACACCTTCGACCGGACGTGGCAGGTGCTCTCCTCGGACATCGACGAGAGCTACACGGCGACGATGGGCATCTCCGTCGGCTGCCGCGCCATGTATCATACCGTCTATGAATACGGGACGGACAGGGCGCACAGCTCCGTCTATGAGGACTACTTCTCCGAATACGCCTCCAAGCCCGCCACGGGTGCGGAGGAAGAGACGGTGACCCCCGCAGGCTGTCTTTCGGCGGCGTTCGCGCCCGTTTTGCAGGGGCCCGTCACCTTCCGCCTGGGGCTCACCCTCAACGGGAAGCCGGCGGAAGGGCTCGTCTTTGTCGATGCCTCCGATATGGCGGCGCTTACATTGCGCGCGCAGATCGGGGAGTTGTTCCTTGCCTATGAAGGCGACGTCTATCTCCGCCTCGGCGACGGTTTCCGCGGCAGACTGCAGCCCGCGCAGCTCGCCGCTCTGTTCTCGTCGCTCACCGCGGCGGGGACGGGAGAGGGGCTTGATACGGACGATCTCCTTGCGCAGCTGGGCGGCGGCAATTTTTCGGTCGCCGCAGACGGGCGCAGCGCGTCGCTCTCTTCCGTCCTCTCGCTCGCAGGGATGGAGATCCCCGTCCGCTTCACGTTCAACGTTGACGGGAACGGGACGGTCACGCTCGGCGAAGTCTGCGCGCAGCTCTCGCTCGCGGGCGTCGACGTGAGCGCTTCTCTCTCCTATACGCAGGAGCCCGTCCCCGAGACGGGCGATCCCGCCTCCTATTTGGACATGACGGGCATGGTCGTAAAGCTCGCGGACATCGTCTCGGGCGAGGCGGTGGGCGCGGCGCTCTCCTACGATCTTCCCACGCCCTACGGCACGATCGCGATGAGAGGGGAGATGGCGTTCGATCTTGCGACCCTCTCCGTCAGGGGCGAACTTGCGCTCGCTTACGGCGGCGCGGAAAAGACGCTCGCGTTTGCCTACCGCGGCGAGGGCGTCCCCGTCGTCTATCTCTCGTTGGACGGCGTCAACGTGCGCGCCGACGTGCAGAGCGCGGCAGACGTAGTAAAAGAACTCATCGGCGACGCCTTTGCGCTGCCCGAACTTTCCGTCGACACGGACGCGCTGCTTGCAAAGCTCCTCTCCGTCGACCTCGCTTCCATGATCTCCTCCTCCGAAGAGGGCGTGACGCTGGCGGCGGGCAGGCTGCTGTCCGCGCTCGGCATCTCCCTCGACGTGGGGGACGTCACCCTTTCCGAAACGGCGTCGGGCGTCCGCGTGCAAGCGCTCGGGGCGAGCGTGTCGCTTGCGCCCGCGCAGTCCTTTACGCTCGACGAGAACGATTATGCGGACTATACGGACGTCGTTCCCTGGCTGTCCGCGCTGACGCAGCTGCTCTCGTCGCAGGCGCTGCGCGCCGAAGTCTCCTATGAGACGGAGGAAGTCGTCGTCGGCGGCGAACTGCTGCTCGACGTCGCCTCGCTCGCCGTCACGGGCGAAGTGAGCCTCTCTTATGCGGGCGCGGAAAAAACCGTCTCGTTTGCCTATCTGCCCGAAAGCGGCGTCTATGTCGCCGTCGACGGCATCAAGGGCAGGGTGCCGCGCGCGGCGCTCTCCGATCTCATTTCGGAACTGCTTCCCGCGGGCGGCGGCGATGCAAAGGATCTGCTTGCGCGCCTCTTTGCGCTCGATCTGTCTCAGGCGGTGCGCCTCACGGAGGACGGCGTCACGCTGGACGGCGATGCGATCCTCTCTCTCTTCGGGCTGGACGTTCCCTTGGGTGAACTCACCATCGGGCGGACGGAGGACGGCGTCGTCGCCGAGGCGCTCGGCGCAAGCGTGGCGCTCTCGCCCGCACAGCCCTTTGCCGCGGACGAAGGGGACTACGC
Source organism: uncultured Clostridia bacterium (assembly GCA_944363395.1). Taxonomy (GTDB): domain Bacteria; phylum Bacillota; class Clostridia; order Christensenellales; family Borkfalkiaceae; genus Gallimonas. Next base: position 6,280 of record CALVUC010000042.1, on the reverse strand, counting down.
GGACTATGCCGATCTCACCCCCTGGCTCGACGCGCTGCTCGCCCTTGCCGGGACGGACGATCTGTATGCGGAGATCGCCTACGGGCAGGAGGGCGACGCGTTCCGTCTCCACGCCTATGTCTTTGTCGATCTTGAGAGCGGCTATGTCGCGGGCAATGCCACCGTTGCGGCGGGCTCGCTCGTCAAGGGGCTCTCGTACTATCTTCTGGACGGCGTCGCCTATCTCAAACTGGATGAAATGCGCATCCGTCTCTCCGTTACCGAAGCGGCGTCCCTTCTTGCGGACGTGTTCGGCGGCGCGGCGGGCGCGGAAACGGAGGAGATCTTCAAGCAGCTTCTGGCTGCCGACCTCTCCGAACTGATCGCCCTGCGCGGGGAGGGCGCCGTCCTTTCGGGAACGCGCCTTCTGCAGCTGCTCGGCATCGACTTTGCGGCGGGCGACATCGTCCTCACGCCCGAAGAGGGCGGCATCCGCGTGGATGCGATGGGGGCGAGCGTGCGCATCCGTCCCTGCCTGAGCTTTGCCCTGCGCGACGATTTTACGGAATATACCGACGTGACGCCCTTCGTTGGATTTCTCGCCGAGACGGTCGGGGCGGGCGCGCTCGGGTTTTCCGGCTCCGTCGACTTCGTTTACAACGGGACGGCGGTCGCGGTCGCCGTCGAAGAGGGCAGGCTCTCGTGGAAGAACGGTCTTGCGCTGTACGCCGAGCTCACCGTCACGGCGGCGGGTTCCGTCATTCCCGTCACGATCGACGTGACCGAAGCGCGCATCCGCGCAGCGTTCGGCGCGCTGGGCGTGGAACTTGTCTATGAGGAACTTCCCGCCCTTGCCGAAGCCTTTTCCGAGGTCTACGCCCGCATTGCCGATCTTGTCAACCGTTCTGCGGCGGCGGGGACCTTCCTGCCTGCCGAACTCGAAGAACTCGCAGACCGTCTGGGCGCGGGCGCTGCGGCAGCCGACCTGCTCGGCATCTTCGATCTCTCCTCCTTCGATCTTTCCTCGCTCGTGTTCGGCGCGGCTTCGCAGCGCGAGGGCAGCGTCACGCAGCTCGGCATCGGCGCGATCGTGCTGGACGTCTGCCTCGGCGGGCGCGGCGCGGCGCTCTTTGCCGAGGGCGAAGCGGGCGGCGTCGGCTTCGCGGGGGAGGTCTCCCTGTCCGCGGCGGGCGCTGCGGCGGAGGATACGCGCAGCTATCTCACCGTGCGCGATCTCTGCGAGCTGCTCGACTTCGTCGGCGCGGCGGCGGGTACGCTCGCCTCGCCCGACGTCTCCGTCTCCTTCCGTGACGGCGTCACCGTCAACACGGCGGACGGCAGCACGAAGTTCACCATCAACGGCAGCGCGGTCTATCATTCGGGCAGGGCGGAGGCAGGTTTCCCCGTCGTCGTCGATCCCGACAAAAAGACCGTCACCGTCCATCCCGAAGCATACTTCTATCTTGCGCTGCAGCTCGACGAAGTGCGCGAGGGCGGCACCGATCTCAACTTTGCATTCTGGATGCTCGACGGCAACCGGGACGGCGAACTTGAATTTTATGTCAGCCTCTCCAAGTTCCTTCCCGGGGAAGGGGAGAGCGACCCGCTGTGCTTCTCCGTTTCGGCGAGCGACGTTCTGACCATCCTCTCCGGCGGGCTCTCCCTGTTCGGACAGGAGGACGGGCTGCTCGCGCAGCTGCTCGCGGGCGCGGGCATTCCCGAGGAGACCGCCGCGGCGCTGCTTGCGCTGCTCGACGAGTACCTCACCGATACCTGGCTGACGGAACAGGAGCAGGGACAGTTTGCCGCCGTCGGCGAAATGCTCCGCGCGACCTTCGGGCTGGACCGGATGATCGAGGAGATGTTCGGCAGCGTTTCCGACGCCGTCGGCGGCGTCGTGGACGGCGTACAGGAGGGGCTTGGCGTCGACGTCTCCGAATATCTCGCGTCGCTCGGGATGTCCTACGGCGCGGACGGCGAGGCGATCTTTACCCTCTCCCTCAATTCCGATCTCATCTTCGGCGGCGAGGGGAAAGAGCCGCTCACCGTTACGCTGAAAAAGGCGGACTTTGAGGGCGGGAGCCTGCTGACGGCGGTCGCCCTCGGCAATCTCTACGGCGAAGGGGATGTAACGAGCATCGGTTTTGCCTTCGATCACGCGCCGCTGACGCTGACGAATGACGGCGCATCCGCGACCGTCGCGCAGAACGGCGCGCCGCTCGCCTCGCTCGTATTTTCCGATTACGCGGACTACACCTTTGCGGGCGTGGACGATCTGTTGAAGTCCGTCGCGCTTTCGGCGACGCACAAAACACAGGACGGCTACGCGCTCAACGAAAGTTTCTATATCAGCGGCAAGGCGACGCTTTCGGCATTGATCTTCAATTTCGATGTGCAGATCCACGGGCTGTCCGTCTCCTTCGATGCGGACGGCAACATCGTGCTGAACGCAAAGATCGAGATCCCCGCGATCGTTTTCGTGACCAACGGCAGAACGATGCTGGAAATGACCGCGCGCAACGGCATGATCTATTTTGAGCGCACGCAGTACGACCGTTGGAATATCTTTTCCTTCAAGGACTACGATACGCCCGTCGTCACCTACCGCGTCATGCCGCTTTCTGTCTTCTTTGCGGACGCGCTGGGGCAGCTCGGCTTCCTGCTCAATCTCACCGATACGATCGCCTCTCAGATCAAACCGGGCGAGAACGAGACGGAGACGACGGTCGACGACTACGGCGCCGTACTGTCCGAGTATCTGAAGCAGTACAGCTACACTGCCCGTGAGACGGGCGCAGATTGGAACCTCACGATCAACGGCGGGCTCACGGACGGCGTGCTCAGCGATATCGCCGTCACGCTCGGCTCGGAGACGTACAACGGGACGGACAACGTGCTGAGGAAACTCTCGGTCGGCGCTTCGCTCATGAGTTTCCTGACGATGCAAGCCGACCTCTTCTTCCGCAACCCGATGGACGTCTGGGAGGAGGGATATTCGGATGAGACGCAGGATATCTCCGCGCTGTTCGATGGCGCCGATCTCGACTGCGGCGACGGGTACCTCACGCCCGTTTCCGGGAACGTGTCCTATATCGCGGACGGCGTGCAGGTCGGAAGCCAGTCCATCTGGTACGACGCGGGCGGCGCGCTGCTGACGCCCCTCGTCTATCCCGAGGGCTGCGAAAAGGAGGGCTATGCCCTCTCGTGGAGCGAGATCGGGACGGACGGCAGCGTGTACGCGGTCTATACGCCCAAGCTCTACGACGTCACCTTCCTCTCGCCCGTTCCGCTCGGCGAGGACTGGACCAAGGCGGAGGGCGGCTATACGCTGACCGTGCAGATGGAGTACGGCGCAACGGTCGCGGTCGCCTTCGGGGATGCGCGCAGGGAATTTACCATCGGCACGCAGGACAACATCGTCGATCTTGCGGCGGCGGTCGGCGACGCGCCCGTCCTCTGGGAAGGAGCGTCGGCGGAGATCCTTGCGAGCGGCGCATCCGTTGCCGTCCCGCTCATGCCCGATACCGTCATCTATACGAGCACCGTTGCCTTTACGGCGGTCGGCGGCGCGGAAAGCATCGACGAATATACGGCGCAGGCGCAATTTGAGGCGGCGTATACGCTCATGACGCCTTCTGCGGACGGTTACACCTTCCTCGGCTGGCTTACGCAGGACGGCGCCTGCGTGACCGATCTCGCCTACACGGGCGGCGGAAAGGAGACGACCCTCTCCGCGCTCTGGGTGAGCGACGTCTCCGTCACGGCGACCGCGAAGGATGAGTCGGATGGTTGGTTCGGGCTTTCTCGCAAATATTCCGCATCTGCCGCGATCGAGGGAGGAACGCTCGAGGGGATGCCGGATGCGTTTGCGGAGGGCGTTTCGGTGACGACGCGCTACGTTTTCCATCTGACGGGCGGCGCGCTCAACGAGACAAAGGATGCGACGTATGCGGGATATCACGCTTCCGATTCCTGCTCCTTTGGGGGCAAGCCCGTGGGAGGCAAGAAGTTTGAGATCACGGTGACGCTCACATACGTCTACACATACCTTACGGCAGACGGCTCGCAAAAGACGGTCACATTCGATCCGGTCAGCCGATCTGTCGATCAGGGCTGGTAAAAAAACGGCTCCGCTTTTTGAAGCGGAGCCGTTTTTTATGGTTTGGACGAAGCGTAGCTCTCTGCGATCTTCTGCGCCTCCGCTTTGACGCGTTCGGCGAGGGAGGCGGGGGAGAGCACGCAAAATCCCGCGCCCGCCGATAAGATCTTGCCGACGAGCGACTCATCGTCGGGCAGCGTCACCTCGGCAAAATAGCCGCCGTCTTTTTCGTAGACGTTCTCGATGCCCAGCCATTCCTCGGCAAAGGGGAACACGTCGGGCGCGATGGAAAACTTCGCTTCCACGCACTTCTCGCCGTCCGTCCAGAAGGAGAGCGGGACGTCCGCGCGCGAGAAGGGAAGGCGTTCAAACGTCTCGCCCGTGCCGATCATCGAGCGGATGCGTCCCACCTTGAACAGGCGGAACTCCTCCCGCAGACGGCAGAAGGCGTACACATACCACAAATTCTGTTTGCAGACGAGCAGGTGGGGGAGGATGACGCGGCGCGTGCGTCTGCCGTCCCGCGCCGTATAGTCGATCTCCAGCGCCTCTCTCTCGTCCGTCGCCCGTGACAGGAGACGCAGTTTTTCGGAAAAAGTCCTGTCGCTGCCCCACGCACCGCTGTCCACGAGGAGATTGCCCGAGAGCGCGTCGTCGCGGCTCTCGCGTTTGCGCTGGGCGGAGAGTTTTTCGATGGCGGAACGCAGTTCGGCGTCGCCCAGTTCGCTTTCCATCGCCTGCATCGCTTCGATCGCCTTGTCATACTCGCCGCGCGTCATGAACCCGCGCGGGAGCTTGTAGGCGTCCGAAATATAGATGCCCCCGCCCGCGCCGCGCGCAAGGTCGATGGGAATGCCCGAGACGGTCATCTCTTCGATATAGCGGTAGACGGTGCGCGGAGAGATGCCGTAGCGCGCCGCCAACTCGCCTGCGTTCACTTTGCGCCGCTTCAGAAGCAGAAAGAGCATATCGATCATCACCTGGTACTTCATCTTGCCTTCTCCGAAAAAAATTTTTCGGAACTATTTTAGCATATATGACAAGTTCTGTCAAGTATGCCGCGTATAATAGGGCATATGGATACGCAGTGTATGGACAAGCAGCTCTTCCTTCTCCGCCGCCGCTCCCGCGAGGAACGCAACGCGGCGCTCCGCGCCCGTCTGCGCGGCATGACGGCGGAGGACGCCCTCGCCCGCCTGGAAGCGCTCCCCGCCATCGGCGGGGAGAATGCGCCCGCCGCGGCGCAAAAAACGCTGAATTTTGCATGAAGGCGGCGCAAGTATTTGACAAAGCCGCGCAATGGCGGTATAATGAACGCATGAAACGTTCGCTTGCAGTTGCAATTTACGGCTACGCGTATTACGCTGTTGCGTAATACTCTTTTCGCGCGTAGATCGGGGCAATAGAAAACGGTTTGCGCGCAGCGAGCCGTTTTTTTGTTTGCGCGGATGAGAAAAAGGAGACAACAATGGGAAACGTCATGGACACCCTGCGCGCGCGGGGATTTATCAAGCAGACCGTGTACGAGGAGGAACTCTACGAAAAGCTCGGCAAGGAGAGCGTACCCTTCTATATCGGGTTCGACCCTACGGCGGACAGCCTTCACGTCGGGCATTTCATGCAGCTCATTGCGATGAAGCATATGCAGGATGCGGGGCATAAGCCCATCATCCTCATCGGCGGCGGCACGGCAATGATCGGCGACCCCTCCGGAAGAACAGATATGCGCAGCATGATGACCAAGGAGACCATCGCTTATCACGTCGAGTGCTTCAAAAAGCAGATGTCGCGCTTTATCTCCTTTGAAGGGGAGAACGGCGCCGTCATCGTCAACAATGCCGACTGGCTCCTGGGGCTCAACTATATCGACTTCCTGCGCGATATCGGCGTACACTTCTCCGTCAACAAAATGCTTACGGCGGAGTGCTTCAAGTCGCGCATGGAGCGCGGGCTGTCCTTCCTCGAATTCAACTATATGCTCATGCAGGCGTACGACTTTTTGGTGCTCTTCAAGAAGTACGGCTGCGCGCTGGAGCTGGGCGGCGACGACCAGTGGAGCAACATCCTCGCGGGCGCCGACCTCATCCGCCGCAAGGAGCAAAAGCCCGCGTTCGCGATGACCTTCACCCTGCTCACGACGAGCGAGGGCAAGAAGATGGGCAAGACGCAGAAGGGCGCCGTCTGGCTGGACGAGAACAAGAC
>CALVUC010000041.1 GCA_944363395.1 uncultured Clostridia bacterium | reverse complement strand
CGCGCGCCTTGTCTTTCTCGGCTCTAAAACGCGCATTTCCGCCCTGTGATCTTGCCGCGGTCACGGTCCCATGGGTCATGTACGTCTTTGTACACTCCCTCGCAGCTTCCGCCCGCTCCTCGGGCTGCTCGCTTCTCCGATCCTCATCCTGCTTGTCGGCATCGGGATATGCGCGCCTTGTCTTTCCCGGCTCTAAAACGCGCATTTCCGCCCTGTGATCTTGTCGCGGTTACGGTTCTATGGGTCATGTACGTCTTTGTACGTTCCTCACCTTCCGCCCGTCGGGCGGTGAACGCAAATTTATGCTTGCGGACGCGGCGTCCGCAAGGGGATATTTATGAATAACAGCTATTTTTCCTTTGAACTCATCAAGACCGACCCCGAGACGGGGGCGCGGGTGGGCATCTTTCATACGCCGCACGGCGATATCGAAACGCCCGTCTATATGCCCGTCGGCACGCAGGCGACGGTCAAGGGGATGCTGCCCAAAGACCTCAAAGAGATCGGCTCGCAGATCATCCTCTCCAACACCTATCACCTGTATATGCGCCCCGGCGACGAGCTCATCGCCCGCGCGGGCGGGCTGCACAAGTTCATGAACTGGGACCGTCCCATCCTCACGGACAGCGGCGGCTTTCAGGTCTTTTCGCTCGCCTCGCTCAACAAGATCACCGATGAGGGCGTGACCTTTTCCTCGCACGTCGACGGAAGCCGTCACACCTTTACGCCCGAGCTTGCCATGCGCATCCAGCACAATCTCGGCTCGGACGTTATCATGGCGTTCGATCAATGTTCGGAATACGGCTACGATCATACGATGGCGCGCCTTGCGATGGAGCGCACCGCCCGTTGGCTGGAACGCTGCTACAGGGCGCACGACAACGAACATCAGGCGCTCTTTCCCATCATCCAGGGCAATGTCTACAAGGATCTGCGTCGCGAGAGCCTGGAGCGCTGCCGTCCCTTCGTCAAACACGGCATTGCGATCGGCGGGCTCTCCGTCGGCGAGCCCAAGCCGCTGATGTACGAGGTCATGGACGATCTGCAGCCCCTGCTTCCCACCGACGTTCCCCGCTACCTCATGGGCGTCGGTTCGCCCGACTGCCTTGTGGAGGGCGTCATGCGCGGCGTCGATATGTTCGACTGCGTCCTTGCGACGCGCGTCGCACGCAACGGTACGGCGCTCACGTCCCGCGGAAAGGTGGTCGTGCGCAACGGGAAATATAAGGAGGACTTTACCCCGCTCGATCCCGAGTGCGACTGCTATTGCTGCCGCAACTATACAAAGGCGTATCTGCGCCACCTTGTCAACGTGGGGGAGATGGCGGGCGCGATGCTCCTCTCCCTGCACAACATTGCCTATCTCCACAGGCTCATGCGCGGGCTTCGGGAGAGCATCCTCGGCGGCTATGTCAGAGATTTCGCCAAAGAATTTTACCGCAAGCAGGAACTCGGCGCGCCGTAACGGGGAATGAAAAGTGCGCAAAAGGGGAAAAACTTCCGTAAATCGCTTGCCAAACGAGGAAAAAACAGGTAGAATAATCGTGACCGCCGCGAGCGGCGGCAGAAAGGAGTAAACAAGATGATCTTTTCGCTTTTGGATACGGCAGCGGAAAACCCGCCGCAGGATAATACCACCCAGATCCTCGGATTTGTGCTCATCGGCGTCATCATCCTCGCCTTTGTGGCCTATATGATCTTCTCGGGCAGGAAGAACAAGGCGAGCCAGCAGGAGTATATCGAGCAGCTCGAAGCCATCCGTCCCGGACACAAAGTCAAGACGGCGGGCGGCATCTGCGGCATCGTCGTGGAGGTCTGCGACGACAACACCGTCATCATCGAGACGGGCAGCGAGGCGTCCGGAAAGTCCTATATCAAGATGGATAAGCCGCTTATCGCGCAGACGGACGCCAAGGGTCCCACGCAGATCGCGCGTGAAGAGGCGGAGGCAAAGCGCAAGGCGGAAAAGGAAGCCAAGGCTGCCGCCAAGGGCAAGAAGCCCGCAGCAAAGGACGCCGAAAAAGAGAGCGCGTCCGCCGCGGCAGAGGACAAACCTGCCGAGGACAAATAAGGAATAATGTACGATCTCCCCGCATACCGTAGTGAAAACGGATGCGGGGGTTTTTTATGCATGAAAAACGGCTGCGCGCTGTCATCGAGGTGCTGACCGCGGCGCTTGCAACGACGCTCTTTTATCTCATCGCCACGGCGCTTGCCGCCGTTTTTGTGCGCGCCTATGTGCCTAAGGACGGCGTTGTCGTCGCCGTCAACTGGATCATCCGCTGTCTCGGCGCATTTCTTCTGCCCGCGCTCCTGCTGCGCGGTGAACGCCTCTTTTTTAAGGGGCTTGCGGCGGGCGCGGCGGCATCCGTGCTCGCCATGCTGCTCTTTGCCGCCATCGGCGGCGGATTCCCGTCCGCACTCTTTCTTTTGGAATTGCTGCTCTGCGCCCTTCTTGCGGGCTGCGGCGCGCTGCTCGGCGCAAAACTGCACAGGGGATAGGCCCTGCCGCACCTTTTGCTCACGACTTTTTCTTTCGTCTCGCCGCGGCGGCGTTTTCTCTCAATATCACGGAATTTTTACGAGCCTTTGCTCGCAAAAATTTGTGAACCTTCTCTTCACGACTTTTTCTTTCGTCAGTTCGAAAGAAAAAGTGTGAGTTAAATCATGCCGCAAGCAGGGTTTCCCTGCGCAGCGGGACCCGATTTGCCAACCCTTTGGCTTAGGGGGGTGAGGCGTGCGTTATGCGCAGCAGCACGGTGTGCTGTGCGCGCATGCCGAACTTAGAAATTGCCTTTTTCAGCGGCAATTTCTTGCCCGCAGGCGACGCACTACCTTGGCGCCGCCAAGAAAGAGTGAATGCAAGCGAAGTAGAATGGAAAGCCCTGAAATTCGCTTGCAGAGAGAAAACGAGCCGCAGTCTCGCCGCGGCGGCGTTTTCTCTCAATATCACGGAATTTTTACGAGCCTTTGCTCGCAAAAATTCGTGAAATAAATAAAACCACTTGCCAAATCTCATTTTCCGTTGTATAATAGAAAAAAAGCACGGGAGGATACGGCAATGATTCGTACCATCGCAAAACCTCAGGAAAAGAAGATCACGGGCTGCGGCGAGTGCAGGAGCACCTGCCAGTCTGCCTGCAAGACGAGCTGCACGGTCGGCAACCAGTCCTGCGAGCGCGTCACGAGAGAGGAAAAGATCGAAAAGATCTGAGTAAGTCAGCAAGCGGGGAGCAACGCCGAGGCGCTGCTCCTTGTTTTGCGCTTTCAGACATTCAGGCCAACCGGGTATGGTACACGTTTTTCACTATCACGATCATCACTATATTTATGATACGGGCAGCGGCGCCCTGCACGAGTGCGACGAGAACACGGCGCGCTATCTTGCGGGCGAGCAGACCCAATGGACGGACGAGCAGATGAAGGCGGCGCTTGCGGAGATCGAGGGTCTGAAGGACGCGGGGCTGCTCTATAAGGAGGAAGTACACACCGCGCCCGTCAAATCGCACGAGGTCAAGGCGCTGTGCATCCACATCTGCCACGACTGCAACCTTCGCTGCAAGTACTGCTTTGCGGACGAGGGCGCCTATCACGCCGCGCGCGAGATGATGTCGTCGGAGACCGCCAAACGCGCCATCGATTTCCTCATCGCAAACAGCGGGTCGCGCAGGGTGCTCGAGGTGGATTTCTTCGGCGGCGAACCGCTCATGAATCTTTCCGTCATCAAGGAGACGGTCGCCTACGCCAAGGCGGAGGCGGCAAAGCGCGGCAAGCGCTTCTTGTTCACGACGACGACCAACGGGCTCCTCTTGAACGACGACGCCATCGAGTTCCTGAACGCCGAAATGGAGAACGTCGTGCTCTCCCTCGACGGAAGGAAGGAGGTGCATGACGCCGTCCGCAAGACGGTCTCCGGCAAGGGCAGCTTTGACGCGGTCATCGACAAGATCAAGAAGTTCGTCTCCATCCGCGGGGACAAGCACTACTATGTGCGCGGCACCTTTACGGCGAAGAACCTCGATTTTTCCAAGGACGTCCTCTTCCTCGCCGATCAGGGATTTACCTCCCTGTCCGTCGAGCCCGTCGTCACGGACATTCCCGAATTGCAGATCGGGGAGGAGCATCTGCCGCAGATCGAAGCGGAGTACGAAAGGCTCTGCGACGAATATATCCGCCGCGAGGCGGAGGGGAAGGGTTTTTCCTTCTTCCACTTCCACATCGATCTCGAGGGCGGTCCCTGCCTGCAAAAGCGCGTCTCGGCGTGCGGCGCGGGCAACGAGTATTTCTCCGTCGTTCCCAACGGCGACATCTATCCCTGCCACCAGTTCGCGGGCGACGCGAAGTGGAAGATGGGCAACGTCTATGAGGGCAAACTCGACGGGGAGATCCGCAGCCTGTTCGCCTCGTCCTGTCTCTTCACGCGCGATAAGTGCGACGGCTGTTTTGCCAAGTTCATCTGCTCGGGCGGGTGCAGCGCCAACAACTATCACTACAACGGCGATATCAACAAACCCTACGAGATGACGTGCGCCATGATGAAAAAGCGCATCGAGTGCGCGATGCACGTCCTCGCCGAGCGTAAGTCGCGCGAAAAATAGACAAAAAATAAGAAAAGCGGCGCGTTTCGGCTTGACGGGCGACTGCTTTTTTTATATAATGAGAGGAGCGAAAATTCCGCGAAAAGCGAAGGGGCTCCCTCGGGAAGTTCCCTGTTTCGATCTCATAGGAGGAGGCAATGGGCAAGAAAAAATCGGTGATCCTGCTGATCGTCTATACGCTGGTGATCGCCGCTTTGTGCTTTATCTGCACCGTATCGTTCTCGTACGGAACGGACAATATGCATACGTTCAGTTCCGTCATGCGCATGGTGCAAAAGGACGCCGACCTGGGGCTTGCGTACGGCGCGAACGCCGATACGGGCGCATATCTGGGCGGCGGCTACTCGGCGGTGTACTATCCCGAAGGGGTCATCTCCGCCAAGGAGTATGACGACAACATCCGCGATATGTCCGAAGAGGACGCAGCGGAATATGCGGCGCAGTACGTCCGCTATCCGGACGCGAACGGTGCGATCTATCTCGAAGTCGGCGAGGCGTGCGACGAGAGCGGCGCGGTGAACGCTGCGTTCGCCGCGGCGTTTGAAGATTCGCTCGCGACGGTCACGGAGCGCTACGCTTCCCTTCGCGAGGACGGCGTGCGCGTCGACGTCGCGGACGGCTACACCATCCGCGTGTTCGTCCCCGCAATGATGGAGAGCGCGTACTATGCCGTCAGCCTGTACGCCTATATCGGCGAGTTCGGGCTGCGCACGGGCGACAGCGCCGACCACGCGACCGATATCTTCGGGATCCGCGCGGGCGAGACGGTCGCAGACTATGTCGAAAAGGTCACTTCCGGCTCGATGAGCGGCACGTCCTTCGTCGAGATCCACTTCACCGAAAAGGGCGCGGAGGCGCTCTCTGCGGCGACGGCGGGCGCGGCGGAGACCGCGGTCACGCTGTACTTCTATGTCGGCGATGACCTCATCATGAACCTTTCCACCTCCGAGCAGATGACGGAAGATTCCATGTACATCACGGGTACCTACACGGCGGAATCGGCGCAGATCACCGCAAAGCTGCTCGACAGCGCGGTGCATACCTCTGGGGACGCGCTCTCCTTTACGGCGGGGGACGCCTTCTTCCATGAGGCGGGCTACGGCGCAAATACCGTGGTCATGCTCTACATCGCCTTCGGGATCGCCTTTGCCGCGATGATGGCGTTCTTCTTCATCCGTTACCGCCGTCTGGGCTTCGTCCATCTGTATACCTTCCTGCTCTTCACCTGCGCCATGATCCTGTGCGCATGGGCGATCGAGTTCGTCTATCTGAGCGTGGAGACCTTCCTTGCCTTCCTTGTCGCGTGCGTGCTGCTCTCTGCGAGCAACGTCGTCACCTTCGAGGCGGCGAGAAAGGAATACGCCCTCGGCAAGACGATGGCGTCCTCCGTCAAGACGGGGTACAAAAAGAGCTTCTGGAAACTGTTCGATCTGCACATCGTGCTCGCCGTCATCGCCTTTCTGACGTCGGCGATCGCCGTCGGTTCCCTGCAGGTCGCCGCGTTCGTCCTCGGTCTTGCCGTTGTGTTCTCCGGCGTCGCCACGCTCGCCGTCAACCGTTTCGGCTGGGCGGTCATGATGGGTACCGTCAGACGCCAGGGCGCATTCTGCAACTTCAAACGGGAGGAAGTGGAAGATGAATAAGAACAAACTGCTCCCCGTGTGGGCGGCGGTCTCCGCCGTGCTCATCCTTGCCGGCATCGTTCTGATGGCGGTGCTCGGATTCAACACCTCGCTCGATAAGCCCGAAGCAAAGACGTTCGACGTCTACTACAACGTCGTCGTCGATCTGGATGCGGACAAGAAGGCTGCGCTCGAAGCGCACTGCGAAGACGCGTTCACGCAGGCGGGCATCTCCTATACGGAGAAAGAGACGCTCAAAGGCGTCTCCGCGCCCACGGGCGCGCAGAACGGCGCATTCAACGAAACGGGCAACGATTTCATCCTGCGCTACACCTTTGCGGCAGACACCGGGGACGGCGCGCTCGCCGCGGCAAAGACTTCGCTCGAAGGCGCGCTCGCCGCGGACACCGCCTTTGCCGTTCCCGCCGAGACGTACGTCTCCTATGCGGGCGTCGCGCAGCAGCCCATGAACGAACACATCTGGCGCGGCGCGCTCGGCATTGCCGTCGGCGTCATCGTCGCGCTCGTGTATGTGGCGATCCGCTACGGCGTGGGCAGCGCGCTCACGGGGCTCACCGCCTGCGTGAACGACGCCCTGCTCGTCCTTTCGCTGCTTGCGATCCTGCGCATCCCCGTCTACGCCTTCGCGCCCATGCTGTATGCGGCGATCGCGGCAGCCGTCTCCGCCGCGTTCTGGATCGTCCGCTGCAACAAGCTGCGCGAGGACGCCAAGGATCCCGCCGCAAGCGGGCTCTCCGCGGAAGAAGCGGTGGAAAAGGCGTGCCGCGCAACGGACAAGACGGTGCTGTTGACGGCGCTCATCCTTGCCGTCTGCCTCATCGTCTGCACCGCCTGCACGTTTGCGACGGGCGCGGTCCTTGTCTTTGCCGAGGCGCTCCTTGCGGTCCTCGTCCCGCTCTACTCCTCCATGCTGTTGGCGCCCGCCCTGCATGGGAAGGTCAAGGCGGCGTTTGACCGCATCAAAGTCAAGAACGCGCGTTATACGGGCAAAAAGCGCTCCAAAGCAGAGAGCGAAACCTAATACCGGCATTGCGAAAAAGGCGGCGGGACATATCCCGCCGCTTTCTGCACTTAAAAGGCTTTTATGAAACAACTTGTGCGCGAATTTCAACTGACCCCCGCGGAGGAAGAGACTGTCCGCGCCTGCGCCGCCTCGCTGCATCTGACCGAGACGGTTGCGCGCATCCTGTATGCGCGGGGCATGACGACGGAGGCAAAGATGCGTGCCTTCCTCGATCCATCCGCGCGCCATTTTCTCTCGCCCTTTCTCATGAAGGGGATGAAAGAGGCGGCGGCGCTGCTGACGCAGGCGAGGGACGAGGGCTGGAACGTGGCGCTGTTCGGCGACTATGACGCCGACGGCATCGGCGCCCTCGCCGTGCTTTCGCGCGCGCTCAGACAGTTCGGCATTGAGCCCTATCTCTACGTCCCCGAGCGTTCGGAGGGCTACGGCATGAGCATCGCTGCGATCGATACGATCTTCGACGAATTCATGCCCGACCTCATCGTCACCGTCGACTGCGGCATTTCCAACGCGGAGGAGGTGAAGTACGCGCAGGAGCAGGGGGCGTATGTCATCGTCACCGACCACCACGAGCTGCCCGACGTGCTGCCCGACTGCATTGTCGTCAATCCCAAACTCGCGGACGACTATCCCTACGACAATCTGTGCGGCGCGGGCGTCGCATTCAAACTCGCGACGGCGCTCATCGGCGAAAAAGCCCTCGAACTCGTCGATTTTGCGGCGCTCTCGACCGTCGCGGACAGCGTGCCGCTGACGGACGAGAACCGCGACATCGTCGCCGAAGGGCTCAAACGCATCGCGCGCGCCCCCCGCCCCGCTTTTACGGCGCTCATGGGCAAGGCGACGGAAGTGAGCGCGCAGACGCTCGCCTTTACCATTGCGCCCCGCATCAACGCCGCGGGCAGGATGGGGGACGCGCACGCGGCGCTCGCCCTGTTCACGACGGACAATGAGGACGCCGTGCAGGCGCTCGCCGAAAAACTCAACATCTACAACGCCGAACGTCAGCGCGCCTGTGACGAATTGTACGCGCAGGCGGCGGAGGCGGTCAAACGGGAGGGCGCGTACGGCAACGTCGTCATGCTCGCCGCGGACAACTGGAACGCGGGCTTCGTGGGCATCGTCGCGGCGCGCATCGCCGAAGAATTTTCCCGCCCCGCGCTGCTCTTTGTGCGCCGCGGCGGGATGCTGCGCGGCAGCGCGCGCAGCATCGACGGCGTCAATATCTTTGAAGCGCTCAAGGCGTGCGCGGAATATATCGACGAGTTCGGCGGCCATGCGCAGGCGGCGGGCGTCAACGTCCGCGCCGACAAGTTTGAAGCGCTCAGAAACGCGCTCGACGCCTATATCGGCAGTCACTATTCGCGCGAGGACTTTACGTCCAAGCTCTATGTCGCGGGGGAGGGGGAGGATCATGCCCGCGTCGCCCACGAGCTCGCGCTGCTCGAACCGTTCGGGATGGGCAACCGTCGCCCGCTCTTCACGCTGGAGACGGACGCGGTGGACGCCTTGCCCGTCAAGCCGCTCTCGCCCCACCTCTCCTTCCGTGCGGGCGGGCTCGATCTCATGTACTTCAACGGGGCTGCGGACGAGAAGTTTCTGCGCAGTCCCCTCGGCAAGACGCTCGTCTTTGAATACAATCTCTCCGTGTTCCGCGGAAAGGAGTATCTGAAGGGGTTCGTGCGGGCTGTGCTGCCCGCGGGCGGGGGCGAGGCGGACGCCGAGGCGTTTGAAAACCTGCTCGCTTCCCTGCGCGGGGAGGGAGTGAAGGCGGACGCGGACACCGCTTCTCTCGATGCGTTCATCGCGCAAAGGCGGGAGGCGTGCGCCTACGGGCTCGCCGCCGTCTGCTACGAACCCGCCACGCTCGCCGCCTTTCCCTCGCTCGCGGGGGTGCCGGCGGACGTGTTCCGCCTCTCCTCGGGCAATGCGGAGAACGTCGTGCTGTATGCGCCCGACGCGGGCTGCGACGTGAGCGGCTACCGCGACGTCGTCTTTCTGGACGAGCCGCCCGCCAACGCCCTTCGCACGGGCAGGGCGGAGGTGCGCGTCAACGGCTCGCTGTGCGGCTATCGCAGGCTGCTTGCCCTTCCCACGGAGCGGGAGGCGCTGCTCTCGGTGTTCACGCTCATCCGTAGCCATGCCGAGAGCATCGCGGGGCAGACCCGTGCCGAGGCGGCGCGCGCCTGCGGGAGCCTCGGGCTGGATACGGAGACCTTCCTCTTCGCGCTCACCGTGTTCGAGGAGCTGGGGCTCGTTTCGCTGGAAGAGGGGAGACTCAAAGTGTTCCGCGGAAAGCGTACGGAACTTGCGGCGTCGTCCGTCTATACGGCGGTCGTCCGCTTACAGGAAAGGGGGGAATAGCGGTATGGAATCTGTCCTGATGAAGATCTATGAATTTTACACGGGCGATGACAGGGATATGCTCCTGCGCGCGTACGATTTCGCGCGCGACGCGCACCGAAACCAGAAGCGCGCCTCGGGCGAGCCCTATTTCATCCACCCGTGCGCCGTTGCGGAGATCCTCGTCGACCTCGGCCTGGACGCCGAGACGATCGCGGGCGCGCTGCTCCACGACGTCATCGAGGACACGCCCGCGACGGAAGAGGACGTGCGCGAAAACTTCGGCGACGGCGTGCTGACGCTCGTCTCGGGCGTCACCAAGCTCGATAAGATCGTCTTCAAGTCGCAGGAAGAGGAGGAAGCGGAGAACTTCCGCAAGATCTTCATCGCGATGGCGAAGGATATCCGCGTCATCATCATCAAGCTCGCCGACCGTCTGCACAATATGCGCTCGCTCAACTTCCTCTCCAAGGAGCGCCAGCAGAAGATGGCGCGCGAGACGCTGGATATCTACGCGCCCATCGCGGGAAGGCTGGGTATTTCGCAGATCAAGTGTGAACTCGAGGACCTCTGCCTCAAATACCTCGATCCCGCGGCGTTCGAGTATCTCGTCGAGAACATCCACCAGAAGTTGGAGGAGCGCAACCGCTTTGTCGACTACGTCGTCGAGGAGATCAATGCCATCTTGAAGGAGAGCAATATCCACGGCGAGGTATTCGGGCGTCCCAAGCACTTCTATTCCATCTATAAGAAGATGAAGGAGAAGCACAAGACGCTCGATCAGATCTACGACCTCACGGCGGTGCGCGTCATCGTCGGCACCGTGGACGAGTGCTACGAGGTGTTCGGCAAGATCCACAAGAAGTGGAAGCCCGTCCCGGGGCGCATCAAGGACTATATCGCCACGCCCAAACCCAACTTTTATCAGTCGCTGCATACGACGGTCGTCACCAACTTCGGACAGCCCTTCGAGATCCAGATCCGCACCGAGGAGATGCACCGCACGGCGGAGTACGGTATCGCGGCGCA
>CALVUC010000040.1 GCA_944363395.1 uncultured Clostridia bacterium | reverse complement strand
TCACGCGTTTTCGGTGAGTTTGACGGTGAGGACGGTCATGTCGTCGGGCGCTTCGCCCCCTTCCACGCGCGCGAGGGCGGCGGAGAGCACGTTTTCGGCGAGCGCCTGCGGGTTGAGCGGGCGCAGCGTGCTGAGATACGCGCACAGGTCGGCGTCGGAAGCGAACGCCGTCGTCACGCCGTCGCTCATGAAGAGCAGGAAGTCGCCCGCCTGCATGGTCACGCGCAGCGTCGCGGGACGGATGGTGTCGAGCATCCCGATGGGCAGCGATTTTCCCTCAAGGATCTTCAGCTTTCCTTCGGTCAGCAGAAAGCCCGCGGGCGAGCCGATCTTCACGATGTCCGCGCAGCCCGTATCCAAGCTGACGGCGGCAAGGTCGAGGCAGGAAAAGCTCTCGTCGGCAGAGAAGGCGATCAGGCTGTTGACGGTCGCGAGCACCGTTTCGGAGGGCATCCGCGTCTTATAAAAACTTTCCAAAAGAGAGAGCGTGCGTGCAGAGATGTCGCGCGCCTGTACGCCGCTGCCCATCCCGTCCGAGAGCGCCACGAGAAATCTGCGCTCGTCGATCTTTAAGATGGAGTGCGTGTCGCCGCTCGCCGCAGAGCCGTGCTTGGGGCAGGCGGCGATGCCGAAGGAGGCGTCGAAGCGCGGTTTTTTTGTCAGGATATAGCAGGCGCGCTCGTGCGTCAGCGGAAGTTTTTCCG
Source organism: uncultured Clostridia bacterium (assembly GCA_944363395.1). Classification (GTDB taxonomy): domain Bacteria; phylum Bacillota; class Clostridia; order Christensenellales; family Borkfalkiaceae; genus Gallimonas. The sequence continues at coordinate 10,552 of CALVUC010000040.1, read as the reverse complement.
AGAGCGCGAGCGGCACGCCCAGCGCCTCGCCCGCGACGGCGCACAGTTTGCGCGCGGGGACGTTTTCCGAGAGCGTCATGCTCACGGTGAGGGTGTCGTCCTCGCCGTAGACAAAGATCTCCGAGCTCAGGATGCCGCGCTCCTGCAGCGCCCGCGCGAGCGCGTCCTCGCCCGCGGAGACCGCATATTCCTCGCTCTCTTTGAGGGCGATGTCCTTTAAGATCTCGCTGATGCCGTGCGCCTGCCGCGCCAGCAGTTCCCGCCCCGCGCGCGCCGTGTCCATCGCCGCCGATACGCGGCAGTAGTCGGCAAGTTCTTTGTTGAGCGCGAACAGTACGCCTGCGACGTTGGTGCAGTGCCTCGCGAGCTCCGCGGGCAGGTCGATGAGGTTGACTTTGCCCTTCGCGCGGCCCACCCGCACGAGGCGCACAAAGCTCTCGCCGAGGTCGGCGCGGGCGCAGGAGGCGTAAGAGGCGCAGTTCGCGCACAGCGTCGAGGTGATCTTGCGCGCGATGCGCTTGTCGGAGTCCTCCCTCGACTCGGGGATGAGGAAGGCGCTCTCGATCTCGCGGAAGAGGGAGGAGACCTCGTAGAGCTGCTCGCCCACGGCGCGGCGGTTGCGGTTGACGGCAATGCGCGGCAGCACGCGCTCCCGGTAAAAGAGCAGGCTCTTTTTGGCGCGTGCGACGAGGGAGGCGGGCAGCAGCGCCGTGATGAGCGCGGGCAGCACGCAGGCGAGCAGGGTGAGGGAGATCGTGGCGGCGTCCTTTGCGTACAGCCCGAGGAAGTACTGCACGCCGAGGAAGGCGAGCACTACGGCGCAGGCGGCGGCAATGCGTCCGTACGAGCTCAAAAGCAGCGCGGCGCAGGCGTACACCGCATACAGGGCGACGGGCAGCAGCGAGACTTCGTAGATGCAGGCGGGCAGCGCGAGCGCCACGGCAAAGGGGACGCAGGCGGCGTTTCCCGTGAGCGCGACGGCGGCGAGGAGCAAAAGAAGGGTCACGCCCGTATAGAGAACGGAGCCCGGTCCCGCGTACAGCCCCATGCCGAGAAAGAGCCATAAAAGCCCGATCTCGGCGAGTTCTGCCCCCGAGAGACGGCAGCGGAAGGCGCGGAAGAGGAGCGCGCGCAGTCCGCCCTCCGCCAGGAGGGAGGCGAGCACGAAAAAGAGGGCAAGGATGCCCTTCTGCGCAAGGACGGGCAGCGGAAAGAGCGGATAACCCGTATGCGGAAACAAAAAGACGAACGGGAGCTGCGCGGCGGCGGCATAGGCGATGCGCTCGGGCCCCGGCTCGCGGCGCAGAAGGCGGGAGAGCAGGTATGCCGCCGTCGGGATCAGCCCCTGCGCCGCCATTGCCAGCGTCGCCATCGGGGAGAACGCCGCGGCGGAGGAGACGATATAGGCGAGAAATACGGCGTAGGGGTCGCAGCGGCAGGCGAGCGCCGCGCAGACGAGCACGAAAGCGGCGGGCTCGCGCTGCGGCAGGGCAAGGTTCATAAGCACCATTGCCGCCGCGAGCGCACAAAAAAACAGGACGCCGCGGGGCGTCGGCATTCGGAAGATCGGGCGCATGATGACCTCACATATTTTTTCACAACAGTATAAAGGAGCGGAAAGCAAGAATGAGGGCATAAAAGCGCGAAGCAGGGCTTTTTCGGGCGTTTTTGCGCGTGCGGCAACGGCAAAACGGCGCGAACAACGGATCGCGCGGCGAGGTCGGCGCGGAAAGACTTCGGCGCGGGAATAGCGAGACGGCGCGAACAACGGATCGCGCGGCGAGGTCGGCGCGGAAAGACTTCGGACGCAACGGCAAAACGCCGCGCCCGAAAGGGGCGCGGCGCAAAAAGTTGACCCCCGCGCAACCGCACGGGGGCAGAGTGTTCATTCAGTTGTCGGGTGGGCAGAGACTTCCGCTTGTTCCTCTTGCCCTTCCTTGCGTCCGGAACTCGGTGCGTGTTGTCAGCGCTGCCGGCGCGCATTCATCGATCGTCCGCGGAGCTAACCGGTATCTGCCCTGCGGGGATCGGTCGTTCCCGTTCGCGATAGGGGTTCGGGGTCGGAAGATTCTCGGCTTACCTTTGTATGCGGGCGCAGAGCCCATCGCGGCGAACCATCCTGCCGCAGTTATGATCTAAGCCGATTTATTTCTCCGCCTCGAGGATAAAACTGTACATTGGACTATCCTCCTTTTACGAAATCTTCAAGCCTTGGGAAATGAATTGGAACATCTTGCACCTCCCACCTGTGAAAGTTTCGGAGACGTTACCGTCCGTTATGTTGCCTGCGGACTTTTCCGTCCGCTTGATGCTGTTGTAGGACCCGGGCAGTTAGTTGTGCATCGGAGTGACCTTCCTTACCAACTTGTGCGTGAATAACATTTCATGAAAGTTATTTTCTTTTTGTACCTTTATTATAGCAGAAAAAAAGAACTTGTCAATAGTTTTCGGAAAAAAATCCGAAAAATTTTTTCCGTGCCGCCGCGCCCGCTACGAGACGCTCTTCACGTCGACTTCGGAGAGAAGGGGCAGGGAAAAGAGGGCGTCCTTCCATGCGGGAAAGTCCGCGGGCGACGTGCGGTAGATGTGCGTGCGCAGTTGCAGGACGTCGCACCCTGCGGCGGCGGTCTGTTCCCACAGCCCCGCAAGGTAGGAGCGCAGCAGCGCCTCGGCGCGCGCCCTTTGCGCGGGGGAGAGGATGCTCTTTGCGATCGCATCGGGCGCGGAGGCGTCCCGCGTGCCGTAGAGCTGCAGCCGCACGTCGAGAGAGAACCTGACGGCGGGCGCGGCAAGGTCTGCCTGCGCGCTCCCCTTTTCTTTGAGGACGACGTACGTCTCGCCGTCCGCGCCGAACGTCCCCGCGTAGACGTTGCCGTGCAGCAGGCTCAGCGCAAAGGTCTGTTCGCGCGGCAGGACGGCGGCGAGCTTGCCCGCGGAAAAGACCGCCGTCTCCTCCGCGGTGTAGACGGTCTGTCCGGACGATGCGTCCCCGGTCTTTTGTCCGCTCTGCCCGCCCGAAGCCTCTGTCTGCGCGCCTTCCTGCGGCAGGGCGCGCAGATAGGGCATATACCCGCTTCCGCTCACGCCGTAGTATCCTTCGGCAAATTCGCGCAGCGACGTCGTCATCACATAGCCCGATTTTTGCGCCGCGTCCGAAAAGAGTTTGGAGAGCGCGAGCGCGGAGGTGTCGTCGACGGCGCTCTGCGAGGAGAGCAGATCTTTCGCGCTGCCCTCGCAGACGGCGAGGCGGCAGGAGTTGGGGACGTACTCGTTGCGCAAAAAGAAGTCGAGGCAGGAAAAGACGTCCTCGCGCGCGGCGCTTTCGCCCAACAGGACGAGGTCGCAGAACACGAGTTTGGGGACCCATCCCGTCTTGCCGTAGATGTCGCGGATGCAGTCGGGGACGGTTTCGCCCTTCCCCTCGATCTCCACGCTCGACGTCCCGCCCGCCGTCCGGTCGCTTCCCTTGGGAACGGCGATCTGCGCCGTGAGGGAAAATTCCTCCCCCTCGCGGTCGATGCCCGCGGCGAGGACGATGGCGGTCTTCTGGATATCCACCAGCCCGAAGTCGTTGGAAAAGAAGATGAGGACGACGGCGGCGGCAAGAAAGAGGCACAGCCTGCCCGGCAGGGCGGCGAAGAAGCGTTTAACTTTCACGGCGGCGCCTCCCGAGGAGCAGGACGAGGAGCGCGGAGGCTGCGCCCGCGGCGGGGATCAGGAAAAAGAGCCGTCCCGTGAAGAGATCGATGATGCGGTCGGAATAGAAGTTGAAGGCATACAGCAGCGCGAGCATGGCGGCGTTGACCGCGCACGAGAGCAGCGCGGGCAGCCATTTGCCGCTCTGCGGCAGACAGTCCGCGGCGAGCTGTACCGCGCCCTGGATCGGCATCGCCGCGTAAAAGATCATCACGAAGGCGAGCGAGAAGATGAAGAGATAGTCGATGCGCCCCAGCACGGTGAGCCCCGCGAAGAAGTGGCTCATCTTGGCAAAGGCGAACACCTGGATGACAGCGATGTCGCCGAACACGCCGTAGAAGGTCGCGAGGAAGGCGAGCAGGACCGCGCCGCCCGCAAGATATGCCGCCGCGCCCTTTGCGGCGAGCCCCTTTTTGTAGTCGAACCGTCCCAGCAGGGGCAGCAGGAGCGCCGCGTCATAAAACCATGCGCACGCGCGCCGCGCGCCCTGCAGGAACCCGCCGGCGCCCGCGGCGCCCACGGGCAGGAGCGCGCCGAAGTCCGCTTCGCCCACCGAAAAGAGCAGGATGCCTGCCATCCCGAAGAGGGAGAGCGGGGCGAGGACGTCGAAGAGCCGTCCCGTCCCCGCGGTGGGGCGGGAACACAGGTACGCCGAAAGGACAAAGAAGGGCGCGAACACGACGTAGGACGGCAGCGTGTCGTAAAAGATACTCTGCACGAGCAACTTTTGCTCGATGAGCGGGACGAACGCCGCGTACAGCAAAAAGAGCGCGAGGGCGGCGGAGACTGCCGCCGCGCCCCATGCGCCGATGCGGCGGGCGAGCATCTCGTGTAAGGTGCGCCCGTCGCGGGCGGCGAGCAGCACGCAAAAGACGAGCGCCGCCTGGACGGGCAGCTGCGCGAGGACGGGCAGCAGCAGATCGCCGCGCGCGGCGGCGGCAAGCTGCGGCGGCATGAGGATGAGCTTCCCGACGGGCGTCACCGCCGCCAGGAAGAAGAGGATCTGACGGGACGAGAGCTTCATTTCATCCTCCTTTTATTGGGACCGTTCAGGGACGCGGGGCGCGTCTTGAGCGAGTGCAGGTTGTATTTGACGAGCGCGTCGCGCAGGTCGCGGCGCACGAGCGGCGAGAAGGGCGCGGCGAGCGGCACGCCGAAGTTCTCCGTCGAGACGAGATAGACGAGCCCGAACGCCGTCAGCAGCAGGATGCCGTACGTCCCCACGCTGCCCGCCGCCAGCAGCATCGCGAGCCGCACGATGCTCGTCTCCTCGATGAGATTCGGCACCGCGTACAGCCCGATCCCGCTGAATGCGACGATGATGATGGCGGGCGTCGAGACGAAGCCCGCGCTGACCGCCGTTTCGCCCAGGACGAGCGCCCCGACGACGGAGAGCGCCATCCCCACATATTTGGGCATACGGATGCTCGCCTCGTTCAGGACTTCCAGCACGAGCAGGACGAGCAGCATTTCAAGGGAGGGGGAGAGCGGGATGTCGCGGATGCTCCCCGCGATGGTCAGCAGCAGTTTGACGGGCAGGAGCTGCAGTTTGAAGATCTGCGCGCTCACATAGAAGGCGGGCAGATAGATGGCGACGATGAGCGCGAACAGCCGTAAAAGGCGCAAAAACGTCGCGCGGGCGGGCGGCATGAAGTAGTCCTCCGCCGACTGGAAGTCCTCCACGAGGAGATAGGGCAGGGTGAGGGCGATGGGGGAGCCGTCCGTCAGGATCCCCAGCCGCCCTTCGGCAAGTTTGGCGCAGAAGATGTCGGGCTTTTCCGTCGTCCCGACCTGTTTGACGAGCGAATAGGGGCGGTCGGAGAGAAACCGCACGAGATAGGAGGCGTCGGGGACGGCGTCGATGTCGATCGCGCTCAGCTTTTGCTTGACGGCGCGCACCGTTTGTTCGCGGCAGATGCCTGCGAGATAGCACACCGTGACCGCCGTCTGCGACCGCCGCCCCACGGTCAGGGCGTCCATCCGCAGTTCGCCCGTTTTCAGGCGCTTTCTTACGAGCGCCGCGTTGCTCTTCATGTCCTCGAGAAAGCCCTCGCGCGGTCCCTTGATCGCGATGTCCGAGGGCGGTTCGGTCACGGCGCGCGCGGGCGCCTTGCGCTGTCCCGTGACGGCGGCGTCCGTCCCGCCCTCCCAGAGGAGGACGGGATTGCCCGCGAGCACTTCGTCCGCAAGGGCGGCAAGCGACTGCCGCGTGCGCAGTTCGGGCGCGCGGAGCGCGGCGAGCACGCGCTCCATTTTCTGCTGCGTCACGGCGCGCTGCAGGGGCGCGATGACCTGCTCGGCGAGCAGATCCTTGTCCGTCAGCACGTCGGCAAAGATGCAGACGAAGGGCGTCCCCGCGGCGTCGTACAGGTCGCGGAAAAGGATGTCCTCGGCGGGCAGGAGCGCTTTGAGGGCGGCGCGGTCCGCCGCAAGATCTCCCGAAAGCAATTGCTGTTCCATATCACCGCAAGTATGCGGAAAAGACAAAAGGGTATGCGCGCCGCGCTTCCGCCGCAAAAAAATCTCCCCGCTCACGGGGAGCGGGGAGACAAAAGACGGTCAGCCGACTTCGGAAAGGAAGGCGGCGACAAGGGCGCACAGGGCGAGGAGCTCCGCCTCCGTCGTCTCGGGCAGGACGGCGGCGGAAAGCGTCTCACGGACAAAGGCGTGCAGCCCTTCCTCCGTCAGGCCGCAGCTTCCTTCGGTCAGCGTCTTTGCCGTCTTTGCGACGTCCTCTTCCGCGACATACCCTTCGAGAAGGGGCGCCACGGGGTAGACGGCGTCCGCCTTGCCCCGCTCGCCCACCTTGCGCGCGAGCTGCACGCAGGCGACGTGGAGAAGGATGGCGACGCACCCGCAGGTGAAGCCGCCCTCCAGCGTCACGGCGAGCTCGGTCGTAAAGGGCGCGGGCGAAAGCAGCAGCAGCGCGCGGTACACCGCAAAGGCGACGATGCCCAGTGCGAAGGGCAGGAAGGTGAACACCTTTTCGGGGACCTTCTTCAGGACCGTCTTTTCCAGGATGAACGTGACGAGCGCCACGCCCACCGCGATGAGGAGCGTCTGCCAGCCCTGTTCGGCGAAGAAGGCGCTCAGCGATTGGATTGCCGACATATACAATTCCTCTCTTTTTCCCGTCGCTCTATCAGCATAGCACGTTTTCTGCCGATCGGGGCGCTGCCTGCCGTTTTTTTGCATGGGGCGCTGCGGACGGGCATATAGATAGGGGAGATGAAGCGCTTTTTTATCGTAACGTTTGCCCTTTGCCTGCTCGCCGCCGCCCTCGGACTGCCTGCGTGCGCGCCCGAAACGCGCGACCGCTACACGATGCGGCTCGTCTTTGAGCCGCTCTCCCGCACGCTCTCGGGGGAGATGGGGGTGCGGCTCACCAACCGTACGGATCGGCCGTGGGATACGGTCTGCTTCCAGCTCTGGGCGAACGCCTTCCGCGAGGGCGCGAAGTATCTCCCCGTCGGCGAGACGTTCGCCCCCGCCGTCTACTATAAGGGCGCGAGCTTCGGCGGCATCGCCGTGACAGACGTGGAGGGCGGCGAAGCGCGCGTCGCGGGCGCGGACGAGAATATCCTGGAGATCGTGCCGCCCTCTCCCGTCCCGTCCGGGGGAGAGGCGCGCTTTTCCATGCGCTTCACGGTGCTGCTGCCCGAGATCGAGCACCGCCTCGGCATCGGGCAAAGGACGGTCACGCTCTCGGGGTTTTATCCCGTGCTCTGCCATTGGGACGGGGGTTTCTGCGAGCACGTCTACACCCCCTGCGGCGACCCCTTCACGAGCGCCGCCGCCGACTATGACGTCACGTTCACCCTGCCCGAGCGCTATCTCGTCGCGCATACGGGGACGGGAACGCGGACGGCGGCGGACGGGCTCGCGCGCTATCAGATCGTTGCCGAGGGCGTGCGCGACTTTGCGATGGTCTGCTCCGAGCGGTTTTCGGTGTGTACGGGCGAGGCGGCGGGCGTTCCCGTCGCCTATTACTACCTCGACGATCCCGACCCCGCCCGCACGCTCGCCGCCGCGGAGGAGAGCCTCGCCTTCTTTGAAGAGACCTTTTCGGACTACGCCTATCCCGCCTACACCGTTGCGGAGACGGGCTTTCCCTACGGGGGGATGGAATTTCCCATGCTCTCCTGGATCGCGGACGACCTTCCCGGGCGGGAGACGCCCCTCGTCGTCGCGCACGAGACGGCGCACCAGTGGTGGTATGCGATGGTCGGGAGCGATCCGTATCATGAAGCCTGGCAGGACGAAGGACTTGCGGAGTTTTCCGCGGCGCTCTTTTTCGACGCGCATCCCGCCTACCGGCAGACGTATGCGGACGTCGTCTCGGCGAGCGAGCGCGCCTACCGCGCCTATTATTCGGTGAGCGCGCAGCTCTCGGCGGGGGAGACCGCCATGTCCCGCCCGCTCACGTCGTATACGGGGGACTACGCCTACCGCAGTCTCGCCTACGACAAGGGCGTCATCCTTTTTGACAGGCTGCGGCAGACGATGGGGGACGGCAGGTTTTTTGCGGCTCTTAAAGCGTATGCGCGCGCGTACGCGGGAAAAACCGCATCGCCCGCGGAACTCATCGCCTGCTTTGCCGCGCGCGCCCCGCAGGCGGAGGGGATCTTTGCCGCCTTTCTCGGGGGAGCGTGCGTCATCTGAAAACTTTTTTTGCGAAAACAGTTGCCAAAACGGGGGAGAGCGGCTATAATAGGAGTGTGACCGATATGGTCAAAGGAGCCATTTTCATGGACGCTGCGCCAAATAACCGATGTGTTTCAGGTGGAGAGCCCCGTGTGAATTGACCCGTTCCTCTCATTGCAGGGTTTCGGAGCGCACGGTGCTTTTCCCGTGCGCTTTTTTGCTGCCCTTTTTCCTGCGGGAAGGGCGGGAAACATCATTGCAAAGAGAGGATCATCATGCTGAAATTTTTCAAGACGATGGAGGACGGGAAGATCGACCGCCTCGAAGCATACGAAAAGGGCTGCTGGGTGGATCTCGTCAACCCGACGGACGACGAGATCGACGACGTGTTCGCGCTCACGGGCGTGCCGGAAGAGATGCTCAAAGCCGCTCTCGACGAAGAGGAGACCGCCCGTTTCGAGCGGGACGAGGATCTGGGGCTGTGCCTTCTCGATACGCCCATCATCACCGATATGGACGACGGCGACGTGTACGAGACCATCCCTATGGCGATCATCTATAACGCCGCCTGCATCGTGACCGTCTCCCTGCGCGGCAATTCCGTTCTGGGCGACTTCATCAGCAACCGCGTCGCCGTGGACACCGCGCTTCCCGTTTCCTTCCTGCTCACCTTCATGATGGGCAACGCCAAGCGCTTTTTGTCCAACCTGCGCCAGCTCGATAAGAAGTCGCAGCGCGTGCAGGCGGAACTGCACCGCTCCATGAAGAACCAGGAACTCATCCAGATGCTGGGGATCGAAAATTCCCTCGTCTACTTCTCCACTTCGCTCACGGCGAACCTCAACGTCTATAACCGCCTCGGCAGGCTGCCCGCGATCGCAGGCAACGAGGAATATCAGGACCTCTTCGACGACGTCGTCATCGAGACCCGCCAGGCAATGGAGATGTGTACCATCTACCGCGACATTTTGTCCGGCACGATGGACGCCTTTGCCTCCATCATCTCCAACAACGTCAACGTGGTCATGAAGCTGTTGGCGATCATCACCATCATCATCAGCGTTCCCACGCTCATCGCAAGCCTGTGGGGCATGAACGTCCCCGTGCCGTTTGAAGAGCTCTCGTGGGGATTCTGGCTGCTCATCGGCATCGCCGTCCTCGTCACCGCGGTCAGTTCGTACTTTCTCATCAAGTCGAGCAATTCCATCCGCATCAAGACCCCCAAAGTTCGCCGCGGACAGCGCGGCAGAGGGCATCACGCCCTGGAGCGCCACAATGCCGAGCGCGATGAAAAGAAGAAGCGCAAATAGGGGAAACCGATATGCCCATCCTGCAATATAGCTGTCCCGTCTGCGGGAAGAAGTTTGAAGAACTCGTCGCCAGGCATTCCGATCGGGTCGTGTGTCCCGCCTGCGGCGCGGACGCCGTGCGCGAGTGGTCGGGTACGGTGTATTCCGCAACGGGAAAGCCCACGCCGCACTGCTCGGGCAACTGCAAGACCTGTTCCGGCTGTAAATGAGAGAGCCGCCCTTCGACGGGCTTTCGGAAATATCACGATAAGGAGAACGATCATGGCACAAAACATCGCGGGAAACACTTACGAGTTCGAGATCGTCGTCCCCGAATTCGCGGAGGACGCGCCCGAGGAGGCAAAGGCGATCGCCTTTTTTGCCGTCGCTTTTCTCGGTGAGACGATCAAGGGGAGCACCATTGCCTTCGGTACGGACGGCGCCGTTGTGATGTGCAAACAAGAGGGGGCAAAGCAAACGAGAATGACGGGAACGTATGCGCAGGAGGGCGAACGGCTCACCGTGCGCGGCATCCCCGACTTCCCTGCCGAAGGGACCGCTTCGGAAGATGCCGTCGATTTCGTGCAGAGCGATCCCGGCGGCGGGACGGGCAAGCTGCACCTGCGCTTCAAAAAGATCTGACCGCATGAAAGCCGTCTCCTCGGAGACGGCTTTTTCGTGCTCCGCGGGGCGGCAGATACAAGATGTTGTGCCTGTGCGGCGGTGTTTCGGTACAAGCAAAATTTTTTCGCGAAAAAGCGTGAAAAAAATAAAAAATGGCGCAAAAAATGCTTGACGAAAGAAAGCAATCGTGCTAATATGTGTAAGCTGTCTCGCAAGAGATGAGCGCAGCGCTTTGGCAGCTGCGGACGCAGATTGACAACTGAACAGCAAAGTAAGTAAAGAAAAGGCAAGAAAATTCT
>CALVUC010000039.1 GCA_944363395.1 uncultured Clostridia bacterium | reverse complement strand
ATGCCCAAAGCAACGACACAATTTGTATGCGCGGAATGCGGGTACGTCTCGCCCAAATGGCTGGGACGCTGCCCCGCCTGCGGAAAATTCAATACCCTCGCGGAGGAGCCCGTTCTCCCCGCCGCGCCCGCCAAAAAGCAGAGCGTGCGCACGGGAACGCGCGCCGTTCCCCTCTCGCAGGTCACATACGAGCGGTACGAGCGCGTCTCCTCCGGCATCGCGGAACTGGACGTCGTGCTGGGCGGCGGCATCGTAAGAGGTTCGCTCGTCCTGGTCGGCGGCGATCCCGGCATCGGAAAATCTACCCTTCTGACGCAGGTCGCGGCGCACCTTGCAGGGGAGCACGCCGTGCTCTATCTCTCCGCCGAGGAGAGCTGCTCGCAGGTAAAGCTGCGCTGCGAGCGGCTGGGGCTCGATTCGGACAACCTGCTCCTTCTCAACGAGACCAACCTTGAAAACGCAGAGGAAGCCATCCTCGGCGCGGAATACGTCATCGTCGACTCGGTGCAGGCGATCTATACCGACGCGCTCACCTCGGCGGCGGGCAGCGTCGGACAGGTGCGGGAATGCGCCGCGCGGCTCATGCGCATCGCCAAATCGCGCGGCATCACCTTCTTCCTCGTCGGACACGTCACCAAGGAGGGTACGCTCGCGGGGCCGAAAGTCCTTGAACACATCATGGACGCGGTGCTCTACTTCGAGGGCGAGCGGACGGAGAGTTTCAAGATCCTGCGCGCCGTGAAAAACCGCTTCGGCTCGGTGCAGGAAGTGGGCGTCTTTGAAATGACGGACGCGGGCATCGTGGGCGTCACCGACTACGCGGGGCTCTTCCTCTCCGACACGCGCGGCGAAGCGGCGGGCGCAGCCGTCACGCCGAGCGAGACGGGCAACCGCTGTATGCTCGTGGAACTGCAGACGCTGATGTGCCGCACGGCGTACGGACTTCCGCGCAGGATGTCGCTGGGCATCGACCTCAACCGCCTGATCGTGCTCATCGCGGTGCTCGAGAAGCGGTGCGGGCTTTCGCTGGGAACGCAGGACGTCTACCTCAACGCGATGGGCGGCATCCGCCTTTCGGAACCGAGCGCCGATCTCGCCGTATGCGCCGCCCTTGCAAGCGCCGAAAAAATGCGCCCCGTCGACAAGTACACCGCCGTATTCGGCGAAGTGGGACTGACGGGCGAAGTGCGCGCCGTGGGCTATGCCGACAAGCGGGTGAACGAGTGCCTGAAAATGGGATTCAAGCGCGTCATCCTTCCCGAGAAAAACAAAAAAGCCTGCGAAAAATACGCAGGCAGGATAGAGCTCGTGGGCGTGCGGTACGTCTCGGACATGATCCGCGCCCTTCTCCCGAACGACGGACGTTGACCGCTTACGGCGGCGCGCGCCCCTGCCCTACGGCAGGGGCGCGCGCCGTTTATACTGCGCCGTGCGTCATTCGCAGAGATTGGCGGCATAGAAGCGATACCCGCCCGCGATATTGTAACAGTCGTACCCGTTCTGCGCGAGGATACGGCAGGCGAGATAGCTGCGGAGCCCGCTCTGGCACATGACGTACACGGGTTTTGCCCTGTCCAGTTCCCCGAGCCGCCCGCGCAGCTCGTCCAGCGGGATATTGACAAATCCCGCAGCGTGCCCGCGCGCATACTCAAAGGGCGTGCGCGTATCGAGAAGGGTCACGCTTCCGTCGCGCGGGAGCGCGGCGACGTCCTCGCAGTACGCCTGCTTCACCCTCCCCAGCGCGAGATTTTCCGCCATATAGCCCGCCATGTTGACGGGATCCTTCGCCGAAGAATAGGGCGGCGCATAGGCGAGGTCGAGGTCCTTGAGATCGGTCGCCCGCAGCCCCGCGCGCAGGGCGGTCGCGAGCACGTCGATACGCTTGTCGACGCCCGCGCCGCCGACGATCTGCGCCCCCAGGATGCGCAGCGATCCCCTCTCATACAGGACCTTCATCGTCATGATCTGCGCCCCGGGATAATAGGACGCGTGATGGGCGGGCGAGAGGACGACCTTTTCATAGGCGATGCCCGCGGCGCGCGCCGTCTTTTCGTTGATGCCCGTCGAAGCCGCCGTCAGCGAGAACACCTTGATGACGGACGAGCCCTGCGAGCCCATGTACTCGCTGTCCCCGCCGCAGATGTTGTCCGCGGCGATGCGTCCCTGCTTGTTGGCAGGTCCCGCCAGCGAGACGAGCGCCCTCGCGCCCGTGACGAAGTGACGCACTTCGACGGCGTCGCCCACGGCGTAGATATCGGGATCGGAGGTGCGCATATGGCTGTCCGTGACGATGCTCCCCTTCTGCCCGAGCGCAAGCCCCGCCGCCGCGGCGAGCGCCGTATCGGGCGTGACGCCGAGCGCAATGACCGCCATGTCCGCAGGGATCGCGCCGCGGGCGGTGAGCACCTTCAGCTCCCCTTCCGCCGAAAGCCCTTCAAAGGGCGTCAGAAGCCTGAGATCGACGCCGCGGCGGATGAGTTCTGCGTGCAAAAAACAAGCCATGTCCCGGTCGAGGGGCGCGAGGACATGATCGCCGCGCTGGATGAGCGTGACTTTGACGCCGCGCTCCGCAAGATTTTCCGCCGTCTCCAGCCCGATAAAGCCGCCGCCCACGACGACCGCCCGCTTCACCCCGCCGCCCGCGACGAAGTCGTGCATGGCGAGCGTGTCCTCAACCGTGCGCAGCGTAAAGACGCGGGGATCGGAAATCTTTGCCCCATCGGGCAGGACGGGCTTGGCGCCGGGCGCGAGCAGGAGCTTGTCGTAACTCTCCCGGTACTCCCTGCCCGAGGCAAGATCGCGCACCGCGACCTGTTTTCCCGCGCGGTCGACGGCGAGCGCCTCATGTCCGACGCGCACGTCCACGCGGTAGCGGCTGAAAAAGGACTGCGGCGTCTGCAGCGTGAGATCTTCCTCCTCTTCAATGGCGCCGCCGATATAGTAGGGCAGCCCGCAGTTGGCGTACGAGACGTACCCCGTGCGCTCGAGCATGACGATCTCGGCGCTCTCGCTGAGGCGGCGGATGCGCGCCGCAGCCGTCGCTCCGCCCGCCACGCCGCCGATGATGACAACTTTCATATCATTCTCCTTGCTTTGAAAACGCCGCGCCCCATCGGGACGCGGCATGACTGTTTTTACGCTTTGTCAGTGCGGCTCGCGGATGATGCCGAGGCGGTATGCCTCCAACAGGTCGTTGAGCTCTTCGATGGTCTCCTGCATCCGCTTGCCGTCGTCCGTATCGCGGATGGAGAGGCGGTAGTTGGTCTTTTGGACGACCTCCGTCACCGAGTGGATATCGCTCTCGTTGCGGATGGCGTCCTCCGCCGAGCGGAAGGGCTCGTAGGCGACGAGCCGCATCCCGTAGGAATTGCCGATGAGCGTATAGCCCGCAATGCCCGTTTCGCGCTGATAGGGGCGGGACATCCCGCCGTCGATCATGAGCAGCCTTCCCCCGCACTTGATGGGCGTTTCGCCGCTCTTCAGGTGAACGGGCATATGCCCGTTGATGATGTGCGAGGCGGGAGAATCGGGGTCGAGCCCGAACTCCGTTAAAATGGCGGAGATGACCTTGTCGTCGTTGAGATAGCTGTAGTAGGAATTTTTCGCCTCGTAATAGCAGCTCTTGTCCTTGACGAAATAGCGCTCGAAGGTAGTCATGCGCTCCTTGCCGTAGAGCGGGGAATTTTCATTCGCCCACATGAACCACATGGTGTCCTGCCCGAAGCGCTTTTCGTCGCCGTCGGCAAGATAATAGCCCTTGCGCGCCCAGCTTTCGAGTTCCTCGAAGAGCGCCCTTCCGCTGAACCAGCCGTCGCCGACGCGCACCTTTTTGAAGGCGCCGTCCTCCTCCAGCGGCACGCAGCCGTGATAGAGGAGATTGCCGTTGCAGGTGCGGAACATACTGCCGCGGTTGAAGAGATAGGAGACGTGGCGGCGCAGCTTCTCGCTGTTGACGAAGGCGTAGCGCAGCTTCTCCATGACGAGTTCCTCGCCCGCGGACAGGCGGTAGGGATCGGCGGGATCGATGGTCGGGAAGTTGGTGTCCTCCAGCTTGTAGTCCTTGCCGTCGATCGTGACCGTCCCCTTCTCGCGGTCGATCTTGTCGAGCAGACGGCGGGACTCCATGTTGTATTCGGGATGGCGGGCGATGAGCTGCCCTTCGAGTTTGAAGAGGATGATCGTGATCGCCTTGTGGATCTTGCGGTCCATGTCGGGATCGTACGGTTCGTAGCTCTGCGAGCCGTTGATGACGAAACAGTTGCACGGATCGCCCGCGTATGTATCGAGGGCGAACTTGGCAAGGGGCAGCAGGTTGATGCCGTAGCCGTTTTCGATGGTGTTGAAGTTGCCGTACTTCGCCGAAATGCGCACGACGGAGGCGATGCACACGAGGCTCCCGCTCGCAGCGCCCATCCAGCAGATGTCGTGATTGCCCCACTGGAAATCGACGTTGTCAAAGCCCAGCAGCGTGTCAAGGATGATATGCGCGCCCGGGCCTCGGTCAAAGAGGTCGCCGAGGATATGGATGCGGTCGACGGCGAGGCGCTGGATGAGGTTGCAGAAGGCGATAACGAAGTGCCGCGCGCGCTTGGTCATGATGATCGCGGAAATGATGCCGTTGTAGTACGCCTCCTTGTCCTCGACCTCCTCCTTCTCGCTCAGGAGCTCTTCGATGATATAGGCATAGTCGCGGGGGAACTCCTTGCGGACGCGGCTGCGCGTATATTTGGACGCGATGCGCCTGTTGACGCGCACAAGGCGGTAGATGGTCGTCTTGTACCAGTCGTCGAGGTCCTCCTCCGTCGCCTCGATCTGGGCGAGCTTCTGTTCGGGATAGTAGATGAGCGTCGCCAGAGACTTCTTCTCCTTCATGGAGAGGGAGCCCTTGAACTCCTCTTCGATCTTCTTGCGGATGGAGCCCGAGCCGTTCTTCAAAATATGCAGAAAGGGCTCGTACTCGCCGTGGATGTCCGTGATGAAGTGCTCCGTGCCCTTGGGAAGGTTGAGCGCGGAGGAGAGGTTGATGATCTCCGTCGCGGCATCCGCCGCAGTCGGAAACTGGATGGAGAGACGTTCGAGATACTTTTTATCGTGCATAGACCTTTTCCTCACCATCCATTATAGCCGACTTTTGCCGAGATTGCAAGATGTCTTGCAAATTTTTCCAAAGTTTTTCAGACGACGCCCGCAACGGTGACGGCGATGATGACCGCCGCCATGACGGCGAACACGATGAGGCGGTAGACGATGTTCCCCGCGCACCGTCTCCAACGCGGACGGGAGAACCACGCAAAGACGAGATAGCCAAGGCACCCCGCCCCCGCCCCGATGAGAAGAAGGGGCTGTTCGGTAAGGAGCGAACTCACCGCAAAGAGCACGGCGGCGGCAAAACAGAGGACGGCAAGGACGTACATCTTTTTGGCGGCCGCTTCCTGCAGGCGGCGCTCCCCCGCCGCGTCCTCCTCCGATACGAGTTCGTCGAGCGTCACCGAAAACTGCTTTGCGATCAGCCTTAAACTGTCGATCCCCGGATAGCCCTTGTCCGTCTCCCACTTGGAAACGGCGGCGCGCGTCACGAAGAGTTTAGCGGCGAGTTCCTCCTGCGTCATGCCCGCCCGCGTGCGGTAGGTCCTGATCTTTTCGCCCAATGTCATAGTGTGCCTCCTTTTCGCCGCCATTGTACCACGCGGCGGGAAAAATGTCACGCGACCATCCGTTGCGCCTCTTTTTCCGCGCAAAAAGGCTCCGCCGGAGCGGAGCCGTTTGCGTTCGTCCCTTGCTCACTCGGCGCGGACGAGCCCGTCGCCTTCGAGCGTGGAATAGTTGTTCATGAACATACTCATGCTGCGGACGTTGCCCTCCGTCTGCCCGAGGCAGGTGATGGTGAAGCCCGACTTGTGCTGATCGCCCAGCCATGCGTTGCGCACGACGCCGTAGTAGACGAGCTCGCCGCTGTCGCGCCCGTTCGTCCCCTTGAGCGTCTCGGTGAACGTGAACTTGATGTAGCCGTTGCCGTACATCTTCCAGGTGCCGATCTGCGTTGCCGCGGTCGTGGGACCGTCATAGATATTGCCGCTGTTCGGATCGTCCGCGTTCTGCGAGAGCGTCACGTCGCGCGAGAGATTGACGGACTTGAAGGAGCCGTCCGTATCGCGCGCGTTCGCCATGACCGCCATCTTGAACTTGCCGCCGTCGGTATAGGCAAAGAGTTCCTCCGCCGAGACAGGTCTGTCGCTCTCGCCCGCATAGCGGTTGGGATTGATGACGATGTTGCCGTAGCTGTTGAGATAGTACTGGTGGATCTGCGTGACGAAATTGCCCGTGTTGCCGTTCTGGCGGGTGATGTACGCCGCAACGGACGTCCCCGCAGCGGTCGTGAACAGGTCGTTATGCCCGGGCAGGATGATATCGAGCTCGGCATTCCCCTCGCTCTTTGTGTGCCAGGTGAACGCGCCCATATACTTGTTGCCCTCGTTGGCGCTGTTGCCGATGCCCGCGTTGTTGACGATGCCGCCCTCGGTGGACTTATAGATGCCCCAGACGCTCTCGCTCCTGCCGCCCCACATCTGATAGTTGTCGGCGAGCCCGTCGTAGGAGTGCATCGTGTAGTAGTACGTCTTGTCCTCTTCGAGGATGTTCTCATCCTCGTCCATCACCGTCACGTTGTCGTGACGGGCAAAGACGGGCGCCTCCATGTTCCATCTGGAGATGTTCTTGCCGTAGTAGTCGTGCTCCCAGCCGATGGCTTTGCCGTCCTCTTTGTGGCCGCCCTCGGCGCCGTCGACGCCGTTGAAGAGATCCTGGATATCGTTTTCCACCCAGTTGCGGATGTCGGCGTGCGACTGCCAGCCCTTGCCGTCCTTCCGGAGCCCCGTTTCGGGATCGAGTTCGATCATATAGTTGCCCGAACCGAAGGACCCGTACGCCATGTACATCTTGCCGTCGGGATCGAAGATGATCTGCGGATCGATGCCGTTGACGTCCTTTTCCGACTCGCCGCGCAGGATGGTGGACTGCATCAGGACGGCGGGATCGCCGTTTTCGTCGAGCACGGGCTTGAAGGAGCCGGGTTCGAGGCTCTCCGATTCATACAAAAGGATGCAGGCGCGCGCATAGCGGTAGTCGGGCTTTGCGGGATCGGCGACGATGCCCGAACTGTTGCCCGCGCCGTCCACGACGCAGGTGTACAGCCAGTAGCCGCTGCCGTCCGGCTTTTCGACGATGTCGGGCGCCCACCAGCTTGCGGAATCGGAGGTATAGGGCGCGTCGCTGCCCGCCGCGGAGAGTTCGCCCTTGGTCGTGGAATCGACGCCCTCCACATACAGCCATTTGCCCGAACGCAGATAGACGAAGTCGTCGTTGCGCGTGTCGTAGTCGAACGTCCTGCCGAGGTACTGCCACGTCTTCATGCCGTCATAGGAGACGTGGATGGCATTGCCGTACGTCGTGACGCTCTCCCCCGTCGAGGGCGAGAGATATTCCGTTCTGTCCGCCCAGCCCGTCGAGAAGATATAGTAGACGGGCGCGCCGTCCATCGTCGTCTCGATGATGGAAGGGTCGTGCGTGTGACCGAGCACATAGTTGGGATTGGAGTTGTTGCCCTCCGAGAAGTCCCCGCTCCTGCCCGTATAGTAGAAGTTCTCGCCCGGGTCGGTGACATAGGCGGGAACGACCTCGATATAGCTCTCGTTCCCCGCCCCGTCGCGGTAGACGACGGTGCCGGGCGCGACGCCCTTGACGACGCCGTTCTCATAGACGGCGATCGAAGAGACGTCGCTCACGGAATAGCCGTCCGCATCGAAGGCGCCGACGAGCTCGATGCCATCGAGCGCGAGTTCGGTATACGAGGCGTCGACATAGCCCGCGTTCAGATTGTCGTACACCAGACGATAGGGTACGGCGGACGCGCCGTCCGTTCCCCCGTCATCGGGCTGCTCCGGCTTGCACGCCGCAAGCGCCGCAACGGCAAACACCGAGCCGAGCGCAAGCGCAAACAACTTTTTGGTCTTATTCATACTTCCCCCCGAAATAAAAAGGATACCCGTATTGTACCACGGATCGCCGCCTTTTGCAATAGAAACGGCAAAATTTTCATATTTTTTTGCCGCGGAGACGGTTTTTCCCGTCCTTTGCGATTTTATGGGCTTTTAATGCGCCTTTCACACGGCTGACACCTTGGCGCGGTATGATATAGGCACGAAGCGGGAACGAAGCCCCGCCGCAAAACTGCCTACTCTCCACAATTTTTTCATATTCTCTCAAAGCAAAGCGCACCCCGCAAGGGATGCGCTTTGCTTTGTCCCGCATGAAAGCGGCGCGCGCCCGCGGCAAAATGCCGCGGGCGCGCGCCGCAGATGGCGTCTTACAGGTATTTGCCCGCGAGCGTCTCCGCAACGCGCAGCCCGTCCGCCGCCGCCGAAGTGATGCCGCCCGCGTATCCGCACCCCTCCCCGCAGGGATAGATGCCCGCAGCGCCCTCCGCCATCATGTCCTTGGCGCCGCGCACGATGCGCACGGGCGAAGAAGTGCGCGACTCCACCCCCGTCAGCACGGCGTCGCAGGCGGCAAATCCCGCGAGCCGCCTGTCCATATCGGGCAGCGCGGCTTTGAGCGCATCGGTGATGGCGGCGGGAAAGATGGCGCGCATGGGGACGAACGCCGTCTCGGGCGCGTACGTCGGCTGCACTTCGCCGAAATAGTAACTCTCCCTGTCCGCAAGAAAATCGCCGACGAGCTGCACGGGCGCCTTGTAGCCGCCGCCCGCCGCGAGATAGGCGGCGCGCTCGAGCTTTCTCTGGAAGGCAACGCCCGCCAGGGGATGTTCTCCGCCGAAGTCCGAGCGCCGCACCTGTACGACGAGAGCGGCGTTGGCGTTCCTGCCGTCGCGCTCGAATTCGCTCATGCCGTTGACGACGACGCCCCCCTCTTCGCTCGCGGCGGGGACGACCGTCCCCCCGGGGCACATACAAAAGGTGAACACCGCGCGCTCGGAGGCATGGGAGACGAGCTTATAGTCCGCGGCAGGCAGAGCCGCATATCCCGCGCCGTACTGCGCCTTCCCGATCGCCGATTGCAGATGCTCGATGCGCACGCCGACCGCAAACTCCTTCTGCTCGATGCGCAGCCCGCGCGCGAGCAGCATGGAAAAGGTGTCGCGCGCGCTGTGACCGACCGCGAGGACAAGTTCGTCGCACGCCTCCTCTTCCCCGTTCACGCAGACGGCGCAAAGCTTGCCGCCGCGCACGACGACGTCGGTGAGCGTGGAGGAAAAACGGAAGCGCCCGCCGCGCGCTTCGATATCGCGGCGCATATTTGCGACCACCGTACGCAGGTTTTTGCTGCCGATGTGCGGCTTTCCGAGATAGGCGACCTCCGCGGGCGCGCCGTACTTTACGAAGGTCTCCAGAACGTCGCGGTTGCGCGGATCGTTGGTCTGCGTATTGAGTTTGCCGTCCGAGAACGTCCCCGCGCCCCCTTCGCCGAACTGCACGTTGCTCGCGGGATCGAGCACGCCCGTCGCAAAAAAACGCTCCACGTCGGCGGCGCGCTCCTCCACCCGCCTGCCGCGCTCCACGATGACGGGCGCGATGCCGTAGTCCAAAAGCCGCAGCGCGCAAAAGAGCCCCGCGGGTCCCGCGCCCGCGATGACGACCTTGGGCGCGCCGACCGCCTTGGGAAAGACGCGCAGGGGCGGCACATACGGCTCCGTGCCGCACTCCACCGAATACACCCACTTGATGTCCGACTTGTCGCGCGCGTCCAGCGACTTTTTCAGGATGCGGAAGTATCTGCACGGCGCGTGCAGCTTTTTCTCGCACAGTTTTACGAGCGCGCTCTCCTTCTGATGGGGGCGGAGCGCCAGCCCCGTCAGGATCTTTCTCATCCGATCGCCTCCGCCGCGGCGTGCGCCGAGGCAAACGCCCAGTGCAGGTTGTAGCCGCCGCATTCGCCGTCCGCGTTGAGCACTTCCCCCGCAAAGTACAGCCCGCGGCAGAAAATGCTCTGCAAGCCGTCGTCCGTCTCCGCGAGCGGGATGCCGCCCCGCGTCGCCTGCGCATAGTCAAAACCGAGCGTCCCCGTCACGGTGAGCGGGAAGGCTTTGAGCAGGGAAAGCAGTTCCTCTCTCCCCTGCGCGCGCTTATACAGGAACCTGCCCAGCCCGTTGGGAACGATGCACAGCAGCCCGTCCTCCCCCGCTCTGACGGCGCTTTGCAGCCTTTCCGGGGGTACGTCCGGTAAAAAATCTATCCACAGCACGTCGCCCGCCGCCGCGTAGGAGGAGGCGCGGAACACGGCGTCGCCCGAGACGCCGCTCTCGGTGAAGAGCACGTCCCCGCGGCAGGCGTAAATTTGTTTCCCGCCGCGCACGACCCTGAGCCCCGCGTCCATGCGGATGCCCTTCAGCCCGCGCACCGCCGACGGATCGCATTTGAGCTGCACGAGAACGGGAGAAAGGGGCGCGACGGTGTGACCGAACGCCTGCGCGAGCGCATACGCCGTTCCGTCCGTCCCGAAATTCTTTGCCGCCGCCCCGCCCGCGGCGAGCACGACGGCGTCCGAGACGCATTCTCCCCCTTCCCACACCGCGCGCAGCCCCCGCGCGGCGCGCGAGAGCACCGCGACGCGCGCGCCCGTCACGACGCGGACGCCGAGGCGGGACAATTCGCGGCGCATGAGGTCGGTCACCGCCGAAGCCTGCCGCCCCGCGGGATATACCCTCCCCCTGCCGTCGGGCAGAAAGATGCCGCCCATGCTCTCCAGAAAGGCGACAACGTCCGCAGGCAGGAAGCCCGCAAGGATACGGGCGAGCTTGTCTCCGTCGTCCGTATGATAAAAGGAGGCGTCCATGCGGACGTTGGTCACGTTCCCCTGCCCGTTTCCCGTGGCGGAGAGTTTGCGCCCGAGACGCTCGCCCCGCTCGAGGATGGTCACGCTTTTTTGCGAACGTGCCAGAAGAATGGCGCACGCCATCCCTGCCGCACCGCCGCCGATCACCGTAATTTTCATCATATTCCTATCTTACCGCATGAAAAAAAATTTGTCAATGTATTGACTGGACGGACTTTTCGTGTTACAATAAAAATACGAAAAAGTATCCATCGTGGGAGGAAAGACCATGACGACAGCCCTTTTGAATACAGTCGGCACGACATTTCTCGACTATATGCGCGAGAACCTCGTCCTCACGATCATTCTTGCAGTCATTCTCGTTCTCATCGTTGCGCTTACCGTTGCCATGATCGTGCTGAACGCCGTCTACAAAAAACAAAAGCGGGAGGAAGCGGCAGCAAGAGCCGCCGAACCCGAGCCCGAACCCGAGCCCGAACCCGAACCCGAACCGGAACCCGAGCCCGAGCCCGAACCCGAACCCGAGCCCGAGCCCGAACCCGAATCCGAGCCCGAGCCCGAACCCGAGCCGGAACCCGAGCCCGAGCCCGAGCCCGAACCCGAGCCCGAGCCCGAACCCGAGCCCGAACCCGAACCCGAGCCCGAGCCTGAGCCCGAGCCCGAGCCCGAGATC
>CALVUC010000038.1 GCA_944363395.1 uncultured Clostridia bacterium | reverse complement strand
GCGGCATCTTTTGCGCGCCTTGCCGTTCATCGTCTTTACAATACGCGGGTATTGCGGCATCCTCTTCGCGGCAACTCATCCCAAAATCTTGCCGCAAAAAGTGCAGAGCAATCAAAAGCGGCAAGACGGGCGCTAAGGCGCGGCGAAGTCCGCAGCGCGTGCCGTGTGGCACGGGCAAGGGCTTCAACAATGCATGAGCGCCTCGGTTTCCGCTTTTGATCGGGTTCGTATTACTCCCTTACAGTATAGGAGGTCTTACATGGAAGAATTTTGGAACACCCTGCGCGAGATCGGCAGCGACTTCGTGCAGAACACGGGGCTTGCCATCGTCCGTACGGTCGCCTTCCTTGTGCTGGGGCTCGTGATCGTAAAGATCGTGCGCATCATCGCGCAGTCCACGGCGTACAAGAGCAAGCTGGACAATGCGGCGTCGACCTTTGTCGTCTCCCTCGTCACCGTCATTTTGTACATCGCGCTCGCCATCGTCGTTGTGAGCTCTTTGGGCTTTTCGACCGCGGGCATCATCGCGGCGTTCTCCGCCGTCGCCCTCGCCGTCGCCCTCGCCCTGAAGGACAGCCTCGGCAGCCTTGCCAACGGCGTCATCCTCATCTTCACCAAACCCTTCAAGAAGGGCGACTTCATCGCCGTCGACGGAATGGAAGGCACGGTGCAGGATATCCGCCTGTTCAACACCAAGATCCTGACGCCCAACAACGAAGAGATCATCATCCCCAACAGCGAAGTGCTGGGCAACAAGCTCGTCAACTATACGACGATGCCGCTGCGCCGCGTCGTCATCGCCTTCCCCGTGCCGTACGACTCCGATATCGATGCGGTGCGCGAGATCATCCTCGGCTGCGCAACGGCGCATCCTCTCGCCGTCGCGTCGCCTGCGCCGGCAGTCGTGCTCGACGCCTATGACAGCAGCGCCGTCAGGCTCTCCGTGCGCGTCTGGACGCTCAACGAGAACTACTGGACGGTCACCAACGAACTTAAAGAGATCCTCTTCAACACCCTGCGCGACAAGGGCATCGAGATCCCCTTCGACCGCCTCGACGTACAGCTCATCGGAGAAGGAGGGAAAAAGGCATGAACTTCTGCATTCTGACCGAGCCTGCCGTCACATTCGGCAACAGGCTGTTCCTTGAATATCTGCTCTATGCCGCGATCATCGTCATAGGCATCGTCCTCCTGCTCCTTCTGCGCAAGTGCGGAAGGCTTCCCAAGCACGACGAACTGTATAAAAAACTCTCCGAAACGGAAACGGCGGTCCGCAGATTTCCCGAGAGCGCAAAGGGATTGTCCTCCTTCCGCTACCGCAGGACGCTCTCCAAGCTCGTCTCGCGCGCCGACAAGCTGCTCTACTTCACGGCGCAGATGGCGGACAAGGAACGCGACAACGACCTGAACCGCGCCTCCATGCTCATCGAGAGCGCGCGCGACGCGCTCCGCACCTACCGCTATGAAAAGCGGGGCGATCTCACCGCCGATCTTGCAGCCGACATCGCCGACAAGTTCCTCGCCGCTGCGGATGCCGTCAAGGGGACGCTCGCCCGCGACGCGCAGCTCAGGGCGGAGCGCGCCAAGGCAAAGGCGGCAAAGAGCAAGAAAAACTGAAACAAGATACGCGCCGCCGCGGCAGAGCCGCGGCGGCGCGCTTATTGATTGATACGCTTTTCCATACGGTGCGCCGTCAGGCGTTCGTCATGTCCAGATATTCGTCGAAGGTGACGTTCTTGTCAAAGGTCTTTGTGCCGTCCAAAACAATGATGCGGTTGCACACGGTGTTCATGAGTTCCTGATCGTGCGAGGTGAGCAGCATACAGCCCTTGAACGCCGTAAGTCCGTTGTTGAGCGAGGTGATGGATTCAAGGTCGAGGTGGTTGGTCGGTTCGTCGAAGATGAGGAAATTCCCGCCTTCCAGCATCATTTTGGCGAGCATACATCTGACCTTCTCGCCGCCCGAAAGCACCTTTGCCTCCTTTAACGCCTCCTCGCCCGAGAAGAGCATCCTGCCCAGCCAGCCGCGCAGATACTCCTCGTAGTGGTCTTTGGAGAACTGCGAGAGCCACTGCACGAGGGTCAGGGAGCAGCCGTCAAAATACTCGGAATTGTTCTGTGGGAAATAGGAGGACGAGATGGTCTTGCCCCACTTGACGGAGCCGGAATCGGGCTGCGCCTTTCCCATCAGGATATCATAGAGCATGGTGACGGAAGTGGATTTGTCGCACAAAATGCCGATCTTGTCCCCCTTCTGCACAGTGAAGGAGACGTTCTCGAAGTACCCTTCCTTTGTGAGCCCCTCAACGGCGAGGATATCGTTGCCGATCTCGCGCTCGAACTTGAAGTCGATGAAGGGGTATTTTCTGAGGGAAGGCTTGAAATCGGAGATGGTGAGTTTTTCCAGCTCCTTCTTTCTCGAAGTCGCCTGGCGGGACTTGGAAGCGTTTGCCGCAAAGCGCGCGATGAATTCTTTGAGTTCGGCGGCGCGCTGCTCCGCCTTCTTGTTGGCGTCCTTCTGCTGACGCGCAAGCAGCTGCGACGTCTGGTACCAGAAGTCGTAGTTGCCGAGGAAGAGGTTGATCTTGCCGAAATCTACGTCGCAGATGTGCGTGCAGACCTTATTCAGGAAGTGACGGTTGTGCGAGACGATGATGATGGTGTTCTCAAAGTCCAGAAGATAATTTTCCAGCCAGCGCACCGTCTTTAAGTCGAGGTTGTTCGTGGGCTCGTCGAGGAGCAAAACGTCGGGGTTCCCGAAGAGCGCCTGCGCCAAAAGAACGCGCACCTTCTGCTTTGCGTCCAGTTCCCCCATCGTGAGATAGTGGAATTTGGAGGGGATATCGAGTTCGTTGAGAAGGGTCTCCGCCTCGCTCTCCGCCTCCCAACCGCCCAGTTCGGCAAATTCCGCCTCCAGTTCGGAAACGCGCACGCCGTCCTCCTCGGTGAACTCGGAATGGGCATAGAGAGCGTCCTTCTCGTCCATGATCTCGACGAGCCGCTTATGCCCGAGCATGACGGTGCGCAGCACCGTCTCGGAATCGTACTTGTTCTGATCCTGCGCGAGGACGGACATACGCTCGTTCTTGCCGAGCACGACCTCCCCCTTGTTGGGCTCGATCTCGCCCGAGAGCACCTTCAAAAAGGTGGACTTGCCCGCGCCGTTCGCGCCGATGATCCCGTAACAGTTGCCGCTCGTGAATTTTAAGTTGACATCCTCAAACAGTTTCTTGCTGCCGTATTGCAGACTGACGCCCGTGACCTGTAACATAGCATTCTCCTTTTCGATCCGCGAAGATTATACCACATTGCAAATGTTTTATCAAACGAAACGGCGGCGTTTTACAAAAATAACGCAAACCACCGCAAAAAAAGAGGTTGACAAGAGGGATGCAAATATGCTATCCTGAAATGAATATATTGAACAAGGAATTTGCCAAATGAAAAAATTCATCAACGGCATCTGCGTCGAGATATCGGGCTGCGGAGAACCCCTTTTCCTGCTCCACGGCAACGGGGAAACGCATCATATTTTTGAAGAAGCGGCGCCCCTGCTCGCGCCTCATTTTACGCTGATCATGCCCGACACGCGCGGTCATGGCGAGAGCGCGCCCGTCCGCGAATATCACTACGCCGACATGGCGGACGACCTGCTCATGCTCATCCGCGCGCTGGAACTCCCGCGCGCCGCAGTGTACGGTTTTTCGGACGGCGGGATCACGGCGCTGCTCGCGGCGATCGCATCTCCCGAACGCATCTCGCGCGTCATCGCAAGCGGCGCAAACACCGTACCCGAAGGGCTGACGGACGATTTCCTGCAAGAGATCGGAACACAGCACGACAAAACGGGCGATCCCCTGCTCAGGCTCATCCTCGAAGAACCTCACATCGACGAAGCGGCGCTCGCAGGCATCTCCGTCCCCGTACATCTCATCGCAGGCGAGCGCGATATCGTAAAGCCCGAACACAGCGAATGGCTCGCACGCACAATCGGATGCCCTCTGAAGGTCCTGAAAGGCGAGACACATGAAAGCTATGTCATACATAGTACTATGGTAGCGCATGAAATCTTGCAGATAATGGGCGTTTCCGACCGATAAAAGCGCGTATTCGCCCCATAAAAGACGAGATCGTACGCAGCATACGCGAAAAACGGAGGCATCCATATTCCGCGGCTGCCTCTGTTTTATAGACATATATCATGCTATTTGCGATGTATTATGTCAGACATATTACTCTTTTTACGCTCATATTTTACAAATAGGTAGGCAATGACGACGCCGACCACGAACAACACGAGCCCTAAGACAAGGTCCAAAACGTTGAGCTGCGTCCCCCACGACTCATACACGGCGCATACGTCGGGATTGAAAAACATCGTGACGATGGAGCCCAACGAGAGACCGACGATGAGGAAAAACGCTCCCTTCCGCCACTTCGCAAAGATCGTTGTGAGCAGCTTGGAGAAGGTCACAAGCCCCAGGAGGAACCCCACCGCAAGACAGGCGTACACCGCAAATACCGCGGGGTCTTCCTGCCAATAGGAAAGATGCACCGACTGCATGATGGGAGTAAAATATCCGAACGCCATCAGAAGCGCCGTGGCGCTCAGCCCGGGCACGATCTGCGTCACCGCCACGAGATACCCGAGGAGAAGAAACAAAATATAGTGTCCCGCATTGAGATGCTTCAGCGACCCGGCGCCCTCTGTTCCATACACAGAAATGAGTGCGATCGCAACGGGAACGAGCAGCCCGAGCAAGAAGAGCAGAAGGCGCGGCGGCGTCTTTTTCTCCCCTTTGATCTCGTCGTACACGGCGGGAAACGCGCCCAGCATGAGCCCCGCAAACAGTCCGATCACGGTGAACGGGCTGATATCGATAAGCTTTTGGATCGCGAGAAAACCGAGCACGAAGCCGATGAGAAGCCCCGCCGCAATGGGAAGCAGGAACCTGACGCACTTTTTGAATTTTTTTACGATATTCCCGAGGGCGTATAACAGTTTCTCGTACAGTTTGAAGATGATGGCGACCGTAGAGCCGCTCACCCCCGGCACGATGACCGCAAGCCCGATAAAGAACCCCAAAACACCGCCTCTGGCAACTTCTGCGCCGTTTTTATAGGTGAGATCGGGCTCGGATGCCTGCAATTGTCCGCTTTCACCCTCCTGTTTTTCGCCCTCGGGCGGCCCTGCGCCCTGTTCCGGCTCCTGCGGCGGATCCGTCAACCGGATATGATCCATGCGCACCTCCTTTTTTTACAAGTATACCACATTGCCGCGCGCGACGCAACGATCCCCGCGTCAGTTTGCGCAAAAATATAAAAAAAGACCCTGCCCGAATGAAGTGAACCCCAAAGTTTGGACAAAAAAGAATTAGATTGTTTTGGAATGAGTTCGGTATCCAACCGGGCTCATTCCTTTTAGTTTGAGAGAGATTCTCTCGTTGTTCCAGTAGTGAATGTACTCTTTCAGACAGTGGACGAATTCGTCCACTGTCTGAAATTTTTCGCCGTAAAACATCTCCACCTTTAACCGTCCGAAAAAGTTCTCCATCACGCTGTTGTCCAGGCAGTTGCCTTTTCGTGACATGCTTTGCAGAATATTATGTTCTTTCAGTCGGCTTTGGAACTCCCTCATTTGGTATTGCCAGCCTTGGTCGGAATGCAAGATCGGCGTTACGCCTTGCGGCAGTTTATCAAACAGTCCTTGCAGCATTTCTTTCGTTTGCCAAAAATTAGGGTTTTTTGAAATAGAGTAGCTGATCACCTCTTTGTTGTGTAAATCTATGATCGGAGACAGATATATCTTGCAATCACATACGGCAAACTCGGTCACGTCCGTCGCCAACTTCTCATACGGCTTACTTGTTGCAAAGTCACGGTTTAGTATATTCGGAGCGATCTTCCCGACTTCTCCCTTGTACGATTTATACTTGCTTTTGCGCCGTTTCCCATGCAATCCCATGCTTCGCATGAGCTTATGTACCGTTTTATGGTTGAGTTTTATGCCCTTTTCCCGCAATACAAGCAAGATTCGTCGATAACCGTATCTTTGTTTGTTCTCGATAAAGATCCTTTCTATCTCTTGTTTGATCAAAGAATACTTATCCTCTGCCCGTCTCTTTACATGGTAGTAGTAGGTGCTTCGCGGCAATTGAGACAACGACAGCAACCCTTTCAGCGGATATCTTTGCCTTAACTCAGATACTATTTCGGCTTTCTGCCGTTCCGTTCCTCCTCCGCTCGAATTAAGGCGTCGAGTTTTTTTAAGTATTCAAGCTCCATTTCCAAGTATTCGTTACGTTCCCGCAAACGCTGGTTTTCGGCAATCAGATCTTCTTCTACAGGCTGATCCAAGGGTCGTTTCCTCGGTCTGCCCGTGCTTTTCCTTCCGCGCCGTTCTTCCATGAGTCCTGCCGCCCCTTCTTCCAAGTATATGCGCTCCCATCTGTGCAAGGTGGATATTGCTCCGCCCATGGAACTTGTTACAAGCCCATATTTGCGAGCCGTTTCCCTGTAGCCCAAATGGTTTTCGCGCATATCCATTATAACAGATCCCTTGAACTCTGCGCTATACTTTTTCTGCTTGTTTCCTTTTTTTGCCATAAAAATATGCACCTCCAAAAGTCTGTCCAACTTTTGGGGTGCATATCAGAAGGCAAGGTCTTATCTTTCATTCTCAGACGATCCCGTGCGCCATCATTGCCTCGGCGACCTTGATAAAGCCCGCAATGTTCGCGCCCGTCACATAGTCGCCCTCGCAGCCGTAGTCCTTAGCCGCCCGATCCATGTTGTGATAGATATTGACCATGATGTTCTTGAGCTTGGCGTCCACTTCCTCGAAGGTCCAGTACAGCCTGCCGCTCGACTGCGCCATCTCAAGCGCGCTCGTCGCCACGCCGCCTGCGTTTGCCGCCTTTGCGGGAAGGAACACGACGCCTGCCTTCTGGAACACCTCGATCCCTTCCAGGTCGGTGGGCATATTCGCGCCCTCTGCAACGTACTTCACGCCGTTCTTGACCAGGAGACGGGCAGACTCGCCGTCGATCTCGTTCTGCGTCGCGCAGGGAAGAGCGATGTCGCAGGGAATGGACCAGATGCCCTTGCAGCCCTCATGATACTCCGCGCCCGGCACGCGCTCCGCGTATACCTTGATGCGCGCGCGCTCCTTCTCCTTGATCTCTTTGACGACGTCCAGCTTGATGCCGTCCTTATCATAGATATAGCCGTTGGAATCGTACATTGCAACGACCTTCGCGCCCAGCTGCTGCGCTTTCTCGGTCGCATAGATGGCGACGTTGCCCGAGCCGGAGATGACGACCGTCTTGCCCTCGAAGCTCTCGCCGCGCACCCTGAGCGCCTCCGCCGTGATATACACGAGCCCGTAGCCCGTCGCCTCGGTGCGGACAAGGCTGCCGCCGTAGGTGAGCCCTCTGCCCGTCAGAACGCCGACGTGCTCGTCGCGGATGCGCTTGTACTGTCCGAACAGGAAGCCGATCTCCCTGCCGCCGACGCCGATATCACCTGCGGGAACGTCGGTATCCTGCCCGATATGGCGATAGAGCTCGGTCATGAAGCTCTGGCAGAACTTCATGATCTCGTTGTCCGACTTGCCCTTGGGATCGAAGTCGCTGCCGCCCTTGCCGCCGCCGATGGGAAGCCCCGTCAGGCTGTTCTTGAGGATCTGCTCCAGACCCAGGAACTTGATGATGGAGAGGTTGACGGAGGGATGGAAGCGAAGCCCGCCCTTATAAGGTCCGATCGCGCTGTTGAACTGCACTCTGTAACCCTTGTTGACGTGCACCTTTCCCGCATCGTCCACCCACGGCACGCGGAACATGATGACGCGCTCGGGCTCGACGAAGCGCTCCAGAAGCGCCGCCTTCTCGTACTCGGGGTGCTTTGCAACGACGGGACGCAGCCCGTTCAGGATCTCCGTCGCCGCCTGATGGAACTCGGGCTCGCCCGGGTTTCTCTCCTTTACTTCCGCAAGAACTCTTTCCACATAATCCATAGTCATAACTCCTTTTTTCCGCCCGCAGCGGATGTCTCATTACCGCTATTATAGCAAAATGCTCCACGCTTGACAATCAAATGAACGGAGAATGGCGTACTTGCGTCGTGAGCGATTGCTTATGAAGGATATAATTTCTGATTATGGAAGGACAAAAAAAGAGAGGGACGAACGGAACCGTCCCCCTTCTTTTCTTATATTTGATCAGCTGCGGCAGCCGCCGTGGCAGTCGTCGCCGTCGTGACAGCCGTGCGACGAACAATTTTCGCCGTGCGCGTGCGCATGATCGTGATGCGAGCAGGCGGCATCCGGGTCGAAGGTGAGCGCGCCCCCGAGCAGCGCTGCGACGGCAGCGTCCGCGCCGCCCGTCACACCGCCGTAGAGCGCGATGCCCGCATCTCCGAGCGCCGCTCTCGCCCCGCCGCCGATGCCGCCGCAGATGAGCACATCGACGCCGCGTTCCCGCAAAAAGCCCGCAAGCGCGCCATGCCCGCTGCCGTTGGTCGGCACGACCTCCGCGGAGACGATCTTTCCGTCCTCCGCCGTGTAGATCTTGAACTGCTCGGTGTGTCCGAAGTGCTGAAAGACATTCCCGTCTTCGTAAGCGACTGCGATCTTCATACAAAACCTCTCTTATCCTGCGGCTTGACGCCGTATCGTCCTAATAGCGCACACTAAAACCGTATGTGTGCAGAAATTCCGACGCCAGCTCCGTCCAATGTGTGACGTGCGCGCACAGCCCGTCAAGCCCGTCGTTGGTCTCCGCATCCGCCGCCGCGAGCCCGTGTTCCCCCTCGGAAAAGACGTGCAGTTCGGCGGGCGTTCCCGCCGCAAGCAGCGCGCCGTACAGCAAAAGCGAATTTTGCGCGGGGACGAGCGTATCCCGCGCGGTCGTCCAGAGAAAGACGGGCGGCGCGTCCCCGCGCACGCGGCGTTCGAGGGAATATCTCTCCTGCGGCACGATATCGCCGCAAAAGTTGCAAAGAGATTCGGCGTGACGGTAGCGTTCGTCCGCCGTCACCACGGGATAGCCGAGCACGGCGGCATCGGGACGGAGGCGCGCCCCGTCCCCGGGAATGGGACGCAAGGCTTCGTCATCCCACAAAAGCGCCATGCAGCCCGCAAGATGCCCGCCCGCCGAAAAGCCCATGACGGCAATATGTTCCCCGTCGATGCGCAGCGAAGCAGCGTTGTCGCGCAGATACGCCATCGCCATACCCGCCTGCAGCAGCGGTTGGGGATAGTGATGGCGCGGCGCGATATCGTAGGACAGCATAAAGACGTCGTACCCCATCGCTAAAAAGCGCAGAGCGACGGGCTCGCCCTCGCGTTGGGAGACAAAACAGTATGCCCCGCCCGGAATGAGCAGGATGGCGGGATGCACGCGCGTGCGCGCGATCTCGGGCAGGCGCGAGTGCGTATAGCAGGTGAGATAGCCCGCCTCGGCGTCCCCGCGCGGAAGATGCAACTGTTCGTATAAGTCGACGATCTGCATGATCTTATCTCCTTTGGGCGAGGTCGGAGAGCCACTCAAAGGAGCGCCGCACCTCGTCCATGCGCGTATAGTCGCGCGAATAATTTTCGATGAGCACCGCGCCCCCGAAGCCGACGTCCCTGAGGCGGGAGAAGAGTTCCGCAAAGTCAAAGACGCCCTGCCCGGGAAGGCACATCTTTGCGTCCGCGGCAATGTCGCTGACGTGTACGGTCGCGAGGCTTTGCCCCATCTCCGCAAGATAGTCCCGCCAGTCATAGCCCGAGATGCGCGCCTGCTTGATATCGAGCACGCCGCCGAGATCGGGACACGCCCTTCTCAGCTCCGAAAAGACGCCGGGATGACTGCAGAGCGCCCATTCGACATTTTCATAGCACAGACGCACGCCCTTGTCGCGGCAGAATTGAAAAATTTCCGCCGTCTGCGGCGCAGACTTTGCAAGATTTTCCCTGAACGTGCGCTTGATGCGCGCCACGCCGTGAAACGTATAGTTGCGCGCCCGCAGGATGCGCGCGGAACAAAGCACCTCGGAAAGCAGATGATATGCGTCCGCCCGCACGCGCGGGTGATCGGCGTAGAGCTGCGGCTCGAACTGCGTGTTGAGGACGTGCAGCGAATGGATCTCCACATCTCCCCTGACGGCGGCGAGCTGCTCCGCGAACGACGGCGCGTACTCGCAGAAGGAGGTGAGGAACACCTCCGCGCAGGGTACGCCCCAGGAAGCGAAGAGCGGGAGCGCCTCCTCGTTGTTCTTCTTCAAAAAGAGCGTCGCGGTAGAGATGCCGACCTTCATCAGAAAAACCGCTCCATCAGTTCGTCCGCAGTCTCCTTCATCCAGCCCTTGGTGCAGTACAGCGTGAGGACGGTGAAGCGGTCGCGGATCTTGTATGCCTCAAAGAACATCGTGCGAACGGTCTCCGCAGAGACGCCGAGCGAGGAAAAGCGCGTCGGACAGCCGAGCGAAGAAAGGATGCCCTCGACGTACTCGGGCGAAGGGAGCTTGTCCGCCTCGGCATAGACGCGCTCGCAGCCCTCGAAGGCGGGACGGCGGCGGAGCGTCTTGTAGAGATAGAGGGAGACCATCGTCCCCAGCCCCACCTTGACGCCGTGCAGCGGGATGCGCTCGCCGCGGCGCAGGAAGTCCATTTCAAGGAAGTGGCTCATGTGATGTTCCGCGCCCGAGGCGGGACGGGAATTGCCCGCGATGACCATCGCATAGCCCGAGATGAGCAGCGCCTCCATGAGTTTGCCGACGCCCTCCTCCCTGCCTGCCGCCAGCGCGGGAATGCTCTCGTCGCAGGCGCGCACGGCGTCATACATGAGCGAGGCAGCCTCTTCGCCGTATGTCTCGCCCGTGAGATAGGAGGAGATGCGCCAATCGGTGAGGCAGCAGTACTTGGCGAGGATATCCCCCACGCCCGCACCGATCATGATGCGGGGCGCGGCGCACAGCACGGCGGGATCGATGAGCACGTCGGACGCCGTCTGCGCCGAACGGGTGATCTTGAATCCCTTTTCGATGAGCGGGGTCACGCCCGACGAGAAGCCGTCCATCGAGGGCGCCGTCGCAAAGACGCCGCTCTCCCGATGGGTGAGAAAACCCGCGTATTTGCAAAGGTCGTTGAGCGTCCCCGCCCCGACGGCGAGCAGGTAATCGTACCCCTCGCCCGCTGCGGCGACCTTGGCGACGGTCTGCTCGTCGGCAACAGGCTCCCGTTCGGGGAGAACGAACGTCGCGCACGCAGCCGCCGCGCCGCGCACGACGGGCTCGATGAGAGGGAAGAAGCGCTGCGTCGTCTCGTCCGCGACGAGCAGGACGCGCCGCCCCTTCATGCGTTCCGCAAAGACGGGGAACGTTCCCCCCGTCCTGTACTCGGCATTGATGCCGAACTTTTTGGAAAGTGCCTGAATATCCATATCCTTCCTCTATTGAAAATTCGATGTCGTGCGCAAGTCCGAAGGCTGCGCGGGAAATGCCACTCTTTCTTTTGGCGCGCAGTTCCGCGCCGGACGAGGAGAACGCGTAAGCGGCGACGGGCGCGTACCAAAACGTACGCAACCGAGCCGCGCGCAAGTCCGACAACGTATCACGCGGGAAATGCCGCCCTTGTTTTTGGCGCGCAGTTCCGCGTCAGACGAGGAGAACGCGGCTTTGCCGCAGGGAGTTTACTACATGGTAAATGACCAA
>CALVUC010000037.1 GCA_944363395.1 uncultured Clostridia bacterium | reverse complement strand
AAGCCCCCTGCCGTACGGCAGGGGGCTTCTTGGTGTCAGTCGTTGATGCCTTCCTGGACTTCGTCCTCGAAGGGGGTGTTGTACAGTTCGTCCTTGTTGAGTTCAAAGAGGGGGCGTCCCGTTTCGTCGAACTTGATCTTAAGGACGTGCGCGTGGCGGTTGTGATCGTTCAGGGGATCGCCGACGATCTTTTCGTAATCGCGGAAGTGGACCATCGTCAGCCATTCGCCTTCGTCGCCGCGCACGAAGCAGTTGTGACCGGGGCCGTAGACCTTGAGTTCTTCGTTCGTCTTGAGGACGGGCCAGCGGTCCTTTTTCCAGGAACGGGGATCGAGCAGATCGTCATCGTCGTTGGCGCACAGCATTCCCATGCAGTAGCACGCGCCCGTCGCCGAAGCGGAGTAGGTCATGTAGATCTTTCCCTTGGTCTCGGGACCGTAGAGGATGGAGGGACCTTCGTTGACCCAGAAGCCGCCGTCGCGCTCCCAATCGTAGTCGGGGGAGCAGATGCGCACGAATTTGGTCTTGAGTTTGGTGGGAGATTCGAGCTCCGCCATGAGCAGGTCGGAGATGGGCGGATCGGAGCGCTCGCAGCCGAATTTCTGCGCCCAGACGGCGTACCATCTGCCTTTCATCTCAAACACCGTCATGTCGAGCGAGAAGTCGGTGAAGGGATAGGGGTCGTCCTCGGCGGGCTGCATGGGGACAGCGTCCGCCTCCCATTCGTCCGTCATGGGGTCTTGTCCCTTGCAGATGAGTGCGTAGGGGCGGATGTCCCAGATGTCGGGATAGTGACCTGCGGCAAAGTAGATGACCCACTTGCCCATGATGTAGTGCAGTTCGGGCGCCCAGATGTGCGATGCGAGCTCGCCCGTCTCATGCTTTTTCCAGACGACGCGGCTCTCGGCTGTTGCGATGCCGTTGACCGTGTCGGCGCAGCGGATCTCAAGGCGGTCGTAGAGAGGACAGGTCGCCGTGAAGTAATATTTTCCGTTGCGTTTGCAGAGATAGGGGTCTGCGCGCTGGGGCGCAAGGGGTGAAAGATATTTTGCCATAGGATATCCTCGCTATTATTTTTTCGTCGGGAAGGGGTGCGGCTGCACCCGCAATTCATACCGTTTCTATTATACTGTACTTTTCGTCTCCCGTCAACGGGGTAATGAAAATTTATCTGCGTTTTTTTCGATATTTTTCTCTCGGAAGGAGGAAGGCATACATTCCGATGATGATGAGCGCAAGGACGGTCAGAATGACGATGAGCGCGATGCGGACGGCTTCGGCGCTGTCGTCGTCCAGCATATCTTTGGTGACGACGGCGCTGTAAGCGGGATCGTCCGAGAGGCGCGCCGTATAGGTACCGTCGCCGTTCGCAAAGAGCTGTACCTGCGTGCGCTCCGTAACGACGCGCTGCGCGCCGTCTTCCCGCGTGAAAACGACGCCCGCGGGCGCTGCCTTCAAAAAGGAGAGCATATACTCTTCGCCCACGTCGGGGGAAGGGGAGACGCTTGTGAGGTAGGAAAGCGGTACCCAGCCCCGCTTCTGCGCGCGCGCGCCGCTCTCATAGGAGATGAGCGCGTAGGTGCGGTCGGGCGCGTCCAGCGTGCCGAGCAGCGTGACCTGTGTGCCGCGTTCGAGCCGTACCTCTCCGAGGGGCGCCGCGAGACAGGGCGCGTAGTAGGAGGAGACGGGAGAGGAGAGATACCGCGTCTCGCCCTGTCCCTGCGTCCAGCTCTGTTCCCCTGCGTCGGCGACCGCCGTGCCGCGGTAGAGGCGCGCCGTATAGCCGCCGCTCTCGTCGGAGAGAAGGACGAGCGCATAGCCGCCCGCGTTGGAGGACGCGTCGGCGAGCAGGATGCCCTCGCGCGCCTCGTCGTATCTGCCGTAGTCGAGATAGGGGAAGGTCTCCCCGCCCTCTTTGAGCGCCGCAAGGTCGACGGTGATGCCGACTTCCTGCGCGGCGATCTTGACGAGGACGTCTTCGTCATGGTGCGAGAATGCCGCTTCGCGTGCGCTGCCCGTTTCGATCTCGGAGAGGGTGGGGATGCCGGAAAGGGCGCTTTCGCCGTCCTCCTGCTGCGTGTGCGTGCGCACGGTATAGTTGCCGAATTGGAGATAGACCGCCTCGTCCTCATACCCGAGAGCGAACGAGACGGGACGTGTGACGGACGCGCCGTAGACAAAGTCGCTCCCGTCGATCGCGGCAAAGAGCTGCCCGTTGCAGTAGAGAGCCCCGCCCGAAAGACAATAGAGATTGCCCATGAAATCTGCGCGCAGCGAACGGGCGTCGGCGGGCAGCGATATGCCCGTATCCGTTCCCATGCCCCGGGATAAAAATTCCGATTGCGTGTAGGAACGGACGCTGCCGTTCGCGTAGGAGATGTAGAAGGTGCCGTAGAGGTCGGAGGCAAGCCCCGTCGGCGAGGTGCTCGTCTCGATCGTCGTGCCGCCGACGACGCCGCGCGTACCGTTTCCCTTGACGTAATAGGTCTCGCCGAAGCGGACGCTCAGCCCGACGACTTCGGTGCCGCGCAGTTCCGCGGAGGAAAACTGCGTCTCGCCTGCGGCGTAGTTGCAGGTGTAGACCTGCGTGCCTGCCGCGTAGGAGATGACGCTGCCGTCCGTTGCGACGAGATCGGGCGTCTCGCTGCAGGGCAGGGCGGTGAAGCTGTCCGCCGCGCTGTCGTAGACGGAGATGCGGAAATTGCCCGCGTCCGCCGTTACGACGAGATCGCCCGCCCGCGCGATGTCGCTCGCGCTGTCGGTGCGGTTTTGCGAGGACGAGGCGGCGGCGATCTCATAGCCCGTGAACGAGGCGGAAGTTCCGTCCGCCGCGATCTCGCATACGGAGGCGCCGCGGATGCAGTAAAAGGCGCCGTTATAATAGCTGAGGGAGGAGACGCGGCTCATGCCCGACGCATCCGAGAGGCGGACGGGCGTCTCGCTCTCTTGGGGGGCGCGGCGGTAAAATCCGGACGCGGAGGAAAAGTAAAGATCGGTGCCGTCCGAGCAGAGCGAAGAGATGAGGCGGTTGACGGTCGTATCGTTGGAGATGTAGTAGCTCCATTCGTCGCGGAACGTTCCGTCCGGTCCCGGGTGGTAGATCTGGTCGCCCACCGTGCAGTAGAGCGTCTCTCCCGCGTAGGCGAGCCACGGCTCGGTGCGTTCGCTGATCGTGCCGAGCGATACGCCCTGACCGGAGAGGTCGTTGAGGTCGCGGCGGGCGAGCGACGTCCCGCTGCCCGAGATGACCGCCGTATACAGCGTGTTCCCGACGATGAGGAAGGTGGAACAGTTGAGGGAGTTGACCTGCTCGGCGGTCTGCGTGCCGCAGTCGTACTTCCAGAAGGAGTTGTAGGTGCTGCGCACGGTGAAATAGAGCGTGTTTCCGACAAATTGCAGTTTGGTGACCGTCGCGTCCTCGCCCGGGACCTCGTACGAGGTGTACGGCTGTTCCGATCCGCGCACGCTCAGATAGATGGTCCCGCCGTCAGCGATGGCGATATAGCCGTCGGAAAAAGCGGCGTCGGAGGGTGTGTCGAGTTCGAGATATTGTTCGCGGCTGCCCGGCAGGAAGAGGGAGGCGTTTTCCTCCGTGAGCTGCACGCTTGCGCGCGCGGAGGTTTCCGCCTGTGCCGTAAGATCGGGCAGGACGGCAGCGGCTGCTGCAAACGCTGCGCTCCCGCAGACGGCGGCGAGCACGAGCGCACTCTTTCGTAACATCATATCCCCATTATATCACGCGCGCGCGAAAAACACAAGGCGGAACGCAAAAAATCCGAAAAAAAGATGAAAAAGTGAGGTGAAGGCTGCCGCAAAGACGGTGCGCCGACCGCGCCGTCGGCGCAAAAAAAATATTACAAAAAAAACGAGAAATTTTGGCATACAGGCAGCCGTCTGTCATATTTGAGTGGTATGATAAAAAGGCAAACAAACGTTCGTATTTTTGATCGCGGGGAAAACCGCGGAGGAGGGAACTGTGGCAAACGAATATGCGAAGGTCATCCTGTATGCCTATCCGCACCTTCTGCCGCTCGCGGATGCCGTGGGCGTGGGGGCGGTCAATAAGGCGATGCTGTCCTTTCGCGCCCGGGAGGATGCGCTCGTGACCGCGGAGGCGATCGCGGAGGAGCTGGCGTTCAAGTCCCGTCTTTTGCGGCTCGCGGAGGATGTGGAGGGCGTGCTCGCTTCCTTCGGCGATGAGGAGATGTATCTGCTCGAATATAAGTATTTCCGCCGCGGGAAGGTGCTGCGGGAGCGGTATGCGGGGTATGTGATGGCTTGTTCGGAGCGGACATACTTCCGCAGGCAGGCAGCCGTTTTACATAAATTCTGCTGCCTTCTTGCGGCGCGCGGTTGGACGGAGCGGGCGTACGCGGAGGCGTTCGGCGGTTTTGCGCCCTTTGCGCGCGTTCTCGATGCCATCCTCTCGGGGCGCGAGAGCGCCGTCACGGCAAAGCGGAAAGCGGGGCGCGGGGCGTCCGCGTGAGAGCTCAGAAGTCCTGCGGTTCGCCCGCATCGCGGCGTTTTCCGCGCAGCAGAAGGATGACGACGGCGACCGCCGCCGCGCAGGCGAGGCAGATGATGACGATCTGCGTCGCGTCCGCAGTCTTTTCCGTGGGCGCCGTTTCGCCGCCCGTGGGGGCGAGATAGTCGGTGTTGTGTTCGTATTCGGGCGAGGCGTCGGCAGGGATGTAGCCGAAGTTGCCGCCGTGCAGGACGTAGAGATAGAGCTGACCGTTTTCCACGCGGTCGCCGTAGTAGACGAAGGTCTGCGTGAGCGTTAAAAATTGCTCCGTTCCCAGCCCGCCGCTGTCCGGAAGGGTGTAGCATACTTCGATCTGCTTTCTGAGAAAGGGGCGGGCGGGGACAAAGCCGACGAAGAGCAGTTCCTCCGTGCGGCAGTAGCCGAGCAGCTTTTTGTAGGGCGGATCGTCGACGAGATATTCCACGGTAGAGAAGTGCTCGCCCTCTTCGAGGACGCGCACATAGTAGGTATCGGGGATGCGGAAGAGGCGTTCTTCCTCGTTTGCGGCGGCATAAAACCAGACGCCCTGTTCGCAGACGGCATACCGCCCGTCGGCGGCGGAGGCGGGGCGGGGCGCCGCGGGGGTGAGGAATGCCGCGATGAGAAGGAGCAGGAGGACGAGTTTCATACCCGCTATCGTAGCGCATCGGCGCGGGCGGGCGGGAGAGTGTTTTGACGAAAATGAGCGAATTATCAATGAAACTGCGCGCCGTGGAGGCGGAATTGGCGCGCAGGCGCGCATCGGACAGGCTGGCGCGCTACAATACGGGGAGGAAAAAGCACAAAAAGCAGCTCGCCTTCCATAAGTGCAAAAAGCGAAACCGCTGGGTGTTCGGCGGCAACCGCTCGGGCAAGACGGAGTGCGGCGCGGTCGAAGCGGTGTGGATGGCACGCGGGTGTCATCCGTACCGCAAGAACAGGAAGGATGTGTTCGGCTGGGTGGTCTCGCCGACCATGCAGGTGCAGCGCGACGTCGCGCAAAAAAAGATCTTGTCCTATCTTCGCTCCGATCAGATCGCCGATATCGTGATGGTGAGCGGCAGGAAGGACAATCCCGCGGCGGGGATCGTCGACCAGATCGTCGTCAAAAACGTGCTGGGCGGGACGAGCGTCATCGGCTTCAAGAGCTGCGACCAGGGCAGGGAGCGCTTTCAGGGCAGTTCTCTCGACTTCGTATGGTTTGACGAGGAGCCGCCGAAGGATATCTACGAGGAGTGCCTGATGCGCGTCATCGACCGCCGCGGCGATATCTTCGGGACGATGACTCCGCTCAAGGGGCTGACGTTCGTCTACGAAGAAATCTACATGAACCGCGGCAACGATCCCGAGATCTGGTACGAATTCATGGAATGGGCGGACAATCCCTTTTTGTCCAAGAAGGAGATCGCGGCGCTCACGGCGAGCATGGACGAGACGACGCTGCAGTCCCGCCGCTACGGCAGGTTTGCCTCGCGCGAGGGGCTCGTCTATCCCGAGTTCGACGAGAGCGTCCATGTCATCGAGCCGTTCGCGGTGCCGCCCGAATGGCAGGCGGGGATCGCCATCGATCCCGGGCTGAAGAACCCGCTCTCCGCGCATTGGTACGCCGTCGACTGGGATGGCAACGTCTATGTCGTCGCCGAGCATTACGCAGCGGGAAAGGATATCGACTTTCACGCCGCCGCCATCCGAACAACGTGCGACAAACTCGGCTGGAAGCGGGACGGGTCGGGAAGGGTGGAGGCGCTCATCGACTCCGCCGCGGGGCAGCGGACGCTCGCGGCGTCCAAATCGGTCGCCGAACTCTTCTATGAGCGGGGGATCTATGCGGATACGCGCGTCGAAAAGGACGTCTTTGCGGGCGTCGAGCAGGTCAAAAGTTACCTCCGCCGCGAAAACGGCGCGCCCGATCTGTATATTTTTTCGTGCTGCGTACACATGATCCGCGAATTCAAGAGCTATTTCTGGGGCGCGGGGGACAGCCCCGTCAAAAGAGACGACCACGCGATGGATGAGCTGCGCTATTTTCTCATGAGCCGTCCCCGCCGCGCGGTGCGGGAGAAGACGCCCAACGCCGTTTTGAAGGACAAGGAGCGGCGTATCCGTGCGCTCATGCGTCAAAAAAGGGGAAAATTGGAAAGTTAGCATAGTACTATGTCTGACATAATACCATGAAATTTCAAGATTTTATAAAAAAGGAGGAGTGCTGTCGGCGATGCAGGATGAGAAGGTGCGGGATGCCGTGCGGAAGGTCGCGCTCGGTTTCCGCGTGGAAGAGGTAACCGAGGAGTACGGCATGGAGGACGGGGAGATGCGCCTCGTCAAGCGGCGGGAGACGAGGAAGGACATCCCGCCCGACTTAAAGGCGGTGCGGCTGCTGCTCGAGGGGACGGATTATGCGTCCTTTTCGGACGAGCAGCTCGAAGCGGAGCGGGAAAAACTCATAAAGGCGCTGGAGCGCGAGGAGAAACAGGGATGAGACAGGAACAAAAAGAGAGGATGGAGGAGGCGCGCAAAGCGGCGCTCGTGCGGGAGATCGCGGCAGATTTTGAGGCGCGCAGGGAGGCGCGGCGCAGCCTGGAGCGCGGCTGGCAGCTCAATATGAACTTCGTGAGCGGCAACCAGTACTGCGACATCAGCACCGCGGGGGAGATCGAGGAGGAGACGGCGGCGTTTTACTGGCAGTCGCGCAGGTGCTTCAACCACATCGCGCCCACCGTGGATACGCGCATCGCGCGGCTCGCAAAAGTGCGTCCCTCGCTGGAAGTGCGCGCCTTCTCCGATGCGGACGACGACGTCAAGACGGCGCGGCTGTGTTCCAATATTCTCAAAGCGGTCAGGAACCGCATCGACCTCGACGGCATCATCGACCGCGCGACGCTCTGGTCGGAGACGTGCGGCACCGCGTTTTATAAGATCGTCTGGAACTATGAGGACGGCATGGTCATCGGAACGGACGATACGGGGCATTCCATCCGCGAGGGGGACGTCAACGTCGTGGCGCTCTCGCCCTTCGAGGTATATCCCGATTCGCTCACGGCGGAGACGCTCGAGGACGTCAAGAGCCTCATCCATGCCAAAGCCGTCTCCGTCTCCGAGGTCAGGGAACGCTTCGGCGTCGAGGTCGCGGGGGAGAAGATCTCCGATTTCCCGCTCGTTCCCTTCTCGGCGGCGAGCGGCTGGAAGCGTCCTTCGGACGGCGGGGACGCGCCCGCCATGGAGGACGCGGTCATTCTCATCGAACGGTATACCCGTCCGTGCGGACAATATCCCGACGGGCGGCTTGAGATCGTGGCGGCTGACAAACTGTTGTACGAAGGGGATCTTCCCTACCGCAACGGCGACAGAGGCGAGCGCGTCTTTCCCTTCGTGCGGCAGACGTGCATCCCTCTTGCGGGCGCGTTCTTCGGAACGAGCGTTGTGGACAGGATGATCCCGCTCCAGCGGGCGTACAATGCGGTCAGGAACCGCAAGCACGAGTTTTTGAACCGTCTTTCGATGGGCGTCATCGCCGTCGAGGACGGCTCGGTGGACGCCGAGGACCTTGCGGAGGACGGACTGTATCCCGGGAAAGTCATCGTCTACCGCAGGGGATCGGAGAAGCCGGGCTTCCTCGAGAGCGCGACGCTCCCGTCGGAATTTGAAAAGGAAGAGGAGCGGCTTTCGGGGGAATTCATCCTCGTCTCGGGCATGAGCGAGATCTCCCGCAACTCCGCAAACCCGACGCACGTCACGTCGGCGACGGGTCTGCAGCTGCTCATCGACCAGGACGTCAACCGTATGCACATGAGCGTGGAGAGCATGGAGCGCGCCGTAAGGGAGACGGGAAAGCAGATCCTGCACCTTTACAAGCAGTTTGCGGGCGCAAGGCGCGTTCTGCGTATGACGGGGACGGGCGGGTATGCCGAGCTCGTCGAATTCGGCAGGAGCGACATTTCCGCCGACGACGTGCAGTTCGTTTCGGGCTACGAACGGACGGCGGAACAGCGCAAGGAGGACATCCTGCATCTCCTTTCGCTGGGGCTCCTGCGGGACGAGGACGGAAAATTTTCGGACGACACGCGCAACCGCGTACTGGAGGCGCTGGGGTACGGGTCGTTCGACAACGCGAGGGACATCTCCCATCTGCACATCCGCAAGGCGGAGAGGGAGAACGCGCTGCTCGCGGAGCGGGACGTGGAGGCGGATGGCTACGACGATCATGCGCTGCACATCACCGAACACGTCAGAGCCCTGCTCTCGGGCGGGGAGGAGGACGCGGCGCTGCGGGAGCGCATCCTTTCGCACATCGCGTCGCATAAAAAGCGGGGCGCATGAAAGACGCCCCGGGGGAGGAGAAAATGACGGAAGAGGAGAACAAGACACCGTTACCCGAGCAAGACGCCAAGGAACAGGGGACGGACCTCGGAAAATTTCAGAGCGTGGAAGCCCTCATGCGCGCGTACAAGGAGCTCGAGGCGGAATTCACCCGTCGCAGTCAACGCCTGCGGGCGCTGGAGGCTGCAGCGGAAGCGCCGCAGCCTGCGCGTGCGGAAGCGGACGCTCACGAAGAGCTGTACCGCGCCGTCTGCGGGGATGAGGCGGTGCGCTCGCGCATCGTGGGCGAATATCTCGCCTCGTGCAGGAGCGTACCCCTTTTGGGGGGAAAGGGCGCGGGCGTCACTGCGCCCGTGAAGCGGGCGCAGACCTTCCGGGAAGCGGGAGACATGGCGCTCGGTTACTTCAAACTGCAAAAATAACATAAAAAAGGAGAAATCTATGGTCACTACGGAAACTGCGGACAGCGCGCTCAGAAGCTATTACCTCGACGCCGTTGCGGAA
Source organism: uncultured Clostridia bacterium (assembly GCA_944363395.1). Taxonomy (GTDB): domain Bacteria; phylum Bacillota; class Clostridia; order Christensenellales; family Borkfalkiaceae; genus Gallimonas. The sequence goes on along the minus strand of CALVUC010000037.1, from coordinate 5,333 downwards.
CAACTCAATAAATCGGTCAATCCCTTTCTCGCCGCCGTCGAACAGACGAGTTCGGACGTGTGGGGCAAGGACATCAAAAAGATGGTCGTCTACGGCGTTCACGGCGGCGTGGGCGCGGGGACGGAGTCGGGCGATCTGCCCGCGTCGGGCAGCAACGGCTACGCGCAGCTCACCGCGACGCTCAAAAATCTCTACGGCAGGTTCGAGATCAGCGACAAGGCGGTGCGCGCCTCGCGCAATGACGAGGGCGCCTTCGTCGACCTGCTCAATGCGGAAATGGAGGGGCTGGTGCGCAGTTCGTCCTTCCATCTCGGCAGGATGCTCTTCGGCGACGGCAGCGGCAAGCTGTGCGGCGTGAGTTCCGTCTCGGGTACGACCTACACCGTGGACGACACGCGCAATCTGATGGTCGGCATGGTCGTCGATCTGTACGAGTCGGACGGGACGGAAGTCGCCAAGGGACGCACGGTCACTGCCGTCGACCGCTCCACCAAGGCGGTCACGCTCTCGGGTACGTCCGCCGCGGACGTCGCCGGGGGCGGGCTGTACCTGCAAAATTCGCGCGGTCTCGAACTGACGGGGCTGGGCGCCATCTTCTCCGATTCCGATACCCTCTACGGGTTGGAGAGGAAGGACAACGCCTGGCTCAATCCCATCATCACCGAGAGCGTCGGCACGCTCTCCGAACTCACCGTGCAGAAGGCGATCGATCAGGTCGAGGAACATTCGGGCGGCAAGATCAATTTCATCATCTGTTCGTGGGGCGTCAAGCGCGCGCTCTACAACGTGCTCACCAAGTACCGCCAGTGCGATACGGTCGATCTCATCGGCGGCGCGCGCGCCATCACCTTCAACGGCATCCCCGTCGTTGCGGACAGGTTCTGCCCCGAGGGGACGATGTACCTGCTCAACACCGACGACTTCCGCCTGCACCGCCTCTGCGACTGGCAGTGGCTGGAGGGGGAGAACGGCAGGGTGCTCCATCAGGTCGCCGGGAAGCCCGTCTATCAGGCAACGCTCGTCAAATATGCCGAACTCATGTGCTATCGCCCCTGCGGGCAGGCGATGCTCACGGGGATCACGGAGAAGTAAGGAGAAAGCGGTATGCTCATCAAGGATGTCTTGATCCTCGCGGCGGAGCACCTCGGAAGGAGCGACCTTGTGAGCGCCGTTGCCTCCGCCTATGCAGCTGCCCCCGCGGCGCCGACGGGTGAAGTCGCGCTCCTTCTGAACTGCTACGCGCTTGTGGAGAACGAGGTCGCGCTCGATCACCTGCCCCTTCGGGCGGCGGAGACGCTGGAGAGCGGCGACGGGACGCTGGAATTTATCCGTTTTTCCCGCCCGCCCGTCGACGTGCTCTCCGTGCAGGATACATACGGCGAAGTCGCCTTCGAGGTGTTCCCCGCGCGGCTGCGTCTGCCCGGGAGCGGAACGTATACCGTCGTCTACACCTACGCGCCCGCCGCGCCGCAGATCGGCGGCGAGACGGCGTTTTCGGACAAGGTCTCCGCCCGTCTCTTGTCCTGCGGCGTCGCCTGCGAATTTCTGCTCGCCGCGGGCAGGTATGCCGAGGCGGCGGTCTGGGAGGAAAAATTCCGCGCGGCGCTGCGTGCGGCAGGGCTTTCGCGGCGCAAGCTCCATGTGCGCGCAAGGAGGTGGGAATGACGCCCTCTGCAAGAAGCTATACGCTCTGCTATCCCGTTTCCGGACTGAGAAGGGGCGGGCGCATCCGCCGTCTGCGGCTCGATCACTTCCGCGAGGAGAGGGGAGAGCTCGTCTGCGCGGAGGGGGAGAGCGCCGCCTACACGCTGCCGTCGGGAACGACCGACCTCTTCTGCGCCAACAACCGCGTATTTGCCTACCGTCAGGGCGCGCAGTCGGGAAGTTTTCTCGATACGGGCGTCTCCTATCCCGCGGGCGCTTCCATGCACAATTTTGTCGCGCTCACCGATCATGAGGGCGGGACGCGCTACTTTGCCATCGGCGGCAGTTATTTTTACTACTATGCCGATACGGCGGGAAGCATCGTCACCTTTTCGCCGACGCCTTCGACGACGGCGCTTGCCCTGCATCACGAGCGGCTGTTCGGGGCGGCGGGTTCGCGCGTATATTACACCAAACCGCTCGATTTCCGCGGCTGGGAAAATTACGGGGAACATGATGCGGGGTACTTCGACCTGCTTCCGGGCGCGGGGACGGTCGTCGACATCTTCTCCATGCGCGACAGGCTGTTCTTTTTGCGGCGGTACGGGATCACCCGCCTGACGGGATACTGCGATATCTACGATTTCGTGCAGGTCCCCATGCCCTTCGGGGCGGGGGAGACGCTCTCCCGCGTGGCCGTCATCGGCGAGAGCGCCTACTTTCTGACGAGCGCGGGGCTGTGCCGCTTTGACGGCAGCAAGACGGAGCGCGTCGAGGGCGCGTCGGACGAGGAGATCGCGCTCGCGGGCGAGATCCGCGCGGGACTGTTCGGGTACACGAAGTTTGCCGCGGACGTCACCTTGCGGGACGGCGGCAGCGCGGTCTACGTCTACGACACCGTGACGGAACGCGGGTACTTCATCCGCCGCAGCTACGAGGCGTGCGCCTTTTCCGCCTATGTCTACACCATGCGCAGCGGCGTCTGCTACCGGCTGACGGGGAAGGGCGTTCCCGCTTCGGGGACGTGCCGCGTGCTTGCCGATCTCTCCTTTTCCGACCTCGGCGAGGGGGAGAAGCGGCTGGAGGCGGTGCATCTTGCGGGCAGCGGCACGTTCACGGTGACGGCGCAAGGCAGCGAGGGGAGCGCGGAAGTGACGGCAAAAGCGGGGGAATGGGCGCGCTTTCCCGCCGCCGTGCGGGGGGAGGATGTCTCGCTCACCGTATGCGCCTCTTCGTCCGATGCGTCCATCGGGAGCCTCTCGCTGCGCGTGAGGCGGGAGGACAGGCTGTGACAATCGATATCGTCGATCTCACCGACCCCGAGTACAGCGACCTCAACGCCGTGCAGATGGCGATGGTGCGCACGGCGCAGGTGAAAAAGAACGAGATCCTCGCCAAAGCGGACGAGGAAAAGGCGGAGATCTCCCAAAGGCTCGTCGCCAACAATTTTGCACGGTCGTATGTGCAGGTCATGGCGAATGCGCGCATCACGACGGCGGCAAATGCGCAGATACAGGCGCTGAAAGAGGATCTTGACTATCAGCTCGCCTATGAGGCGCTTGAATCGGAGGGGAACGAGAACGGACCCTACCGTTATCCGGAAAACCCCAACTACAACCTGATGCCGTCGCAGCGCTTCCTGGTCGTGCGGGAATACTACATGAGCGTGACGGACGATCCCGACGCGCGCCTGCAGGCGTATACGGTGGATACGCTCGCCCGCAGCTATCTGGGCGAATACTACATCACGCTGTACGATCTTCTTGCGTCGTACTGCTGAACACGGGGCGGTCTCCGCGTGCGCGGGGGCCGCCTTTCCGCGCTCTCTTTTTTGTCTTTTCGGACGCATAGCCCGCGTCGGCTGTCCGCCCGAAAAGAGCGCGCCTTTTGAATTTTGCATAGCCGTTATAAGAAAAAGCTATGGAGAAGCTGTAAAATTTTAGTTGACATTTTGCTGCGCTTATCGTATAATCGAGAAAACCGAAGATGCGAAGGAGTAGCGCGGGAACGCAGGCCTTGCAGAGAGCTCTCGGCGGTGGGATGAGAGCAGGCGGCGCGCGTGAATGGATCGCGGAGGGCGGGCGTGAACAAAAGTAGCGTCCGACGGGGCTTTCCCGTTACAGGAAGAGAGCATGACGGTGCTTGTAACAAGGCAGAACTATCTGCGAATTTGGGTGGCAACACGGAGAGATTCGTCCCAAGACGGATCGACCCGTGTTTTTTTACACAAAAAAATATACAGGAGGCAACACCATGGCAGAAAAGTACATCCCTTACAAGATCTATCTTTCGGAAGAGGAGATGCCCAAGGCATGGTATAACGTAAAGGCGCACATGAAGACGGAGCATCCTCCGTTTTTGAACCCCGCCACGATGCAGCCCTGCACCAAGGACGACCTGCGCCCCGTGTTCTGCGACGAGTGCATCGATCAGGAGCTCAACAAGACGGACGAAGAGATCGCCATTCCCGACGGCATCCGCGACTTTTACAGGATGTTCCGCCCGTCGCCGCTGGTGCGCGCCTATTATCTCGAGCAATTGCTGGATACGCCCGCAGAGATCTATTACAAGTTTGAAGGCAACAATACGTCGGGCTCGCACAAGCTCAATTCGGCGGCGGCGCAGGCGTACTATGCCAAGAAGCAGGGGCTGACGTCCATCACGACGGAGACGGGCGCGGGACAGTGGGGGACGGCGCTCGCGATGGCTGCTTCCTTTTACGGGCTGCATCTCGACGTGTATATGGTCAAGGTCTCGGCGGAACAAAAGCCCTACCGGAAAGAGGTCATCCGCACTTACGGCGCGAACGTCATTCCGTCGCCCTCCGATACGACCGAGGCGGGCAGAAAGATCCTCAGGGAGTTCCCCGGAACGGGCGGCTCGCTGGGCTGCGCCATCTCCGAGGCGGTAGAGAAGGCGGTCTCCACGCCCGGCTGCCGCTATGTCCTCGGCTCGGTGCTCGATCACGTCCTCCTGCACCAGTCCGTCATCGGGCTGGAGAGCAAGATCGCGCTCGATAAATACGGCGTCTCGCCCGATATCGTCATCGGCTGCATGGGCGGCGGCTCCAACTTCGGCGGGCTCATCGCGCCCTTCATGGGGGATAAACTGCAGGGAAAGAACGATATCGAGTTCATCGGCGTCGAGCCTGCGAGCTGCCCCTCGGTGACGCGCGGCAAATATGCCTATGATTTCTGCGATTCGGCGCGGATCACGCCGCTTGCCAAGATGTATACGCTGGGCTGCGGCTTCATGCCTTCGGCGAGCCACGCGGGCGGCCTGCGCTATCACGGCATGAGCCCCGTTGTCTCTCAGCTCTGCCATGACGGGTATCTCCGCGCCGTGGCGGTCGAGCAGAGCAAGGTGTTCGAGGCGGCGGTCATGTTCGCCAAGTGCGAGGGCATCCTGCCCGCGCCCGAGAGTTCGCACGCCATCCGCGTAGCGATCGACGAGGCGCTCCGCTGCAAAGAGGAGGGGAAGAAAAAGACCATCCTCTTCGGATTGACGGGGACGGGATACTTCGATCTTGCCGCCTACAAGCAGTATAACGACGGCACGATGACGGACACCATCCCCACAGACGAGGACCTCGCCAAGGGATTTGCGACCATTCCCGACATCCCCGTCAACAAGGGCATCTGAAAAATCGTCTTGTTTGAGATCCCGCTTCCGGACACCCCGGCAGCGGG
>CALVUC010000036.1 GCA_944363395.1 uncultured Clostridia bacterium | reverse complement strand
GCGGGCGTCAACGTCGTCCTGTGCAACTCCAACCCCGCGACCATCATGACGGACAAGATGCTCGCCGACGAGATCTATCTCGAGCCGCTCACCGAGGACTCCCTGAAGCGTATCATCATCAAGGAGCGTCCCGACTCCCTGCTTGCCTCGCTCGGCGGGCAGACGGGACTCACGATGGGCTGCAAACTCGCCAAAGAGGGATTTCTGGACGAGTGGGGCGTCAAACTCATCGGCACCAAGCTGGACGCCATCGACAGGGCGGAGGACAGGGAACTCTTCAAGGAGACGATGGAAAAGATCGGTCAGCCCGTCGTCCCTTCGGACATCGCCTATACGGTAGACGAGTGCGTCGCCATCGCCGAAAAGCTCGGCTATCCCGTCATCGTGCGCCCCGCGTTCACGCTGGGCGGCGCGGGCGGCGGCGTGGCGTATAACGAGGAGGAGCTGCGCCTCATCTCGCACAACGGGCTCATGCTCTCGCCCATCACGCAGGTGCTCATCGAAAAGTACATCGGCGGCTGGAAGGAGATCGAGTTTGAAGTGCTGCGCGACAGCGCCGGCAACGTCATCACCGTCTGCTCGATGGAGAACGTCGATCCCGTCGGCATCCATACGGGCGATTCCATCGTCATCGCGCCCGCCGTCACGCTCTCCGACAAGGAATATCAGATGCTGCGCACGGCGTCCCTCAACATCATCACCGAGCTCGGGATCGAGGGCGGCTGCAACTGCCAGTTCGCGCTCCATCCCGACAGCTTTGAATACGCCGTCATCGAGGTCAATCCCCGCGTGTCGCGTTCCTCGGCGCTCGCCAGCAAGGCGACGGGCTATCCCATCGCAAAGGTCGCCGTCAAGATCGCGCTCGGCTACACGCTGGACGAGATCAGGAACGACGTCACGGGCAAGACGTACGCCTGCTTTGAGCCGGCGATCGACTACGTCGTCGTCAAACTTCCCAAGTGGCCCTTCGATAAGTTCCTGTACGCGGGCAGGACGCTCGGCTCGCGCATGAAGGCGACGGGCGAGGTCATGGCGATCGGCACCTCCTTCGAGCAGGCGATCATGAAGGCGGTCCGCGGCGCGGAGATCGGGCTGGATACCCTCAACCATCCCAAGTTTGAGGGAATGACCGCCGATCAGCTGCGCGAAGAACTGCATAAAATGACGGACGAGCGGCTGTTCGCCGTCTATCAGGCGCTCAAAAAGGGGATCTCCATCGACGAGATCTACGCGATCACCAAGATCGACGAGTGGTTCCTCGCCAAATTCAAGAACCTCGCCGACTACGAAGCGTCGATCGCGGGCAAAAAGATCGGGCGCGCGCAGTATCTCTGCGGCAAGCGCCTCGGCTATCCCGACAGGGCGCTCGCGCGCTTCTCGGGTGAAGCGCTCCCCATGCACCGCCGCGCCGTCTTTAAGATGGTCGATACCTGCGCCGCCGAGTTTGCGGCTAAGACGCCCTATTTCTACTCCTCTTACGACGAGATCGATCACGACGAGGCGCTTCCCTTCGTCAGGAACAGTACCAAAAAGCGCATCATCGTCATCGGCTCCGGTCCCATCCGCATCGGGCAGGGCATCGAGTTCGACTATTCCTCCGTCCACTGCGTCTGGACGCTCAAGGAGCTCGGCTACGAGGTCGTCATCATCAACAACAACCCCGAGACGGTCTCCACCGACTTCGATACGGCGGACAGGCTGTACTTCGAGCCCCTCACGCCCGAGGACGTGCAGAACGTCATCGATATCGAAAAGCCCTACGGCGTCGTCATCACCTTCGGCGGCCAGACGGCGATCAAGCTGTGCGGCTATCTCGATAAGAAGGGCGTGCGCATCCTCGGCACGAGCGCCGATTCCGTCGACATGGCGGAGGACAGGGAGCGCTTCGACGAGCTTCTGGAAAAATTCCATATCGCCCGCCCGAAGGGGCTCACCGTCATGACCAAGGAGGAGGCGCTGCGCGCCGCCGAGACGCTCGGCTATCCCGTGCTGCTGCGGCCTTCCTACGTCATCGGCGGGCAGAATATGACCATCGCCTTTACGGAGAACGACATCTCCCGCTATATGGACGTCATCCTCGCCCAGCACATCGAAAATCCCGTGCTGTGCGATAAGTACCTCATGGGCAGCGAGCTGGAAGTGGACGCCATTTCGGACGGGGTGGACGTGCTCATCCCCGGCATCATGCAGCACATCGAGCGCGCGGGCGTGCATTCGGGCGACTCCATCGCCGTCTACCCGCCCTATCACCTGAGCGACGCGATGCTGGAAAAGATCGTGGATATCTCCACCAAACTTGCGCTCTCGTTAAAGACCAAGGGGCTCATCAACATCCAGTACCTCATCTATCAGAACCAACTCTATGTCATCGAGGTCAACCCCCGCGCATCACGCACCATTCCCTACATCTCCAAGGTGACGGGCGTGCCGATGGTGGAACTTGCGACCAAGATCATGGTGGGCGCCAAACTCAAAAAGCTGGGCTTCGGCACGGGGCTGTATCCCAATTCGCCCTATGTCGCGGTCAAGGTCCCCGTATTCAGCTTTGAAAAACTCAACGACGTCAACAGCCAGCTCGGACCCGAGATGAAGTCGACGGGCGAAGTGCTGGGCATCGGCAAGACCATCGAGGAGGCGCTCTTCAAGGGGCTCGTTTCGGCGGGCTTCAAGATGTGCCATCCCACGGCGGAAAAGCCCGTCGGCGTCTACTTCACCGTCAACGATCAGGATAAATTTGAGATCGTCTCCATCGCCAAGAAGTTCGCCGACCTCGGCTGCAACCTCTATGCGACGGCAGGCACCGCCAAGGTCATCTCCGATCTCGGCATTGACGTCACCATCGTCGACAGGCTCAAGGCGACCAAGCAGGTCTCGAAACTCATGGACGACGGCAAGATCGACTATATCATCTACACGGGCAAGACGGACGTCGATTCCATCAACGACTATATCGAACTGCACCATCACGCCATCCTGCTCGGAATCACGGTGCTCACCTCGCTCGACACGGCGAACGCGCTGTGCGACATCATCGCGAGCAAGTTCACCGAGTACAACACCGAGCTCGTGGACATCAACGCCCTGCGCACCAAGAAGACGGAGATCGCCTTCACCAAGATGCAGTCGTGCGGCAACGACTATATCTACTTCGAGGATCTCGACGGCAAGATCACCTGCCCCGAATCGCTCGCGGTCAACTTCGTCGACCGTCACTACGGCATCGGCGGCGACGGCATCGTGCTCATCCGCCGTTCGGACGTCGCGGATGCCAAGATGCTCATCTACAACCAGGACGGCAGCGAAGGGCAGATGGCGGGCAACGCCATTCGCTGCGTCGCGAAGTACCTCTACGAGAAGGGGATCGTCCGCAAGGAGACCATGCGGATCGAGACGATGAGCGGCGTCAGGGAGGTCAAGGTGTATTCCTTCGGCGGCGTCGTGACGTCAGCGAGCGCAGACCTCGGCGCGGCGGTCCTGGACGGCGAGAAGATCCCTTCCGTCTGGAAGGGGGAGACCGTCGTCGGACAGCCGATGGAGCTGGACGGAACGCAGTACCGCGTCACCCTCGTCAATATGGGCAACCCGCACTGCGTCATCTTCTGCGATAAGGTGGACGACGTCCCCGTGGAGACGCTCGGACCCAAGATCGAAAACAGCGAGTACTTCCCCGCAAAGACCAACGTCGAATTTATCCGTGTCGTCAACGAGAGCACTATCAAGATGCGCGTCTGGGAGCGCGGCAACGGCGAGACGTGGGCTTGCGGAACGGGCGCCGCGGCGGCTGCGGTCGCCTGCGTCCTGAACGGCTTCTGCAAGAAGGATACGGACATCACCGTCAAGGTGCGCGGGGGAGACCTTGTCGCGCACTACCGTTCGGAGGACGGACACGTCATCCTGACGGGCAACGTCGAGAAAGTGTACGAAGGCACGGTGGAGTTCTGATGGCGCGCGCGGCATTTTACGAGGAGAGCGCCGTCTCCGTCAACGCCCGTTCGGAGGCGCGCGCCGCCAACGCGCTGCACATCGTGAGCATCGTCTGTCTGGTCATCGCGGGCATCATCGTCTTTCTCTCGTTGACGATCGTCCCCAACTGGATCGGGATGTATCTCGAAGGCGACGTGTCGCTTGCGTGGCTCATCATGCAGCTCGTCGTCTGGGCGTCGCCCGTGCTCGCGCTCGTCGGTCTCTTTTTCCTCTTCCGCTTTCTCAAGCGCAGGAAAAACGTCAGCTACGACTATACCTTTGTCGAGGACGAGGTGCGCGTCGTCAAGGTGCTCAACGGCAGGGTCCGCAAACCGCTCGCCACGCTGCACGCGGACATGATCCTCAAAGTCGGCTACGAGGAAAAGGATTCCTTCCGCCGCACGCTGGACGGGCTCAGGGACAAGAGGGCGATCTATCTGACGCCCAACCGCGAGCCCGCGGAGGGAAAGATGTTCATCTATCTCTTTTACTCCGCGCCCGTGGAAAAGAAGCTCTATGTGCTCGAATGCCGTCAGCAGCTGCTGGAATTTATCGTCATGGCGGCGGGCATCACAAAATTTGAAAGGCAATGATCTATCTGGACAATGCTGCGACCACGCGCCCCTCACAAGGGGCGCTTGCGCGCGCGCAGACCTATCTCACAGACTGTTTTTATAACCCATCGGCGCTCTATCACGGCGGCGCGGAGGCGCACCGCCTTCTCCGGACGGCGCGCGCCTCTCTGCTTTCTCATATCGCCGATCCCGCCGCGTACGATCTCATCTTCACTTCGTGCGGGACGGAGGCGGACGCGCAGGCGGTGTTCGGCGCGGCACGGCGCGGCAACGCCGTCACGACGGCGGGGGAGCACGCGGCGGTGCATGAAAGTTTCAGGGAACTCAAAAACCGCGGCGTCGAACCGCGGTTTGCGCCCGTCCTGCGGGACGGCAGCGTGGACGAAGAGGCGCTCCTTGCGATGGTGGACGACAAGACGTCGCTCGTTTCCGTCATCCACGTCTCCAACGAGACGGGCGCCGTCAACGATATCGCTGCTTTGGCGCGGCGCGTCAAGCAGAAGAACCCGCGCACCGTCTTCCACAGCGACGGCGTGCAGGCGTTCGGAAAACTCCCGTTCCGCCTGAGCAGGGACATCGATCTGTACACCGTCAGCGCGCATAAGATCGGCGCCCTGAAGGGGACGGGCGCACTCCTGAAAAGAAAGGCGTATACGGCGCTGCCGCCCTTTGTCTACGGGGGCGGGCAGGAGAACGGGATGCGGAGCGGCACGGAAAACGTGTTCGGCATCGCCTGTTTTTATTACGCCGCGGAGGAAAAGTTTGCCTGTCTCAAAGAGGACGGCGCAAGGCTTGCGGGCTATCGCGAACTGCTCTGGGAACTGCTCGGACACGATCTCTACACGCGCATTTCGCCTGCGGACGGGTCGCCCTATATCCTGACGGTCTCCGCGGCGGGAAAGCGGGGAGAGACGCTGCAAAGGATGCTCTGGGACAGGGGCGTCGCCGTCGGCACGGGCAGCGCCTGCAACTCCAAAAAGCCGCACAGCCGCGTGCTGGAGGCGTGCGGATATCCTACCGCCGTTCTGGACGGCGTGCTGCGCGTGAGCTTTTCTCCCGCGACCTCGGAGGAGGACGTGCGCGCCGCCGCGGCGGCAATGAACGACGCCGCGCGCTCGTTCGGAGGCTGAAATACACATCAGGGAAAACGTTATGGAAAAAGTTGTCATTGTCCGCTATGCGGAGATCCACTTAAAGGGCAAGAACCGCGGCTATTTCGAGCGCGTGTTCTGCGTCAATCTTGAAAAGGCGCTCAAAGGCATGAAGCATGAACTGCGCCGCACGAGCGGGAGATATCTCATCGCCGCATTTGAAGAATCGGATGCGGAGGAGATCTTGTCGCGCGTGTCGCGCGTGTTCGGGGTGCATTCCTATTCGCTCGGCTACCGCGTCCCCAACGACCTCGACCATATCTTTGAGGCGGCGCGCGCCGTCTGCCCGACGGACGGCACCTTCAAGGTGGAGACCCACCGCGCCGACAAGCGCTATCCCATGACCTCGTTGGAGCTGAGCGCCGCCATCGGCGCGCGGCTGCTGGAGAGCAGCCCCGCGCTCAGGGTGGACGTCCATGCGCCGCAGCACACCGTCTATCTCGACATCCGCGAAGAGGGGACGGCGCTCGTGTTCGGCAGCTTTGAAGAGGGCGCGGGCGGAATGCCCGTCGGCACCTCATCCAAAGGGCTTTTGCTCATCTCGGGCGGCATCGATTCGCCCGTCGCGGGCTATATGATGGCAAAGCGGGGCATGGAGGTGGAGTATCTGCACTTCCACAGCTATCCCTATACCAACGAGCAGGCGAAGGACAAGGTCGTCGAGCTTGCGCGCATCCTCTCCCGCTATGCGGGCGGGGAGTGGCTGTCCACCGTCAAAGTGACGCATATCCAGGAGGAGATCCACAAAAAATGCGCGCCCGAACTCAACGTCACCCTCCTGCGCCGTTTCATGTTCCGCATTGCCGAGCGCGTGGCGAAGAAGAAGGGCGCCAAGTGCCTCATTACGGGCGAGAGCCTCGGGCAGGTCGCCTCGCAGACGATGGAGGGGATCACTTCCTCCAACGCCGTCGTCACGCTCCCCGTGCTGCGTCCTCTCATCGGCTTCGATAAGGAGGAGATCATCGTCCGCGCCAAAAAGATCGGCACGTTCGATACGTCCGTCCTCCCGTATGAGGACTGCTGCACCGTCTTTTTGCCCGAATTTCCCGCCATCAAACCCAAACTTTCCTTCATCGAAGAGGAGGAAGGGAAGCTGGACGTCGAGGGGCTCGTCGAAGAGGCGCTTGCAAGCTGCGAGCGCATCTCCATTCACTGAGAGAGCCACCAGTCTCCGGGCGGCGTCGCCGCCGCGGGCAGCGTGACGGATGGCAGCACGACGGGCTCTCCCTTGCGGGAGCGGAAGCGCGGGACGACGGTATAGACGTACGTTTCGCCTGCGGCAACGCAGTTATCACAGACGGTATCGCGGTAGGGACCCGAGTAGATCGTGGCGGTCCTGCCGCGATTTTCTCTTATGATCTCGTATTCGTAATAGCGTTCGTGCGGAAGGGAAATGACGACGGCGCTCCCGCGCACGGCGATCGCGGGCGCGGGGATGCGCGGCGAGGAAAAGCGCGTACACACCTTGTCGGGCGCGGCGCAGGCGCGGAAGAGCTCTCTCACGGTCGTCGCGGGCGGGGATGCGGGATCGGCGAGCAGGAGGGCGTGATCGTTCTCGTATGCCGCGCGGTCGAGGTCGAGGGAGACGACGCCTTCCGCCGCGGCGAAGGGAGAGGGCTGCGTCCCGCGGTAGAGCGTTTGCAGCATCGCGAGCGCGGCGTTTGCGGGCAGCCCGCCGCCCGTTGTCGGGACGGGCGTGTTGTCGGCGTTGCCCATCCATGCGGCGACGACGTGATCGCGCGTATAGGCGATGCAGTAGGCGTCCGTATTGCCCGCATCCGTTCCCGCCGTCCCCGTCTTGGCGCAGACGGGATAGGGGAGCGTGCGCAGTTTTTTCGCCGTTCCCTCGCGCACGCACGTCATGAGCATATCGTTGATGAGGAAGCATACGTCCTCCGAAAAGACGCGTTCCCGTCTTGTCCCGTCGTGGGAATACAGCACGTCGCCCCGTTCGTTCTCGACGCGTACAATGCAGGAGGCGGGCGCATAGACCCCGCCCGCGGCAAAGACGGCATACCCGTCGGCAAGGGCGGGCAGGGAACAGCCGTGGACCATCCCGCCCAGCGCAAGGGCGAGAGACCTGTCGTCCTCCTCCACGGGCAGGTGCATTTTTTCAAGGTAACGTACCCCCGTTTCCACGCCCATTTCGTTGAGGACGCGTACGGCGGGGATGTTGACGCTGTTGGCGAGGGCATACCGCGCGCTCATGTATGTTCCCGTCGCGCCGCCGTAGTCGTCGGGACGGTAGCCGTGGAAGTCGGCGCGTTCGTCCGATAGGGGCGTAGCGGGGGAGATGAAGTTTTCTTCGAGCGCGGGCGCGTAGACGCAGAGGGGCTTGATCAGGGATGCGGGCTGCCGCGCGGGCGTCCCCGCGGTCGCGTGCAGCGCGCGCAGGACGCTGTCGCGGTTGTCCCGTATGAGCAGGCAGACGTCCGTTTCGCATTGCGTCCGTTCGAGCGCCTCCTGCAGCTTTCGGTCAAGTCCCGTATAGACGTGCAGCGTGCCCCAGTCGCCCGAGCGGGCGTCGGGAAAGAGGTCGCACAGCTCGGAAATGACGCGCGCCGTATAGGCGTTTCCCGTCTCCACGGGCGCGGGGGAGAGGGGGAGTGGCTCTCGGAGCGCCTTTTGATAGCGTGCCTCGTCCAGCATCCCCTGCTCGCGCATGAGCCGCAGGACGAGCGAACGCCGCGCAAGGCAGGCGTCGCTGTCGCGGAAGGGGGAGTATCGGTTGGGCGAACGGACGACGGCGGCGAGCATCGCGCCCTCGGCGACGGTGAGGTCTTCGCAGGATTTTCCGAAGTAAAAGCGGGCTGCGCTGCCGATGCCGAACGCGCTGTGTCCGAAGTAGATGGAGTCGAGATAGAGCGCGAGGATCTCCTCTTTGGAGCGCCGCTTTTCCAGCTGTCGCGCGAGTTTGATCTCTTTGAGTTTGCGCGCGATGGTCTTTTCGCTCGAAAGATGGGTGTTCTTGATGAGTTGCTGGGTGATGGTGGACGCCCCTTCGGCAAAGGAGAAGCTCGTCAGGTTTTTGAGCAGCGCCGCGCACATCCTCCTTGCGTCCACGCCGCCGTGCGAATAGAAGCGTTTGTCCTCCACGGCGACAAAGGCGTCTTTGACGTATTGGGGGATGTGCTCCGCGCTGCTTTTTCCCGCGGCGGGCAGGAGGGCGCCGTCCCTGTCGTACAGGCGGATGAAATTTCCCTCGGGCGTCAGAAGGGAGAGGTCGAGATCGGTATGCGCCGTGATGCCGAGACAGGCGAACAGGAGGGCGGCGGCAAGGAGAAAGAGGATGCCCGCCGCGACGCCGCAGATGGTAAGGATGCGTTTCACATCCTGCAGTATGTGCTCGCAGGCGGGAAAATTTTGCGCGGCGCGCCCGCTTTTGTTGAAACCTTTTGTGATTTATGGTATAATGAAATATCCCATGTGATTGGAGGAGGCCATGACGCTCAGGGAGATCGTTGATAAAAGCCGCAGGATCGTATTTTTCGGCGGCGCGGGCGTTTCCACGGAGAGCGGGATCCCCGATTTCCGTAGTGAGGACGGGCTGTACCGCCAAAAGTACGACGTCTCGCCCGAGACCATGCTCAGCGCGCCCTATTTTTATTCCCATACGCGGGAGTTCTACCGCTTTTACCGCGACAAGATGCTCCCGCTTCATGCACAGCCCAACGCTGCGCACAGGAAGCTCGCGCAATGGGAGAGGGCGGGCAAGCTCCTTGCCGTTGTCACGCAGAATATCGACGGGCTGCATCAGGCGGCGGGCAGCCGCTGTGTCTTTGAACTGCACGGCAGCATCCACAGGAACTATTGTCTCTCCTGCGGGAAGTTCTATCCCGCGTCCTTTCTCGCGGAGGGTTCGGACGTGCCGCACTGTACCTGCGGCGGGATCGTCAAGCCGGACGTCGTTTTATACGGCGAGCAATTGGATGCGCCCACCGTACAGGGCGCGCTCCAAGCCATTTCCGAGGCGGACACCCTGATCGTCGCGGGGACGTCGCTCACCGTCTATCCCGCGGCGGGGTTTGTGGACTATTTCCGCGGGCGCGACCTCGTCCTCATCAACAGGGACGCCACCCCGCTCGACGGGCGGTGTTCCCTCGTCCTGCACCAAAAAGTAGGGGAGGTGCTGGGAGAACTTCCCTCCTATCTCCCCGAATGAACGCAGCGCGGCTGCATTCCGGTACCCAATTGCCATGAAATATCATATCGTCACCTATGGCTGTCAGATGAACGTCCACGAGTCGGAGAAGATCGCAGGTCTTTTGCGCGGGGCGGGATATGAGGAAGAGGGCGCCGCCGAAGAGGCGGACATCATCGTCTTCAATACCTGCTGTATCCGTGAGAATGCGGAAAACCACGCCTTCGGCAACATCGGCGCCCTCAAAAAATTAAAAAAGAACAAGCGCGGGTTACTCATCGCCGTCGGCGGCTGTATGGCACAGGAGGAGGGGAAGGCTGCGCTGCTCCTGCGGAAATTCCCCTTCATCGACATCGTGTTCGGCACGCACAACGTTGCGGAACTCCCCGCCCTCATCGAACGCAAGCGGCGGGAGAAGAAGGTCGTCTCTTTGCTGCCTGACAGGGCGGAGACGGAGGACGGCGCGCAGCCCTTCCGCACGAGCTATCCCAACGCATGGGTGAACATCACCTACGGCTGCAACAATTTCTGCACCTATTGCATCGTACCTTATGTGCGGGGCAGGGAGAAGAGCCGCTCGGCAGACGTCATCGTCGAAGAAGTGCGCTCGCTCGTTGCGGCAGGATACAAGGAGATCACCCTTTTGGGGCAGAACGTCAATTCCTATCGCGACGGCGAGACCGATTTTCCCGCGCTGTTGGAGCGCGTCGCCTCCCTTGACGGCAAGTTCCGCATCCGCTTCATGACCTCGCACCCCAAGGACTTTTCCGAGCGCCTCGTCGCCTGCATGGCGCGGCATGAGAAGATCTGCGATCTGCTGCATCTTCCCGCGCAGTCCGGTTCGAGCCGTATCCTCTCGCGCATGAACCGCCGCTACACGCGCGAACAGTATCTGGAAAAGGTCGCCCTGTTCCGTAAGTATATTCCCGAAGGGGAACTGACGACCGATCTTATCGTCGCCTTTCCCGGGGAGACGGAAGAGGAGTTCGAGGAGACGCTGTCCCTCGTGAAAGAGGCGGATTTTTCCTCCGCGTTCACCTTTGTCTATTCCCCGCGTACGGGGACGAAGGCGGCGGAGATGGAGGGGCGCATCCCTGCGGAGATCGCCAAGGCGCGCATCACCCGCCTCATCGACTGCGTCAACGAGAATACCCGCCGTAAGAGCGAGCGCTACGTCGGACAGGTGATCGAAGTGCTCTGCGAGGACTATGACGAAAAAAAGGGTCTGTATCTCGGTAGGGAGCCGTTGGGCAGAATGGGATATTTTTCCGCGCCCTGTAACTGCGTGGGAGAATTTGTGCGCATCCGCGTGTCGCGCGCCAACGGCATCTCACTGTTCGGGGAGCGCGTTTAGGGCGCGGCAAAGGAGGAAGGTATGGCGCTTTCGCCGATGATGGAACACTATCTCTCCGTCAAGGAGAAGTACAAGGACTGCGTGGTCTTTTATCGTCTCGGAGACTTCTATGAGATGTTTTTTGACGACGCGGTGCGCGTCTCACAGCTGCTCGATCTGACGCTCACGGGCAGGGACTGCGGGCTGAAAGAGCGCGCGCCCATGTGCGGCATTCCCTATCATGCGGCGGACGGCTACATCGCAAAACTTGTTGCGATGGGGGAGCGCGTTGCCATCTGCGAACAGCTCACGGAGCCGGGCGCGGGAAAGATGGTGGAGCGCGACGTCGTGCGCATCGTCTCGGCGGGGACGGTGACCGAGGAGAGCCAGCTCGACGAGAAAAACAACAACTTCATCGCCTGCGCCTGCAAATGGCGGGAGGGCTATGCCCTCGCCTGGGCGGACATCACGACGGGCGAGTTCCGCGCGGCGGAATTTGCGGGGCGGGAGGCGCTGCTCTCCTTCCTCGTCAACCTCTCCGCGGCGGAGATCATCTGCAACGACGCGCTGCTGATGGAAGTCAGGGACGATCTTGAAGCGCAGCGCACCCTGCCCGCTTTCTCCTGTTATCTCCCGCAGGCGTTTGAGCGCATGGCGGCGGAGCGCACGGTGCTCTCGCAGTTCGGCGCGGCGTCGCTCGAAGCGCTCGGGCTTTCCCTGCACGAGGGCGCCGTCTGCGCGGCGGGGGCGCTTCTGGACTATCTCAAAGACACGCAGAAGCACGCCCTGCACAACCTTACTTCCGTCCGTTTTTCGGAAAGCGGCGGCAACATGACGCTGGACGCCGTTGCTTTCCGCAATCTCGAGATCCTGAAAAACAATGCCGAAGGCAAGCGCTACGGCTCTTTGTTGTGGCTGCTCGACCGCACCAAGACGGGCATGGGGGCGAGGAAGCTCGTTTCCCTGCTGCGCTCTCCCGTGACGGACAGGGCGGAGCTCGCTCGCCGTCTCGACGCGGTGGAGGAGCTCTTCAAGGGGACCGTCATCCGCATGGGGCTTGCCGATATGCTCGCGGGCGTGCGCGATATCGAGCGCCTTACGGGGCGTATCTCCAACGGCAACCTGCAGCCCCGCGACTGCCTTTTGCTCGCGGGCTCGCTGTCCGCCGTCCCCAATCTCAGATTTCAGCTCACGGGCTTTTCTTCCGCGCTGCTCGGCGAGATCGCGGCGGACCTCGTGGACACCGCGCCTGTGTGCAAACTTCTGGAGAGCGCCATTGCGCCCGAAGCGACGACGCTCAAAGAGGGGAACTATATCCGCCGCGGCTACAATGCACAGCTCGACGAGCTGCGCGCCGTCAAGGATGACGGCAAGTCTCTCGTTCTGGAACTGGAAACGCGCGAGCGGGAAAAGACGGGGATCCGCACCCTGAAGGTGGGCTACAACCGCGTGTTCGGGTACTATATCGAAGTCAGCAACTCCTTTAAGGACCGCGTACCCTATTCCTATGTCGCGCGGCAGACGCTCGCGGGCGGCGTGCGCTATACGACGGACGAACTCAAAGAACTGGAGGCGAAGATCCTCGGCAGCAGCGATGCGGCGTCCCGCCTGGAGGAGCATCTCTATACGGAACTTGTCGCCGTGCTCGCGAAGAACATCCCCGTCTTTCAGCGCATCGCCGCCGCGGTCGCGATGCTCGATTGTCTTGTCTCGCTCGCGACCGTCGCCAAGGAAAACAAGTACTGCCGTCCCGACATTGCGGAGGACGGCGCGCTGGAGATCGAGGAGGGGCGCCATCCCGTCGTCGAGGCGATCTCCAAGGAGCGCTTCGTCCCCAACGACTGTACGCTCACGAGCGGCGACGCCCGCACGATGATCCTGACCGGTCCCAACATGGCGGGCAAGAGCACATATCTTCGCCAGGTGGCGCTCATCACGTTCATGGCGCATATCGGCAGCTTCGTGCCTGCCGCACGGGCGCGCATCCCGGTCACGGACCGCATCTTTACGCGCATCGGCGCGAGCGACAACCTCATCCTCGACAGGAGCACCTTCATGGTGGAGATGACCGAGGTCGCCAACATCCTTCGCAACGCGACGGAGCGCAGCCTGCTCATCCTTGACGAGGTGGGCAGGGGGACGAGCACCTTCGACGGGCTCTCCATCGCCTGGGCGGTCATTGAGGAACTCACCCAAAACGTGCGCGCCAAGACGCTGTTTGCAACGCACTATCACGAACTGACCGAGTTGGAGGGCAAGCTCGAAGGGGTCAAAAATTACAAGATCGGCGTCCGCGAGATCGCGGGCAGCATCGTGTTCCTGCGCAAGATCGTGCGCGGCGGGGCGTCCCGCTCCTTCGGCGTGGAGGTCGCGGCGCTCGCGGGCGTACCCGAGCGCGTCACCGCGCGCGCAAAGGTCATCTTAAAGCAGTTGGAGCGCGGCGAAAAGAGGCGCGCTTCCATGCCCGAGCCCGAACCCGATTTGGAGGAGACTGCGCGGGAAGAGAGTCTGCGCGAAGAACTTGCTGGCGTCGATGCCAATTTGCTCACGCCCATGCAGGCGCTCTCGCTCATTGCCGAGTGGAAGGAGAAATACCGTTGAAGATCAATTTGCTCACGCCCGACGTCTATAATAAGATCGCGGCGGGGGAGGTCGTCGACCGCCCCTATTCCGTCGTCAAGGAACTCGTCGAAAACGCGATCGATGCGGGAGCGACGGAGATCGCAGTCGAGATCGAAGGGGGCGGAAAGCGGCGCATCCGCGTCACCGACAACGGCGGCGGCATTTCCCGCGAGGATCTGCCGCGCGCCTATGCTCCGCACGCGACGAGCAAGCTCATGACGGCGGGCGATCTCTTTCATATCCACACGCTTGGATTCCGCGGCGAGGCGATCGCCTCTATCGCCGCGGTCTCCAAAACGGAGATCGTCTCGCGCACGGAGGAGGGGGACGCCTTCTCGCTCTCGTCGGAGGGCGGCAAGATGGGCGAAGTCCTGCCCGCCGCGGGCGCAAAGGGGACGACGGTCACGGTGGACAGTCTCTTTTTCAACGTCCCAGCGCGGCTGAAATTTTTGAAATCGGATACGCAGGAGGAGGCGGACATCGGCGGCGTCATGGCGCGCTTTTTGCTCTCCCGTCCCGATATCGCCTTCACCTATACGGCGGACGGAAAGGTGAAGTACCGCTCCTTCGGCGACGGACTTCCCGCGGCGCTCGCCGCGGTGTACGGCGCGGAGACGCTCGGACGCTGTATCGAGATCGACGCAGAAAAGCACGGCATCCGCCTTCACGGTTTTCTCGGCGACCGCGGCTTTTACAAGCCCAACCGCACCTATCAGAGCCTGTTCGTCAACGGACGGAGCGTCGTCAACCAGACGGTGGGCGCCGTCGTCACCAATGCGTATGCGAGCTATCTCATGAAGCGGCAGTATCCCTTCTATGTGCTCTTTCTCGACGTCCCGCCCGAAGCAGTGGACGTCAACGTGCATCCCAATAAGGCGGACGTGCGCTTTGCCGAGAACCAACTCATCTACGGCTGCGTCTATACCGTCGTCTCCGCCGTGCTGGACGGCAGCAGCAAGGCGCTCGAATATCTTGTCCGTCCCGCGCAGCCCG
>CALVUC010000035.1 GCA_944363395.1 uncultured Clostridia bacterium | reverse complement strand
GCAGCTTGTCTTTTTCCGCCATGGTCCCCTCCTTACAGGATCGTATGATACCCATAATAGCATATTTTCCGCCCGAATGGAATACTTTTTCCGAAGAAAGTCAAAAAAAATTTCGGGCGGCGGCGCGGAAAATATTTCCGCGCCGCCGCCCGAAGCATCCGCGCCCCGTCAGCCGCCGAGGATGCCCGACACAAATATTTCGATCCCGATCAAAATAAGGATGACGCCGCCCAGGATGCCCGCCTTTCCGGCAAGTTTGGTGCCGAATTTCTTTCCGATGAAAACGCCCGCAAAACACACGCAGAACGTCACGCCGCCGATGACGAGCGCCTCCGAAAGCGCCTCCGGCGCCGAAAGCTCCGCGATCGTGAAGCCGACGGAGAGCGCGTCGATGGACGTCGCCACGCCCTGCAGGAGCAGCGCCGCCATCCCCGTCGCCTTTTTCTCTCTCATTTCCCTGTCCGCGCCTCCGCGCATCCCCTCAACGAGCATCTTCCCGCCGATGAAGAGCAGCAGGACGAGCGCGATCCACGGGATCGCGGGGCGGAACGCCGCAAACGCTTCGGCAATGCTGTGGACGCAATACCAGCCGATGAGCGGCATCGCCGTCTGGAACAGGGCAAAGACGAGGGCGATACCCGCCGCCTTGCGCGTCTTCATCGCAGGTTCGCTGAGCCCGTTCGCCATCGAGACGGAAAAGGCGTCCATCGCAAGCCCCAGACCCAATCCCGCGGCATTGAGAAAGAAAAATATATCCATCGGCTGCTCTCCATAAAAAAATACGGCACGAATGCCGTACCTCATAAGACTCCACGCACGGCAAAAAACCGCCATGAGTCTCGCAATTGAAAGCAAGCCAGACCGAAGTCAGTATGTTGACTTGCTGCGCAGTGCGCCTGCTACTCCCTCAAAGGTATCTTTATTATATCATATACAGACGGGCTGTCAAGCGATTTTCTCTATTGTACGCGCCTGATACCCGCGGTATCCTCACCGCCGCGCCTTTTTTTGCAGCATCTGTAAAAAGAGCGCGGCTTCCTTTGCGCCGTCGGGCGCAAGCGAATAGATGAGCGTCTGCGCGCGCCGCTCGCAATGCACGAGCCCGCTCTCCCGCAGGATGGCGAGATGGTGCGAAACAGTCGCCGCCGAACGCTCGAACTGATCGGCAAGTTCCCCCGCCGTATGCGGACGGGAGGAGAGCATCTGCAAAATATCCCGCCGCGTGCCGTCGGCAAGCGCCGTCCAGACGTCCGCTTCCCTTTCTTTGCGTCCCTCTTTCATCCCGTCCTCCCGTTATTTTGAACGATATCGAAATATAGTCTATCACGGGAACGCTCCGCTGTCAAGTTCCGCATGAAAAAAACGGGCGCAATGCCCGTTTTTTATTCCCGGTCTCTTCGTCCGCCGCGCCGATCGTCGTCACCGTCGTCACCGTCGTCATCGTCGTCACCGTCGTCACCGTCGTCACCGTCGTCACCGTCGTCACCGTCGTCACCGTCGTCACCGTCGTCGCCGTCGATCTCGTCCTCATACAATTCTTCGACCGCCTCCAGGAACTCATCGTAGAGTTCGTCGAAGATGTACTCGTCGCCGTGACGTTCGATATCGCGGCAGAGTTCTTCAAACTCCTCTAAAAGTTCGTCCTCCCGCTCGTCGCCGTCCTCGAAGATGCAGTCCTCGCCGAGATAGAGATATTTTGCATTGAAGTCCGCCTGCGTCATCGCGCCCGCAAAGACCGCGGAAAGATCTTGGGCATAACTCTGCGTGAGCGTGCGCACGTTGGCGGCGAAATCGGCGCGCAGGTGAGCGAGCTCGCGCCCGAGATAGTCCTCAAAGTCCCCCATCGCCTGTTCGTCGTAGGCGGCGATGAGCGCGTCGAAATCAGTCTCGGAGAGCGCGTTGACGGCATACGCCCCGCCGAGTTCGGCATCCAGCCGTTCGCGCACGCGGCGCTCGAGAGCCTCGCTCCCGTCGCCCGTCGCATACACGCCCACGCCCTGCGCCGTGATGAGATGTTTCTCCGCCGAAAGAGAGGCAAAGCGCGCGCCCGCGTCCTCGGCGGACAGACCGACGTAGTCCTCGCCCGAGAGCAGGATGGCGGCGTCCTTGTTGAGCGCCGCGACTTTGGTCACTTTTCCGTCCTCGACGGTGAACTGTACGGCGGGATTGATGCTGATATACAGGCTCGCCGTGCCGCCGCCCGCAAACAGCAGGACGGGGACGAGGACGGCGATGGTCACAAACAACAGCGCCAGAATGCAGGCGGCTGCCGTCCTTGCCCTGTGCGGCCGCACTGCCACAACGACCTCGCCCGCGTCCCCCTCGAGGGGCTGCGCGGACATTACCCTGTCATACACGTCGGGCGTGTGCCGCTCCGCTTCGAGACGGAGCTCCCGTTCCAATTGCGCGCGTTTCACGATACCTCCTCCCGCTCGGGCTTCGCGCCCCTCCTCTTCGAGCGCGCGGCGCATCTTCTGCTGCGCGCGCGCATAATGCCAGCTCACCGTCGGCAGCGGCATGGCGAGCAATTCGGCGATCTCCCGCCGCTTGTACCCCTCCGCCGCAGCCAGCATGAGCACGGAAAACTCTTCCTGTTTCAGGATGCGCCGCGCGAGGTCGATGAGCAGCCCGTAGTCATCCACGCTGCTCGTCCCGAAGGGGCGCGGATCGGCGCGCTCGTCCACCGAAACCTCGCGCGAACGGCGGCGCAGGACGTCGATCGCCTCGTTGCGGGCGATCCGCGCGATCCACGCCCGCGCATTCGTCCCCGCGCGGTAGCGGGCGGCGCCCGAAAGGACTTTCAGATAGGTGGTCTGCATGACGTCCTCGGCGAGCATCCGCTCGCGCACATAGGAGAGCGCGATATAATAGACCGTCCTGCGCGTGTCGCGGTATATATCATCGAAGGCGGCGCGTTCTCCCGCCGCAAGTCTCGTCATGGCATCGTCGAGCATATCTTCCTCCCCGGCGCATCGTTTTTTTTATTATACAGGCGTTTGCGCCCCCTGTCAAGGGGGCGCCGCGTTCCTGCAAAACTCAGAAGGCATAGACGTAACTGCCGTCCTCGGCGCGGGTGACGACGAACCTGCCGCTGCCCTCGGGCGTGCGGTACTTCACGCCGATGACCGTCCTGCCGTTCTCACGCTCGGCGCGCTCCACCGCGAAAGAGCTGCGGACGCCGTCCTTGCATACTTCGATCTCATACGCCGTCTCCCTTTCGCCGTCCTCGCGCTCCGTCTCGAAATCAACGCTCGTGCGCTCGGTGAGCCTGCCGCCGCGATAGACGCTGTACACATATTCGCGCTCCACGCCCTGCTCGCCTTGCTCCTGCTCGTTCTCCGTCTCCAGATCCATGCGGACGTAGTTGGAGGGATCGGCGGGATCGGAAGCGATCATATAGAAGGTCTCCTTGGTCTCCTCTTCGCCGTCCTCGCGCTCCGTCTCGGTCGTGCGATAGCCGCGCATCTCATAGGCGACGCCCTCCCATTCGAGCACGCCCGTGAGCGTATAGGCGACGACGCTCTCGTATTCGCCGTCGTCATACTCCTCGTGCGAGCGGGTCTGCGTCTCGGTATAGTACAGGACGTGCTCCGTCTTTGTGCCGTCCGCGAGGCGGCTCTCCACCCGCAGTTGGTACGCAAAATCATAGGACGTATTCCTGTTTTCGGTGACACGGACATCGAGCGCGCCCTCGTTGAGATACCCTTCCCATGCCGCGAAATAGGTGTTGAAATCTTCGATCGCCTGCGTCGCGTCTCCCTCCGGCTGCGCGGGCGTTTCGGGCTGCGCGGGCGTCTCGGGCTGCGCGGGCGTCTCGGGCTGCGCGGGCGTCTCGGGCTGCGCGGGCGTTTCGGGCTGTACGGGCGTCTCGGGCGCAGTCACTTCGGCGAGCAGGCTTGCCGTCGTGACGGCGCCGAGCGCGTAGACCTCTTCCGTCTGCGGCGCATCCGACGCGCCCTTATCCCCGCCGTCGCACCCTGCGAATGCGAAAACAGTTGTCCCCAGCAAGACTGCCGCTCCGATCGCGAATAATTTTTTCATCGTTCCTTCCTCCTTGTAGGTCATGTTTTTGTCTTTGCACTCTTACAACGCGGGAGGAAGGCGTTTTGTTGGAGAAATTTTTATATTTTTCAAAAAAATTCTATGCGCCGCCGCGGCAGACGCCGCGGCGGCGCATACGGTAAAGGACCCGCCAGAGCGGATCCTTGTAAACTGCGGTTTACTTGCTTTCTTCGGGAGCCATCATATCGCGATAGCCGCCCGTCGCCTGAACGGAGACGTTCTTGTACTCCTTCATGCCCGTACCGGCAGGGATGAGCTTGCCGATGATGACATTCTCCTTGAGACCGATGAGCGGATCGCGCTTGGTGCAGATCGCCGCTTCGGTAAGGACGCGGCTGGTCTCCTGGAAGGAGGCTGCCGAAAGGAAGGAATCGGTCGCGAGCGCCGCCTTGGTGATACCC
This sequence comes from uncultured Clostridia bacterium, assembly GCA_944363395.1. GTDB lineage: Bacteria > Bacillota > Clostridia > Christensenellales > Borkfalkiaceae > Gallimonas. Next base: position 10,675 of record CALVUC010000035.1, on the reverse strand, counting down.
AGCAGCACACGCTTTGCCGTTGCGGGAACGCCGCCCGCCATGATGGTCTTTTCGTTCTGCTCTTCGAAGGTGAACATATCGACGAACTGACCGGGCAAAAGGTCGGTGGAACCCGCGTTCTCGACGCGGACCTTGCGGATCATCTGACGGACGATGATCTCGACGTGCTTATCGTTGATGTCGACGCCCTGCGAACGGTAGACGGACTGGACTTCATGCAGGATATAGTCCTGCACGCCCTTGACGCCCTCGACGCGGATGATGTCCTGCGGGTTGACCGAACCTGCGTTGAGCTGGGTGCCGGGGACGACCCTGTCGCCGTTCTTGACGAGCAGCTCGGCATTGAAGGGAAGTTCATACTCCTTGAGCGGCGTACCCGTTCCCTCTTCCGCAATGACGATGTGCTTGAGGTTGTTGTCCTTGTCGTCGACCTGCGCGATGCCCGCAAATTCGCAGATGGTCGCAACGCCCTTGGGCTTGCGCGCCTCGAAGAGTTCTTCGACACGGGGAAGACCCTGCGTGATGTCGCCCGTCGCCGCGATACCGCCCGTGTGGAAGGTACGCATCGTGAGCTGCGTGCCGGGCTCGCCGATGGACTGCGCCGCGATGACGCCGACCGCCTCGCCCACCTTGATGGGAAGCGTGGTCGCCATGTCCTTGCCGTAGCATTTCGCGCACACGCCGTAGCGCGTGCTGCAGTTGAAGATGGAACGGATGGGAACGCCGCTCTCCTTGTAGCGCGCAAGTCCCGCGATGACCTTCGCCTTGCCCTCGTCGATCATGACGTTGCAGGGGACGATCACCTCGCCGCCGTCGTCCAGGATGTCCTCGGCGGCAAACCTGCCCGTGAGCCTGTCTTCAAGCGATTCGATGATGTCGCCCGAGGCGTTCGTGATCGCCTTGACGAAGGTGGGACGGGGACGCTTGCCCGCGCAGCAGTCGTCCTCGCGGACGATGACGTCCTGCGAGACGTCGACGAGACGGCGGGTGAGATAGCCCGAGTCTGCCGTCTTGAGCGCCGTATCCGCAAGACCCTTTCTGCCGCCGTGCGAGGAGATGAAGTATTCGAGAACGGAGAGCCCGTTTCTGAAGCACGACTTGACGGGGACCTCGATCTTCTTGCCCTGCGGGTTGACCATGAGTCCGCGCATACCCGAGAGCTGCTTGATCTGGTCGATGGAGCCGCGGGCGCCCGAGTCCGCCATCATCCAGATGGGGTTGAACTTATCCGCTTCGCCCTGCTTTTTGAGCAGCCCCGCGACCTGATCGGTCGCGTCGTCCCAGACCTTGATGACCGCGTTGTAGCGCTCCTCTTCGCGCAGGAGACCGCGCGCGTACTTCTTGGCGATCCCCGCGACCTGATCTTCCGCCTTGGCGACGATCTCCGTCTTTTCTTCGGGGATCTTCATGTCAAAGACGGACGTCGTGAGCGCCGCGATGGTCGAGTACTTGTAGCCGCGCTCCTTGATGGCGTCGAGCACCGCCGCAGCCTTGGGCGCGTGCCCCGTCTTGAAGCACGCCTCGACGATGCGCGCGAGGTGTTTCTTGCCGATCGCCCTTGCGCCGCCGATGAACTCGGTGGAGAGCTCGAGCTTCAAGTAGTCCTCCGGTTTCTCGCGGCGGACAAAGCCGAGATCCTGCGGCATATTGTCGTTATAGATGATCCTGCCGACCGTCGTCTTGAGCGTACCCGTGACGAAGAGATGCCCCGTCGCCTCGTCCTTGCTGACATAGACGTGACCGCGCAGCCCGTTGTTGGCGACGTTCGCGTCCCTGTCATAGGTGCGCTCGTAGGGAAGTTCGAGACCGTCGAACTTGCCCGCAGGCAGCTCCACCGTACGGCGGACGTAAATTTCGTCCTGACAATGCACGTCCTTGAGCTGATAGCTCATGAGCGCTTCGTCAAAGGAGGAATAGACGGGCGGAACGTACTCCTCGCCGTTCTCGTCGGGACGGCAGAGTTCGTTGTACTTCCTGCCCTCTTCCCTGCGGAGGATGGTGAGGTAGTACGCGCCGATGATCATGTCCTGCGTGGGGCTCATGACCGACTTGCCGTCCGCGAGTTTCAGGATATTGTTCGCGGAGAGCATCAAAAAGCGCGCTTCCGCCTGCGCCTCGATGGAGAGAGGCAGGTGAACTGCCATCTGGTCGCCGTCGAAGTCGGCGTTGAAAGGACCGCAGACGAGGGGCGAGATCTTGATGGCTCTGCCCTCGATGAGGATGGGCTCGAACGCCTGGATGGACAGGCGGTGCAGCGTAGGCGCGCGGTTGAGGAGGACGGGATGCTCCTTGATGACCTCTTCGAGGACGTCCCAGACGAAATCCTTACCCTTTTCCACCGTGCGCTTCGCGCTCTTGATGTTGTGGCACTTGTTGGTCTCCACAAGGCGCTTCATGACGAAGGGCTTGAAAAGCTCGATCGCCATCTCCTTGGGCAGACCGCACTGATAGATCTTGAGTTCGGGCCCGACGACGATGACCGAACGCCCCGAATAGTCGACGCGCTTGCCCAGAAGGTTCTGACGGAAGCGCCCCTGCTTGCCGCGCAGCAGCCCCGAGAGGGACTTGAGCTCGCGGTTGGAAGGTCCCGAGAGCGGCTTGCCGCGGCGGCCGTTATCGATGAGGGCGTCCACCGCCTCCTGCAGCATACGCTTTTCGTTCTTGACGATCATTTCGGGCGCGCCCAGTTCGATCATGCGCTTCAGGCGGTTGTTGCGGTTGATGACGCGGCGGTAGAGATCGTTGAGGTCGGAGGAGGCAAACCTGCCGCCGTCCAGCTGCACCATCGGGCGCAGGTCGGGCGGGATGACGGGCAGCACCGTAAGGATCATCCACTCGGGACGGTTGCCGCTCTTGCGGAACGCTTCGATGATCTCGATGCGCTTGATCGCCTTGACGCGCTTGGGTCCCGTGGCGTTGCTGTCGATGATCTCGCGGCAGGCGGCGCTCTCCTTTTCAAGGTCGACCGCCATGAGAAGTTCGCGGATCGCCTCGGCGCCCATGCCGACTTTGAGCCCCGTCACGCTGTCCTCGCCGATGAGCGCCTGCATATTGCGCAGGTTGATGTCCGTGATGACCTGCTTGTAGACGATGCTCTCCTTTTCCTTTTCGAGCAGCGTCCTGACGGTCTCCTCGTCCTCCGCCGTGCGCAGAAGTTTTGCGCGGCGCTTTAAGATCTGATAGGTCTTTCCGTTCTCGCCCGTGCGCTCTTTGAGCGAATAGAATTCCACGACCGCGCCGCCGCTCATCTTTTCGAGCAGCGCTTTCATGTCCTGCGCGGTGCGCAGGGCGGCGGAAGAGACGTCCTTGATGTCGTTGAGTTCGCGCGCGGCGTTGAGAAGGGACTCCTCCGCCGCGTTCTCGCCCGCGAGCAGTTCGGCATACGCAGCCTTGGCTTCCTCACGCGTGGGATAGACGGCGACTTCCGTCACCTCCCCCATGCCGACGACGGCTGCCTGATCCTTACCGGCGGCAAGATCGAACGCACCGCCGTGGAGCAGCACCGTGAGTTTGGTGAGATACCCGGGATCGAGCACCGTATACGCCGCAAAGTAGATGACCTGTTCGAGCGCTTTGGGCCCGAGATCGAGAAGGAGCCCGATCTTGCTAGGTACGCCGCGGAAATACCAGATGTGCGAGACGGGCGCGGCGAGTTCGATGTGACCCATGCGCTCGCGGCGCACCTTGGCGCGCGTCACTTCGACGCCGCACTTTTCGCAGACGATGCCCTTGTAACGGATGCGCTTATATTTGCCGCAGTGGCATTCCCAGTCCTTGGTGGGTCCGAAGATCTTCTCGCAGAAGAGACCGTCCCGTTCGGGCTTTTGCGTGCGGTAGTTGATGGTCTCGGGCTTGGTGACTTCGCCGTACGACCATTCCCTGATCTTTTCGGGAGATGCAATGCTGATCTGAATGGAATTGAAATCGTTTAATTCGTACATACCGTCCCTCCCTTAGTTGTCGTCCTCGTCGTCGCCGAAGAGATCGCTTGCGCTGTCCTCTTCCTCTTCGTCCGCCGAGGCGTCCGGAGCGTCGGAAGCGTCCGCCTGCTCCTCCTCGTCCTCGTCAAAGAGCGAGCCGAAGGAGAAGTCGTCGTCCACGTCGGAGAGATCGTCCTCGTCCTCTTCCGCATTGAAGAGGTCGTCCGAGACAAAGTCCTCGTCCTCGCCCGCATCGTCGAAGATGGAGCCGAGGCTCTCGTCCTCCTCGTCCTCGTCGGGAAGCCCGAAATCGAAATCCTGTTCGACGTCGCGCCTGTCGTCGCGGCGGGAGTCTCTCTCGTCCTCGTCGTCAAATTCGCGGATGATGAGTTCCTCGTTGTTCTCGGTGAGCACCTTGACGTCGAGCGCAAGGGACTGGAGCTCTTTCAGGAGCACCTTGAACGCCTCGGGGATGCCGGGCTCGGAAATGTTGTTGCCCTTGACGATGCTCTCGTACGTCTTGACACGCCCCACGATATCGTCCGACTTGACGGTGAGGATCTCCTGCAGGATGTGCGCCGCGCCGTACGCCTCGAGCGCCCAGACTTCCATTTCGCCGAAGCGCTGACCGCCGAACTGCGCCTTGCCGCCGAGGGGCTGCTGCGTGACCATCGAGTAAGGACCGATGGAACGCGCGTGGATCTTGTCGTCGACAAGGTGGATGAGCTTGATCATGTACATGATGCCGATGGTGACGCGGTTTTCAAACGGTTCGCCCGTTCTGCCGTCGAACACCTGGAACTTGCCGTCCACTTTGCCTTCGGGATTGAAGAGGTTGTTTTCTTTGAAGAGCTGCTCGATGTCCTTCTCGGTCGCGCCGTCAAAGACGGGCGTGGCGATCTTCCAGCCGAGCTGGCGGCACACATAGCCGAGGTGAACTTCGAGCACCTGCCCGATGTTCATACGCGAAGGGACGCCGAGGGGATTGAGCAGGATCTGCAGCGGCGTGCCGTCGGGCAGGAAGGGCATATCGGAGAGCGGCAGCACGCGCGAAATGACGCCCTTGTTGCCGTGACGGCCCGCCATCTTGTCGCCGACCTGGATCTTGCGCTTCTGCGCGATATAGACGCGCACGAGCTTGTTGACGCCGGGCGAGAGCTCGTCCTTGTTCTCGCGCGTGAAGATCTTGACGTCCACGACGATACCGCCCTCGCCGTGCGGCACGCGCAGCGAGGTGTCGCGCACTTCGCGCGATTTTTCGCCGAAGATGGCGCGCAGAAGGCGCTCTTCGGGCGTGAGCTCCGCCTCGCCCTTGGGCGTGACTTTGCCGACGAGGATGTCGTTGCTGCCGACCTCGGCGCCGATGCGGATGATGCCGTCCTCGTCGAGATCTTTGAGCGCGTCGTCGCCGACGTTGGGGATGTCGCGGGTGATCTCCTCTTCGCCGAGTTTGGTGTCACGCGCCTCCGTCTCGTGCTCCTCGATATGGATGGAGGTGAACACGTCGTCCTGCACGAGCTTCTCGGAGATGAGGATCGCGTCCTCGTAGTTATACCCTTCCCACTCCATGAAGCCGACGAGGATATTCTTGCCGAGCGCGAGTTCGCCGCCCCAGGTGGAGGGACCGTCCGCGATGACTTCGCCCTTTGCCACCCTGTCCCCCGTCGTGATGATGGGGCGCTGGTTGAGGCAGGTACCCTGGTTGGAGCGCTCGAACTTCTTTAAGGGATATTCCGTGATGAATCCGCTGTCCTCGCGGATCTTGATGAGGTCGGACGAGACGCCGACGGCGACGCCCGCCTCGCGTGCGCGCACCATGACGCCCGAATCGCGCGCGATGGCTTCCTCGATGCCCGTCGCGACGATGGCAGGCTCGGTCTTGAGGAGCGGCACCGCCTGGCGCTGCATATTCGAGCCCATCAGGGCGCGGTTGGTATCGTCGTTTTCCAGGAAGGGAATGAGCGCCGTTGCGACCGATACGAGCTGCTTGGGAGAGACGTCCATGTAGTCGATCGCCTCGCGCGGCATCTCGGTGATGAGTTCCTTGTGGCGGCAGCCGACGCGGGCGTTGACGAACCTGCCCTCTTCGTCGAGCGGTTCGTTCGCCTGCGCGACGACGTAGCGGTCCTCTTCGTCCGCCGTCAGATAATCGACGTGATCGGTGACGATGCCCGTCTCCTTGTCCACCTTGCGGTAAGGGGACATGATAAAGCCGAACTCGTTGACCTTGGAGAAGGTCGCGAGCGAGGAGATAAGACCGATGTTCTGACCTTCGGGCGTCTCGATGGGACACATACGCCCGTAGTGCGAGTGGTGGACGTCGCGGACTTCAAAGGTCGCGCGGTCGCGGTTGAGACCGCCGGGACCGAGCGCGGAGAGTTTGCGCTTGTGCGTGAGTTCCGCGATGGGGTTGGTCTGGTCCATGAACTGCGAGAGCTGCGAGGAGCCGAAGAACTCGCGGATGACCGCCGAGATGGGACGCACGTTGATGAGCCCCGCGGGCGTGACCTCCATGGGATCCGCCGTCGCCATGCGCTCTTTGATGAGACGCTCGAGGCGGGACATCCCGATGCGCATCTGGTTCTGGAGCAGTTCGCCCACCGAACGGACGCGGCGGTTGCCGAGGTGGTCGATCTCATCGATGGAGCCGATGCCGTACTGCAGATCGAGGTTGGTCGAGACGGCGGCGACGATGTCGTCCACCGTGATGCACTTGTGGTTGAGCTTTTCGACGAGAGGCTTGATGAGTTTCTTCTCTTCGGGGGTGACGCCCATGACGCGCGTCTCCGCCGCAAGGTCGACCTGCGCCGCGGGCGCATCGTCGCGGGCGAGCAGCTCGTGGAAGAGTTTGCACGCCTTGACGAATTTGAGGCGGTTCTCCCTGCGCTTTTCGCGGTTCTTCTTCTCTTCCTGCTTTTCATCCGCCTCGGGCGCGGTCTCGCGCACATAGTAGACGGCGTTGATCTCTTCGAGATACTTTTCGGCGACTTCCTCTTCGCTCATTTCCGCGCACGCCTGCGCGATCTCGCGGCTGAACTTGAAGTTGGGATAGTAGATGGTCTTGAGAAGCCCGAACGCCTTGGGATCCTTTTCCGACACCGCGGAAAAATCGACGGTGTTGTTGGAGATGATCTTGTGGCGGATCTCGCCGTCCACGGGATCGTTGACGAGGACGTAGACCTCGCCGATGCCCGCGTTCTGGATGGCGCGCGCCTGCTCCTCCGAGACCTTCTCGCCCTTGGACGCGAGCAGTTCGCCCGTCTCGGGGTGGAAAATGTCGTCCGCGACACGGCAGCCGGGCAGACGGTATGCAAGGTTGAGCTTTTTGTTGAACTTATACCGCCCCACCTTGACCACGTCGTAGCGGCGCGGATCGAAGAAGAGGTTGTTGAGGTGCTGACGCACCGAGTCCTCGGTCGGGACTTCGCCGGGGCGCAGCCTTCTGTACAGGGCGATAAGGCCGTCCGACTCCGACTTGATGGGCGGCGTCTCCTTTTCGTCGCGCTCGATGGTCGCGGCGATCATTTTATCGCCGCCGAAGAGTTCTTCGAGCGCGCGGTTGGAACCGTACCCGAGCGCGCGGAGGAGCACCGTCGCGGTGAGTTTGCGCTTCCTGTCCACGCTCACCCAAAGGACGCCCTGGGGATCCTGCTTGAACTCCAGCCATGCGCCGCGGTTGGGGATGACGGTCGTCTCATAGATCTTCTTGCCCGTCTTGTCCGTCTCAGCAACGTTGTTGACGCCGGGCGAACGGACGAGCTGCGAGACGATGACGCGCTCCGCGCCGTTGATGATGAAAGAGCCGTTCTCCGTCATCAGGGGGAAGTCCCCCATGAATACGACGGAATCGATGATCTCGTCCTTGACCTTGTTGTGAAGGCGCACCTTGACCCGCAGGGGAAGGGCGTACGTCGCGTCGCGGTTGCGGCATTCCTTCTCGTCATACTTGGGGGTATCCCCGAACTCGTGGCTCAGAAAGTGCAGCTCGAAGTGATCGGAGAAATCTGTGATGGGCGAATAGTCCTCAAAGATCTCCGCGATGCCTTCGTTGATGAAGGTATCGTAGCTCTCCTTCTGGATCTCGACGAGGTTGGGGATATCGATCACTTCGTTGATCTTCCCGAACTTGCGCCGCTCCGTCTTCCCGTACTTGTGAATGGGTAAGTTCATCCGGCAATATACTCTCCTTTAACGTATTTTTTTGACGCGATCTACCGAGTATATCTTTTCATCGATAAAAATCGAATTTTCCCTGACAAAAACCGTGCTCTCCCCCTTTACAAGCGCAGCAAAATACGCTATAATATGGGGAAGCGACGCGCGTTGTTCCCTCGGAAATTTCCTCTTTTTCGGGCGAAACGGCGCAAAATCGCATTGTAAGCATAGTGATACATTATGTTATTATAGACGATAGGCGAAAAGATGTCAACAGCTTTTTGCATGAATTTTCGAAAAAACCCATAATTCGGAAAAATCTCCCGCATTCCGATAAAATTTTCGCCTGCGCGGCGGGGCGCACGGGAGGGCACGACATGAGGATCGATAAATTTTTGAAGGTTTCCCGCATCCTGAAGCGGCGCACCGTCGCACAGGAAGCGGCGGACGCGGGCAAGATCCGCGTCAACGGAAGAGAAGTCAAACCCGCCTACCGCGTCAAGGTGGGCGACGAGGTGGAGCTTGCCTTTCAAACGGGGACGCTCCGGTTCCGCGTGCTCGCCGTCAGAGAGACGGTGAAAAAGGACGAGGCTGCCACGCTCTACGAGGTCATCGCATGATCAGCGCCGTCCTCTGCGCGGCGGGCAGGGGCGAACGCGCGGGATTTGCGCAAAACAAAGTGCTGCGGGAATTGTACGGGATGCCCGTCCTCTCGTATGCCGTCTCTGCTTTTGCCGCCGCCGCGGACGAGATCCTCGTCGCCTGCCGCGCCGAGGATGCGGAGCGCGTCCGAAGGCTGCTTTCCCCCTATCCCCACGCCCGCGCCGTCCCCGGCGGGGAGACGCGCGCGCAGAGCGTCCTTCATGCCCTGCGCGAGGCGAAGGGTGAGATCGTGCTCGTCCACGATGCGGCGCGCCCGTACGTCACACACAAGCTCGTCGAGGACTGCATCGCAAGCGTCAGGGCGTTCGGCAGCGGCGTATGCGCCCTTCCCGCGACGGATACGACGGTGCTCGCCAAAGACGGCTGCATCGCCGCCGTCCCCGCGCGCGGGGACGTCTTTACCGTGCAGACGCCGCAGGGTTTTTTGCGCAGCGAACTGCTGCGGGCATACGAAGCCATGTTCGCCGAAGGGCGCGAGGCGCAGTTCACCGACGAGAGCGGCGTGTATGCGGCGTACGTTGCGCCGCCCCATCTGTTCATCGGCGACCGCGCCAATAAAAAACTGACCTTCCCCGAGGACTTCGCGCCCGCCGAGCGCGTCGGTCTGGGCATCGATACGCACGCCTTCGGCGAGGGCGATCGCATCGTGCTGGGCGGCGCCGTCATCCCGCACACGCACGGGCTCACGGCGCATTCGGACGGCGACGTCCTCGTACACGCGCTGATGGACGCCCTCCTTTCGGCGGCGGGACTGCGGGACATCGGGTACTATTTCCCCGACACGGACGCACGGTTTGCAGGCGCAAACAGCATGGAACTGCTCGCCGAGGTCATGCGGCTCGTCCGCCGGGAGGGGTTTGCGCCCTGCAACGCGAGCATCTCCGTCCTTGCCGAGCGCCCCCGTCTTTCCCCGCACATCGAAAGGATGCGCCAAAACGTCGCGCGCGCGCTCGGGCTGCCCCTCTCCGCAGTCGGCATCGCCGCAGGCACCAACGAGCGGCTCGGATACGTCGGCGAAGGCAAGGGCATCACCTGCTGCGCGAGCGTCCTGCTCCGAAGAACGGTCTGAGACCGACGGACACAGCCAAGGCAAAAACAATGAGACGCGGTATTTTCAGAAAGCTCCTGTCAAATCTCTTCTCCCCCGTCAGAAAGGCGCTCGCCCCGCCGCCAGACGAGAAGGGCGCGCGCGGAGAGAACAAGATCGCGGGCATCCTGCGCTCGTACTGCAAACCGCCGCACGAGCGCGTCGTCAACGACGTGATCCTGATGGATACGCAAACGGGGCGATCCTCACAGATCGATCACATCCTGATCTGCGCGCGGGGCGTGTTCGTCATCGAAACGAAAAACTACTCCGGCATGGTCTGCGGCAGCGACCGACAGCGGGAATGGACGCAGGTCTTGGCATACGGGAACACAAAGCACCGGTTTCTCTCCCCCGTCGTACAAAACGCGACGCACGTCCGCCTCGTCAGGCACATCTTGCAGGAGAAATTTCCCGTCTACGGGCTCGTCGTGTTTGCGCAGGGGAACATCGAACACATCCAAAGCGCCTGCGTCTGCGCTCCCTATTCCGTTCCCGAACGCATCTGCACGCTCTCCGCGGGGAAGGCGGCGCTCACCGCCGCGGAACTGGACAAGATCCATTCCCGCATCCTTCTGCATAAAAACAGCTACGGCGTCACGAAGCAGGAACATATGGCGCACATCCGGAAGCTGCAGCAAGATCTCTCCTCGGGCATCTGTCCGCGCTGCGGAAAGCCGCTCGCGCTGCGGCATGGAAAATACGGAAGCTTTTACGGATGCTCCGCGTACCCCAAATGTAAATTCACAAAGCCGGTCAGATAAGGAGCCGTCATGCCCAAAGCAACGACACAATTTGTATGCGCGGAATGCGGGTACGTCTCGCCCAAATGGCTGGGACGCTGCCCCGC
>CALVUC010000034.1 GCA_944363395.1 uncultured Clostridia bacterium | reverse complement strand
CAGCCAGCTATACCATATATTGTATAAGGAATGCGTATCCAAATACAATATATGGTTTTTGTTTTGTCTGCAACTTTTTTCTCCCCTTTGATTGTGGGGTAGATTGTGGGGTAATTGCGGGGGGAAGAGGCGTTCCTTTATAGGATATAATCGATCTTTTGCGCTTCCTGCACGAGATACTCTTGCGAGTAGTCGGTATAGCCTCTGTCTACGGCGGAAGACTTTACATCTTTATCGAACGAGTGCCCCGCCCAAAGCATCACCGCTTCGAGGTTGCAACCTGCCTCCTTCGCCCTTGTGATAAAGTTATACCTCAGCTCGTGGGTATGGTGGTTCGGGAACAGGCGCTTGAACGTCGTGTAGATGGTATTGACGTTGGTGTGCTTCGCCTTCTCGAAGTCTACAAAGGGCAGGACGCGGCGGAACACGGGCGTAAAGGGAATGGAGCGTTTGACTTCGCTTCTGCCCATCTTCGTCTTGCTCGTGGTGCAGGTGAGCATTTCGTTTTCGACAGAGATCGTTTTGAGTTCCGAACGGCGCAGCCCGAAGTATAAGAGCACCAAAAGAGCCGAGGAGGCTTCGTTGTCCTTGTGCCCGATACAGAAGTCGACGAGCTTCTTTTCTTCCTCCTTGGTGAGAGCAGAGCCTTTCTTGGGCTCATAGTAAGGAAGGACGATCTTCTTCATCGGCGAAAGGATATGCAAGTCCTCGCAGGCGAGATCGAAGATGCAGCAGAGGATCTGATACAGCTTCTCCGCCGTGCGGTGCTTGCCTTCGTCGATGAACTGAAACAGATACTGTTGCAATGCTTGCCGCGTGATGTCCGCGATCGGTCTCTCGCCGAAAACGGGCAGCAGGTTTGTTGAGGACAGCCGCTCGTATTCCTTGCAGGTGCTTTCCTTGCACGTCTTGCGCTTGATCTCCAGCCATTCGTTTAGATACTCGGCAAAGCGGGCTTTGGAGTGTAAACCGCTATGTATGGGCCGAGGATCGGGAACAGGCGGCGCATGTTCGTCCGTCATCTGTGCAAGGAGTTTGGCGGCAAACTTGCGCTTCATCTCTTTGAAGTCTTTGGCGCAGGCGAATACCTTGAAGCCGTCTCTGCGGTAATGCGCTTCGTAGACGCCTTTATGGAAGCGATAGGGAATGAGCCTGTCTGCACAGGCAAAAATGTTACGATATTTTTCCGGCATACTTTTGATCTCCTTTTTGGATAGAGTAAAGCCGGGTCTTGACTTTCTTCCCAAAGTCAGTGCGACGGCGCCTTGCGGGACCGTCTCTTTTGTCGACGCGGGGGAGAGGAGCGCTTTGAGCGTTTCCAGCGTGACGGAATCTGCTGCCAGCTTCAGAACTTTTGCGGTGAGCGCGTCCTTCGGCTCGCCATATAGGTCGACGGTGTTGATCTGTTTTACGATTTGAATGAGTTCTTCTTGTGTCATTTTCCTCCTTCGGTTGGTCTATCATCGGCTGAACGGTCCGATGAATTGGTTTGTATCCTACCGCGTCGAGACAAAGCAAATTTTGCGGGCGGCTCGCTTACACTCGCCGCCGCGCCCGGATGCTTGTCTCTCCTTATCCCGAAAAGTTCTTCGATACTTTTCGGGAGGGCGCAGCATGGATATACCGCTCTGCGGGTGTTGTATCCTACCATATTTCCCAGATAAAAGCAATTGTTTTTTTAGAAATATTCAGTTGTAAAAAAGTTACTTTGTCCATGAGGATGAGTTGCCGCGGAAGGGCGGGCGCGTGCTTTTTTGGCGGCGCTTGGCTGTGTCCATTGCTTCCTGCAATTTATCGGGCGCGTGGGCCCTGAGCGTGCGCAAAGTATCGGCATCCCGTTTCAAAGCGGCATTCTCCTTTTCCGATGCCTGTAATTCGGTATAGAGCCCATGCTGATCTTTGATGCTGTACTCCAATTCTTTTTCGAGCCGCGCGTTTTCCGCAACAAGGGCGGGGATCTGTCTTTTGTCGGGCTTCTTCCCGCTCGCCTGTTTGAACGCTTCGGCGGCTGCCGAGAACGGGGCAACTTCGCGCGTCAAACGCTCGCGTTCGCGTTCGAGCCGCTGCGCCTCCCGTTCCGCGTGGGCTTGCCTTCCCTCTGCAAGATCGGCGCGGAATTGTGTTTGCGCCAATCGTTTCTCCGCCGCGGAGATGCTCGCTTCCGCCTCTTCGATCTGCGCGTTCGTCTGCATAAGTGCGGTGGCTCTTTCGGCAAGCTCTTGTTCTTGCTGCTGTTTCTGCCATTGATATTTGGTCGTATGCTTTTTGCTGCTGCCGACCTCGCCTCGCTCCAAGCCGTAGTACCGCGCCACCTGTTCGTGGAATTCGTCCTGCAAATTCCCAAACGAACCTTGCGCGCCGCGCTGTTCCCAAAACTCCGAAGAGCAGATCTTCGGCTGTTCTAACAGCACTCTCTCGTAAAGGCTCTTGCCGTTCTTGTCCTTTGCCTGAACGGGAGAGCCTTTCGCGTTGCGCAGTACCTTGCCGTCCGCGCCTTTGGCATAGACCTTCTTTCGCCCTTCATCGACGACGGGGATGTAATAGAGCTGCAAGTGCGGCGTGGTCTCGTCCAGATGCACGGCCGCCGACAAGATATTTTGGTCGCCGCCGTGATAGCCGATCTGCCGTTTCAAAAAGGCGTAGCTGTCCGCAAAGAACTTTTGCAGTTCCAACGGGAGGGGCTCGCCGGGAACATAGCCGTGCTCTTCAAAGAAAGCCTTGTTGCTCGTGATGATGACGCCCTCGAAGGCAACGGCCTTCTTTGTCTCCTTGAAGGTCGCGTTGAGGTCTTGCATCGTCTGCTTCCATTGCGCGTTGAGGCCGCCTTCCGATTTTTTGAAATAGTAGTTGAGCGGCGTGCGCTCGCTGTCGATGTCCTCGTTGCGGTGGCGCTTTGCCGCGCGCTCCGTCTCCGCACCGATCTTCCCGAGATCGCCCTTTGAAAATTTCTCGATCCGTAATACCTGATAGCTGATAAGTATTTCCTCCTTTGATTTTGAAAAATGTGTCACTATCCATGAAATTCATAATGCGTTTTTTTGGTTTGAATGGATACGCCGCGGGCGGCCGTATCTTTATCTCACTAGGCTACAAGTAGCCTCGTTCGCCCTTGCAGGGGGCTTTTGCTACGGATTTGCTTGACTTGTTTGCTCTTGTCATCACCTCCGAAGTTTATTTTTTGCAGAGAACCTGTTCGGTCGTCTGCGTCGCTTGCCCTGTTCAGACAATGCAAAAGCCCGGCCGTTGTTTGCGGTCGGGCTGCTTCCTATTACGTTGATTAGAGGCGTGCAACAGTTGGGATGCTATGTTGCCAAAATTACGGCATTTGGAGCTGCATTTAAGCCGTTTTCTGCCTGTTTTGACTGATTTCTCGGGAATTGTGTGGCACTTTCATACCACTTGCGCGTCACTTCATTCTCATTTTTCGGTAGATTTTTGTAAATTTTCTGCCGTATAACGTGTATTCTCCGTTCTCGTCTTCCACGACTTGCAGAGCCGTTCCGTCGTACAGCTCCCATAAGAGTTCCGTGAAGACGGGATGATTTATGAGCGCCGCATAGATGCGCCAGTCCGCCGCGCTGTTTTTCTCGTAGTGGCGGAGCACAAGAATGAGCACGTTTTCGTTTGTCAGCCATCTGGCGACTTGCTTATCGCGCTCCGCCCTGATATCTGCGATCTGCTCGTAGAGAACTTCCCGTTCCTGCTCGTCCGCCGTCCTTATCATCTGATATAGACGATTGACCGCGGCTCTGCTTTCGTCGATGATCTGCACGATCTTATCCTTATGCCTGTATTCGGTGGCATTCCCCGAACAGATGTCATACGCCAGATTCGATGAGATCGGGCGATAGTCGCCGCATTGCTCCCGACCTTTTCGGAAGTGGAGTTTCTTCACCTGCACATAGAGGTAGTCCATTGCCGTGTGGTAAAAGGCGTATTGCTTTGTCTTGCGTTCGTCGATCTCGGCAAAGAACTGCGGCGAAGGGTTGGAATACTTCTTGCGAAGAGCGGTAAGCTCTTTGCTCACACGGACGCTCTCAAAGGTGCGCTTCGCCTTGTCGATCTCCAACCCCGAAAGCACCGCGAGCTTGCAGATGTCCTCATAAACTGCAAGTATGTTTTCCTTATCCACGCCGTGATACAGTTCATCCCACAAAATACTGTTGAGCTTTTGCGAGAGGTTGACGATCTCGCCGATCTTATTGACGCTCGTATCGTGGTCGAGCTCGGCAAGCGTCTGCTCCGTCTTTCCCTCGCCTTTGATATTGCACACGGGGACTTTGAAGGTGCCGTCATATCGCTCGGCGGCGCTTATCAAGAGCGCGTCGTCCGTTATAAGCATCGTATCCGAATCGTAGTCGCAGCCGTTGAGCCGCTGCTGGATATTCTCCCCGATGGCATTGACGCACACGATGTTTTCGCCCAAGTCAAAGTAGCTCCATATCCCGCCGCCGAGGGCGTTTTCCGCGCAGTATAAATTGCCCATCGTGATATGCGGCGAGCGCGCGCAGAGCAGTTTCGCGCCGTCCACAAAGCGTTCACAGCGAACTTGCCCGGGCTGCAATTCGGGGCTCATCTCCTCGCCCGCAAGATATTTCAAAAGCTCGGGGCCGTTGCCGAAGAGGGTAGCGTTGGTGCCGTTCAGAAGGATATGTCCGCGCTTCAGCCGATCCTTCAAGCTGCGCACGACGTCAGAGCGGAAGTTGGCGTAGAGCGCCGTTTCATCGAAATGCGGGCAGTGATGCAAAAGCGTGAAGATGACGTCCGCGCGCTCCGCAAGCCCGTCCTGTTGCGCTTCTTCGCCGTCTTTCTCGCGGGCAAAGGCGTCCGTAAAGTGGTAGCGCATGAAGTCGGTATCCTTTCGCAGAAGGGCGATATAGTCGACGCTCGGCTGTAAAAGACTACGCACTTCCTCTTCGGAGAGCGGAAGCGTGTTCAGAAGCTGATAGCTCGACTGCACCATCTTCCCGTGGAAGAAGCGCGTGGGTTGGTCCCACTTGACGACGCCGAACGTGCCGTCCGTATGCGCCGCCCATCGTTTTATGTTCTTCTCCGTAAGCCCGCCCGCGAATTTGAGATATTTCAGGCTGTCGGGCGTCGTGACCATGACGATCTCGCGAATATCGTCCGCAAGCGTGACAAACCCGCGCGCTTTCAGATCGCTTAGAGTGATATGTTTATCCGCAAACCATTTTTGCAGCTTGGTGCGGAAGCCGCACGACTTGAAGAACTTGTTGCGGAGAAGCAGCATATGCTTGTCCGCATAGTCGCCCGCAAACAAGCTATCGTCCAAAAGGCTTTCGCCGTCCCAGATGTCGTTGGTGATCTGCGCTTGCTTTTGTTCGGCACAGAGCGCGCCGTCTTTGAGCTCCACGGAGACGACCTCTTCCGTGAATGTGCTTTTGTAATCTGGTACGAAAAGGATGCCTTCAAGCGGGATTTCTACCGTACCTTTGATACTGCTGAGCGACAGTGCCTTATATGATTCCCACGAAGCGAGGTCTTTCTGCTCTTTCAAACCACAGTCGCTCCATTTGCTCATGGCGCGGGAAAGGCGCTCGTCGATAAACAGGCACTTGCCTTCCCGCGAACTGCCCGCGCTGCGCTTATATCTGACATAACGCACGCCGTTAACGCAAAAGCCGTTAGTGTAAAAGTATTCGCGCAGAGCTTTGAGGTTGACGGGCTTGCCGCTTTCGGGCTTAAATACATAGTTGAACTTGATATTGACGATGGCAAGGGTGTAGGCGTTGCCGTACCTATCCGCAAAGGAGAACCGCTTGCGGCAGACGCGCGTATAGGTTGTTTCCAGCGCCGCGCTGTCCAAAGAGTTGTCCAAGAACACCTTGAACAGCCGAAAACAGGCGTCGCTGTTTTTATCGGGTAACTTGTACCCGACCGCGGCGCCGTTTTCCGTTTCAGCCTTATAAATATCCGCCGCCTCGACGGACAATATCCGATATCCCTTGTGCATGGGTTTAGTATAGCATAAAAGAACGGGCTAAATCAATCTGCCTTATAAATTTTCGTACATTGATTGGATGCAAGATATGCTTCCTCTACTTTTCGCGTGATAGCATGAAACAAAAAGTTAAAAGTTTTTTCAGAAATGGTATTGACAAAGGACAAAATGTATGATATACTGCAATTACTTAATAAGTTAAGTTAAAGGAAGGGGAGACGAGGCGGGAGAAATCGAGGCTTGTAAACCGGCAAAATTAGCGCACAGCGCGATAAAAATGAAAAGATAAGGAGGCATTATGAAAAGGAAACTGCTGCTTGGTTTGACTGCGCTTCTCGCGGTATCGGCGTTGAGCGTCGGTCTGGCCGCCTGCGGTCCGACAGAGGATGTGGATGATGGAAAACTCACCGTGACATTCTATGACGGCGAGACGGTCTTAAAGGAAGTCGAAGTGGACGAGGGCTCGACGGTGACGGAATATACGCCCGAAAAAGAGGGCGGATATACGTTCGTCGATTGGTTTGCAACGCCCAGCTTCAATCATCGCTTTGACTTCGAGGAACCGATCACCGAGGATACGAGCGTCTTTGCGGGTTTCTCGCTTTACGAAGAGGATACGCGCGAGTTTTACATCGTCGGTACGGGAACGAGCAAGTATCTTCTCGGGCAGGATTGGGGCAAGAACCTCATGGACGAACACAAACTCACCCGCGTCGAGGGCAAAAACGAATACACCATCACCACCGATCTGATGGAGGGGGATGAGTTCCAGTTTGCAATCAACGGGCTTTGGCACAACAAGCGCGGATACGGCTATCTTGCCGACAACAAGCTTGAGGACGGCACGCAGGTGTTCAACGGAACGGGCGGCGGTCTCGGCGAAGTGACGTCCAAAGGGCAGAACATCCAGGTGCTGCACTCGGGCAACTATACGCTGACGCTCAAGACATATCCGCATGAGGACTTCTATAATACCGACGATCCTTCCTATTCGGACGATCAGAAAGAAGTTTATAATTTCGGTCTGTTCGATCGGATCGAATGGGTGCGGAACGGCGATCCCGTCGATCCGCCTACGGTCGTTGTCGATTACTACATCAAGGGTGCGAACATCACCGGATGGCAGGATATGTGGAACAACGCCACCAAAATGACGAATACGGACGGCGTCTATACCCTGACCGTCTACCTGGAGCAGGGCGAGGAGTTCATGTTTGCCTCCACGAATACGATCGGCAGCGTGACTTCGAGCGGTACGGCTTCCGTTCTGGCGTCTGCGCTGGATGATGCAAGCAAAGACCTGTTTACGGGTGAGCGCAATATGGTCGCCGCCAAGACGGGGACATATACCTTCACCTATACGGAAGCGACGGGCGTTCTTTCGGCGACCATCGACGAGGCAGCCGTGCCCGAGGCGCGCGATTATTATCTGGACGGCACGTTTGCGGGCGCTTGGGGCGACACGCTGTACGGGCCTGAGGCAGACCGTCAGCCCGGACCGAACGGAAGTTCCCTGTTCATCGACGATTATAAACTGACCGAAACTGCACAGGGCTCCGGGATCTACCAGATCCTCGGCGTGGAACTTCCCGCAGGGGCGGAGCTCATCATCCAGTCTTATAAGGCGGGAGCGGCGGAGCCCGGACAGTGGAATACGGAAAACTATGCGCTGCTCGGGACGTACAACAGCACCTATCTGCTGCCGAAGCTTACGGATACGAGCGATTTCGGCGCAGTGAGCGCGACCAATAAAAATATTTTGGTCAAGACGGCGGGAACATACAACATCACCTTCGACAGCTATTCGCAGATGATCACCATCAACGACGGCTTCGATATCTATCTCAAAGGTGCCATGAACAACTGGACGCATAACTATGCGGACGAATGGCGCATGACGCAGAATGCGGAAAACGAGATGCTGTATGAGATCACGGTAGAGTTTACGGCAGGGCAGGAGTTCGGCTTCGCGCAGTATAACAAGGGTGAGGACGCTCCCGAACTTGCAGCATCCGGCGGGACGTTCCTCAACAAGACGAAAGCCGGCACCGCCGAGGATACCGCGGACTTTGTCCCGGACGAGGGTACGAACTTTAAGGCGAGCGTTTCGGGAACATACCGTGTCGTCTATGACGCAGAGAAAGATACCATCGACTTCTACAAAGTGACCGAGTGACAGAAAGATCCCCGCCGCCCATATCCGGCGGCGGGGAGAACTTTTTTGGGTCAGATGCGGATAAAGTGATCGCTGTCGGCGACGACGGTGTGGTCGATCGCCTGCAGAACAGCATCCATGATCTTAGGCAGATATTCTTTCATCTGCTTTGAATAGTCGAAGATGTTCAGCCGATCCTCCAAGACATTCAGGATGCGCAGCAGAGAGGGCTGGGAGACGGCGACATTGTTCAGCTTCGGCAGTACTGCGGGCAGCTCATCGGGCTCGGAAAGAAATATCGTGCCGGGGAGCGCGGAAAGAAGCTCTTCTTTCAGCCGTTCGTTTTCGGGAGAGATGGCAAGATAGGTAAAATCATCCTGAAAGTACGCGGCTGCGGCTGCCTTGAGCTTTTGATAGTCGGTCGAGATCTGATAAAAAAACGGGTCGTCGATGAGGCAGTCGAGGGCGAGCACGGGGATATAGTTTTCCTGAGCGAGCGCATGGAAGTCTTCATCCGACATATTCAGGCACAGGCAGGCGGAGGCGGGCAGGCGCACGTTGCGCTTATCTTCCGAATAGGAGAGCAGGAAGTTGTTTGCTTCGCAAAGAGGCTGAAAGGCGCGCATGAAACACAGCGTCTCCATGCCTTGCAGCCAGGAAACGTGTTTGGATGTGCGCAGCAGAATGGTGTTCGTGCGCAGCATATTCAGCTCGGAAGCATAGGGATTGGGCGAATAATTGAGATAGTTGATCGCCTGCAGCACCTTTTTCTTCGTCGCTTCGCTGATGTGTTGGTCGGGACGCTGGTTGATGACATAGGAGACCGTTGCCGTAGAGACGCCGGCGAGCTTGGCGACATCCCGCATATTTGCACGGCGGTGCGTTATTTTTCCATCCTGATCCTTAGCAGCCATGAGAATACCGTTTTTTCCTTTAGTGTAACAGAAAAGAAAGGATATGTCAAGACCAATCATCGGAGGGGCAATTTGAACCGGCAAGCAATTTTACACATTCCCGACAGTCAATACTGCTATGCTTTGGCGTGCGATCGGGTAGAGCTGCGCCTGAGGACGTCGAGCGAGGACGTGTTTTCCGAAGTCGATGTCGTTTACGGAAATAAATACGATTATCACCTGAAAAGAGAGCGTGCGGTGATGCAAAAGCGGTTTTCGGACGGGACATTCGATTACTATTTCGTCCGCCTTTCGCTCAAAGATGTAAGATTCGTCTATGTCTTTGAACTGCACGAACGGGAGAAGATATATTATGTTTCGGAGGACGGGGTGAGTGAAAGCTATGACTTCAAGCTTGCCTATTACAACTCCTTTCAGCTGCCGTATATCAACCGGTCGGATGTCATGCCCGAAGTGGAATGGATGAAGAGCGCGGTGTTCTATGAGATCTTCATCGACCGGTTTTTCCGCGGCGATACCCAAAAAGAGGATGCCTATATCAGTCTGAAATGGGGCGATCTCCCGCATCCGAAGAGCTTTGCGGGGGGAGACCTTGCGGGCATCCGTCAGAAACTTGGCTATCTCAAAGGGCTGGGTGTCACGGCGCTCTATCTGACGCCCGTATTTTGCTCCGTCTCCAACCACAAGTACGATATTTACGACTATTATGAGATAGATCCGCAGTTCGGCACGAAGGAAGAACTGCGCGGGCTCGTCAAAGAGGCGCACGCGCTGGGGATCCGTATCGTGATGGATGCTGTGTTCAACCATTGCAGCGAACGCTTCCCGTATTTTCAGGACGTGCTCCGCAACGGGAAGGACTCTCCTTATTTTGATTGGTTCATCATTCGTGGGGAGAAAGTGGACGCGGAAAAGTGCAACTACGAATGTTTTGCCGCCTGCACTTATATGCCCAAGCTCAATCTTTCCAACGAACAGGCCAAGGCATATTTCATCGATGTGGCGCTGTATTGGATCGGAGAATACGGCATCGACGGCTGGCGGCTGGATGTGTCCGACGAGATCTCCCACGATTTCTGGCATGATTTCCGCAAGGCGGTCAAGGCATACGATCGGGATATCGTCATCATCGGGGAAAATTGGCATGATGCGCGTCCCTATCTTTGCGGAGACGAGTACGACGGGATCATGAATTATGCCGTGACCAAGGCGCTGCTCGACTTTCTTGCAAAAAAGACGCTCGATGCGAAGCAGTTCGCCGAGCGGATGAGCGCGCTGTATGTGCGGAATACCCGTCAGGTCAACAACATGATGCTCAACCTGCTCGACAGCCATGATACGCATCGGTTTTATACCGAGACGGGAAAAGATACGGATGCGCTCCTCTGCGCGCTCGCCGTGATCTTTCTGCACACGGGCGCGGCGTGCCTCTATTACGGTACGGAGATCGCGCTGGAAGGAGGCTACGATCCCGATTGCAGGCGCACGATGGATTGGGAGGCGGCAGAGAAGGGGACAAAGATACAAGATCTCGTCCGCAGATTGGCGTCCCTTCGCAGGAAGGACGCCGTCCGCGGCGGAGAGATCTCCTTTTTCGGGGAAGACGGCATCTTTATTCTGGAACGGAGAGGGGAGAGCGTCCTGCGCCTGTATGTCGACCGATCGGGGGGACACAGATGCGTGCCGCAGGGCGAAGTGCTCCTGGCATACGGCTGGGAGGGCGGCGTGTTCACGGGAACGGGATTTATGATCGAGGAGGTTGCGTATGAATAAATTTATTACAGCATTTTCCGTCCATATGGCGGTGATCCTCGCGCTCATCGTGTCCATCGGCACGGTCGCGACCCTGTCGAAAACGCAGGGGGAAGGGGCAGAAAAGTTTACGGGAGAGCTGGAACGCAACGTCACCATCCGCATCCTGGAGAACGATACCGCCATCAAGCAGGGATACTTGAAAGAGCTGCTCGACGCGTTTAATGAGGCGTACGCCGAGTACGGGATCGTCGCGGAAGATGCGAACATGGATCAATACAGCGATCTCGAAAACGACGGGCCTTACGGCAAGGGACCGGACGTTCTGTATCAGCCCAACGATCAGCTCATGCGCTATGTGCCGGACAGGCACATCCTCCCGCTGCCCGTGGAAGAGCTCGACTGCTACGAGGCGGTGGGACAGGCGGCTTGGGACGCATATTACACGAAAGTCGGCGCCAACGAGTATTATTTCGGGGTGCCTGTCAATGTGCAGGGTCCGCTTCTCTATTACCGCAAAGACCTTCTGCCCGAAAACTGGCAGGAAGAGTGGGATGAAAACGACAACGAAATCCCCGATATGGTAGAGAGCTGGAATAAACTGTACGAGTTCTCTCTGGAACGGCGGCAGGGAAACGAGAAATTCGGATATATGCGCTCCTTTCTGGAGCCGTACTTTTCCGTGGGCTATCTATACAGCTACGGCGGATATTCCTTCGGGAACAACAACACCGATCCCACGGACATCGGTTACAGCGCGGGCGAGGCGGAAAAGGGCGGCTGGGTGATCCGTCAGCTCGCCTCCGCCATGAACGAGTGGTGCATCGACGACACGATCACCGTCAACGCCTATTCCAAGCTGGGGGACGGCAGTTACTTTGCGACGATGACGACGCCCGACGTCTATACCATGTTCATCGACGAAATGATGAAGAACGGCATGACGCGCGCCGAAGCGGAAGAAAACCTTGTTACGGCACCCATCCCCATGCTGCCGAAGAGCGGGGATCTCACGGAAGAAGACCCCGAACTCATCCCCAGCAAGATGATGGGCGGCGTCAACGGGTATGCGATCAGCTCTTATACCAAAGCGCCCAACGCCTGCCTTGCCTTTGTCGATTTTGCCACGAATTACGAGATGATCAAGCGGCGCAACGAGCTGTTGGGCATCGCTCCCGCGAGAGCGGACGTCGCACAAGAGATCGGCGGGCTTTCCGAAGTCATCCAGAACAATCTCGAAGAAGGCAATATCGTCATCATGCCGTCCATCCGCGAAAATGCGCAGATGTGGACTCCTTTGCAGACGCTCTTTACCGATCTTGCCAAGGACCCCTTCCGCGATGCGGACGAGATGAAGTATGACAGCCTGGATAAGATCAAAGCGGCGCTGGAACGGGTAGACCAACAGGTGTATGATGCGATCCATACGCTGAAATGACGGAGGGAGAAGACATGACGCATCCAAAAGTCAGAAAGCAGCATTTCAAAACGGTCAAAGAGATCGTGAAGCGTGCAAACGGAAAGGTGGTTTGCTCTGCCTGCATCATGGGGCTCGGGCAGTTCCTGTATCGGCAATGGGCAAAGGGGATCTTGTATCTTCTCATTCAGATTGCTGCCATTTGTTTCTTTGTGTTCGTCGGGGCGGAAGCGATCGCAGGATTCTTTACGCTGGGGACCATAGAGTCCAATGCGTGGTACGGGATCGAAGGAGACAATTCCGTCATCATGATGCTGATGGGGATCCTCGCCTTTATCGTGCTTGCGATCTATCTCTATTTTTACTATGCCAACATCAAAGACGCATACGCCATGCAGTGTGCCGTGGAACAGGGCAAAAAGCCGAGGACGCTCAAGGACGAGATGCGCAGTATGCTCGACGATAAGTTTTACAAGACGGCGCTCTTTGTCCCGATCATCGGCGTGTGCATCTTCAACGTGCTGCCCATCGTGTTCATGATCCTCATTGCTTTCACCAACTACGGTCCGGACGTCAAACCGCCCGTGCTTATCGACTGGAAGGGGTTTGAAAGTTTTATCAAGGTCCTGACGCTGGGGCAATTCGCTCCCACGTTTTTTAAGATCCTGCTCTGGAACATCGTCTGGGCGGTCTTGTCTACGGCGCTCAACTATTTCTGCGGGCTCGGGATCGCACTGCTTTACAACAAGAAATGCGTCCGCGGGAAGGCGTTCTGGAGGATGTTCCCCATCCTCGCCTACGCGGTGCCGGGGTTTATCACGCTGCTCGGCTTTAAGTTTATGTTCTCCTACGGCGGGCCCATCAACCAGATGATCGTCGAGGCGGGCGGAAAGGCGATCGGCTTTTTGGATCTCGACGCCAAGTGGTCGGCGCGCGGGATCGGTCTCGTCGTCAACTGCTGGCTGAATATCCCGAGCAGTATGCTGCTGGCAACAGGCATCCTGAGCAACATGAACCGCGATCTCTATGAAGCGGCAAAGATCGACGGAGCAAGCGCGTTCAAGCAGTTCACGGCGATCACCCTTCCGTTCGTGGTATTTGCAACGACCCCGATCCTTATCTCGCAGTTCATTGCGAATTTCAACAATTTCGGCATCTTCTATTTCCTGCGCGGCGGCGGTCTCATTGCAGACGGGTATTTCCTCGCAAGCGATACCGACCTGCTCATCAACTGGCTGTATAACTTGTCGATCTCCAACGACTATTATTCCATCGGCGCGGCGATCAGCATCATCATCTTTTTGTTCACGTCGGCGGTCTCTCTGGCAGTCTATGTGCTGTCTCCCAGTTACAGACAGGAGGATACTTATCAATGAAGCATATCAAGATAAGACATACGGTCGATACCGTCATCACGTATATCATCATATTGGCGATCAGTCTGGTGTTCCTCTTTCCCATCCTGTGGCTGCTTCTGGCATCTTTTTCAAGGTCGGGCTCGCTGTATTCCTTCGACGGCTTTTTCCCGACGGAGTACAGCCTCGACAGCTTTAAGAAGCTGTTTACGGATACGGCGCTGTATAATTATCCGAGATGGTTCGGCAACACGCTGTTCGTTGCCTCGATGAGCTGCCTGTTCGGAACGGCATTGACCATCCTTACGGCATACTGTATGTCCCGTTATCGGTTCAAGAGCCGCAAAGCGCTCATGAAAACGACGCTCGTTCTGGGGATGTTCCCTTCCTTCATGGCAATGACGGCGGTGTATCTTCTCATGACGCAGTTCAACCTCATCAACAGCCATTGGGGACTCATCCTGATCTACTCCGCCGGTGCGCCGATGGGGTATATGACGCAAAAAGGCTTCTTCGATACCATCCCAAAATCCATCGATGAGGCAGCGCGGATAGACGGGGCGACCAATGCACAGGTGTTTTTGCGCATCACCCTGCCGCTCGCTTCTCCCATGATCGTCTATACGCTGCTCTCCTCCTTTGTGTGGCCGTGGAGCGACTTCATCCTCCCTCAGCTGCTTCTCAAAGAGAAAGACCTCTATACCGTTGCAGTGGGCTTGATGTCTTTGGGCGACGACGAGTTTGCTCGTTTCGCGGCAGGATCGATGTTTATCGGGGTGCCGATCATTGTGATGTATTTCGCACTTTCTAAGTTCTTGATCAGCGGCCTTTCGGCGGGCGCGGTCAAAGATTGAGTTGGTTTTGCCGAAACGATCGGTGCGTTGTGTCCGCCGACAAAGAGAAGCGGACGGCATTCAAAACGTATTAAGACTTCATTCTATTCCCCCTATTGCAAAGTGCCGCAGCGAAAGCTGCGGCACTTTGCAATAGGGGAGCAATCGGAATTTATGTCACATGTGACGAAAGTTCCGATTGTATTCTTGACTTTTATCGGGGATCCTGCTATACTGTTGGTCGGAAGTTGCGTCACGAGATACAAAACTTCCGATCGAGGTGACTATGTATATCCAACGCGAAACGTATTTGAACCATCTGATCGCAAAAAAAGACAACGGGCTCATCAAGGTCATCACGGGCGTCCGCCGGTGCGGCAAGTCCTTTTTGCTGTTCACGCTCTATCGGGAGCACTTGCTGCGGTCGGGTATCGCATCCGACTGCATCGTCACGCTTGCGCTCGACAACGCGCTGAATGCCAAATACCGTGACCCGCTCGTGCTCTCGCAATATCTGGAGTCTCGTATGACGGATGAAGGGAAGCGGTATTATATCTTTCTCGACGAGATCCAATTTGTCGGCAGAAAAAAGCTGCAGAGCGACCCCGACATTTTTATCACCTTCTACGACGTATTGAACGGTCTGCTGGAAAAGGGGAATACGGATATCTATGTCACGGGCAGCAATTCCAGGATGCTGTCCCATGATGTGGCGACGGAATTCCGCGACAGAGGGGATGAGCTTCGCCTGCAGCCCCTTTGCTTCAAAGAATACTTTGATCACGTCGGCGGCAGCAGAGAGGAAGCGCTTGCCGATTATATGCTATACGGCGGAATGCCGCTCGTATTGTCCAAGCAGACCGATGCGGAAAAGCGGGAATACCTTTCCGGACTATTCGCCGAGACCTATTTCAAGGATATCGTGGAACGGAATAAGATTGCCTTCCCCGAGGTGCTGGGGATGCTTGCGGACGAGCTGTGTTCTTCCGTAGGCTCCCTGACCAATTCGAGCAAGATCGCCGATACCCTTCAAAGCGTGCGCAAACTGAAGATCGACAGTGAGACGATCGGCGCTTATCTGCGATACCTGACCGATTGTTATCTGTTTTCCGCAGCGCGGCGCTACGACGTGAAGGGGAGGAAATATTTTTCCTATCCGAACAAGTATTACTGCGTTGACCCGGGACTCTGTAATGCGCGGCTGAATTTCCGTCAGATCGAAGAGACGCACCTGATGGAAAATATCATTTACAACGAACTCCTCCGCCGCGGTCTGAGCGTCGACGTGGGTGTCGTGAGCGCGGTGGAGAGGTCTTTGGGGAAACAGACGCACACTTCGTACGAGATCGATTTCGTTGTCAATGCCGAGCGGGCGGGGGAAAAGTACTATATCCAATCGGCGCTGCGAATGGATGATGAAGCGAAGCGGGAACAGGAAATACGCCCGTTCTTGAAACTTCGGAATGATTTTACCAAGCGGATCGTCATCACAAAGACGATGATGAAGCCGTGGACGGACGAGTACGGCATCCGCCATATCGGGCTTTACGATTTCTTGCTGGACGAAGCTGCGCTCAATCAATGAGAATCGGGGAAGCATGGGTCGAGACCTGCGGCTCGCCCGTGGAACGGGTCGTATCGACAATGTGAACGTGTCCGACAACGCAGTTGTGGGGTAAATTGTGGGGAAGAAGGTCAAAACCCGGCGTTTTTATAGGGTTTTTCGGCTGCTTTCAGCCATTTTTT
>CALVUC010000033.1 GCA_944363395.1 uncultured Clostridia bacterium | reverse complement strand
CAAAGAGATCTTCCACCCATTGTACACGGACGGCCGCAGCCGGGCAGAGACCGAACCATTCATAATCTGGAAAAAGCGTACTCCGCAGCGCCGTACAGCCCGGCGTCGTTGCCGAGAGCGGCACAGCAGATCTCCAGCGGCGCATATTCCGCGGAAACATACAGGCGGGGATAGACATATTTCCTGAGCGGCACAAGCAGCGTCTCCCCTTCCGCCGAGATCCCGCCCCCGAGGATGACCGCCTGCGGACGGAACGCGTTCACGATATTGGCGATCCCTTCGCCCAAAGCGGCGATATAGCCTTCAAGGACCTCGCGCGCGGCAGCGTCCCCCTCTTTGAGCGCGAGAAAGACCGTCCTGCCGTCCGCATCGTCGGGAGATGCGGCATAGCGCCACATCGCGCTCGCAGGATCGGAGACCATTTTGTCGCGCGTCATACGGATGAGCGCGGAGGCGGAAGCATACCGCTCGAAACAGCCCCTTCTGCCGCAGGTACAGCGTTCCCCGTCCTGACGGATCACGACGTGTCCCATCTCCGTTCCCGCGCTGCGGAAACCTTCAAACAGCTTTCCGTTCAGGATGACACCGCTCCCGATCCCCGTGCCGAGCGTCAGAAGAATGCTGTCCGAGAACCGTTTGCCCGCGCCGTAGCGCGCTTCTCCCAACGCCGCCGCATTGGCATCGTTGAGAACAAATACGTTTTTTCCCGTGTATTTACGCACCAGCGCGGCGAGAGGAACATTCTTCCAGCCGAAATTTGTCCAGGAGACCACCTCGCCCCCCGCGCTGTTCACGACGCCGGGCGCTCCGATGCCGATCGCCTGCACGTCGTCCATGCTCTTGTTCGCCTTTTCCGCCACTTGCAGAGCAAGTTCCGCGAGGGAGAGCGCGGTCTGTTCCGCAGACGCAGAAGCCGAAGTCGCCACACGGGACTTTCCCTTTAACTGTCCCTGCGCAAGCAATGCCGCCTTGGCGGACATCCCGCCCAGATCGATGCCGATGATCATGCCCTTCTCTCCTTATCTCAGAGCGCGCCGTCCGTCACACGGCGGACAAACGCCCCGTTTGCTTGCGTCTCCCGCAGCAGACGCAGCACAGCGTCCGTCTCCGTCCCCTTTGCGCGCAGCAAGGACAGCGCACGGACCTCCTCTTCGCTCAAAAACGCCTCCTCCGTGCGGTTGCCCGAACGGGAGAGATCGACGGCGGGAAAGATCCTGCGCCGCGCCAGATCGCGCGAAAGCACGATCTCCGCATTCACCGCGCCCTTCAGCGCCTCATACAGGACGGTGTCCGCCTCGTTCCCCGTTCCCGTCAGAATGCTTGCGATCACGGTGAGACTGCCCGCCTCCTTCGTATTGCGCCCTGCGCCGAACCATCGCTTGACCCGTCCGAGCGCCGCGGCGGAGAGCCCGGGACGGAGCCGCCCCTTCTCCTCCTGCGCGTCGTACGCATATGCGAGTTCCGTGAGCGAATCGATCAGCAGCACGACGTGCTTGCCCTGCTCCGCGAGCCGCTTGGCATGGGCGAGCGCCAGCCCTGCGGCGGCGGCATGATGTTCCGCGCTCTCTTCAAAGGGCGAAGAAATGACGATGCCCCGCCCGATCGCGGCAGAGAGCTCCGATTTTTCCTCGGGACGCCCGCCGACAAGCAGACAGACAAGTTCCGCATCGCGGCGGAACGCGCCGACCTCGCGCGCAAGAGCGCGCAGAAGCGCCGTCTTTCCCGTTCCCGCCTCGCCCGAAACCAGCACACGCTGTCCCTTCCCGACGGGAACGAACAGATCGACAAGGCGCAGGGAGACGTCTCCCCCCTCCGAAAGTCCGATCTTTTCCACGGAAGAGACCGCCGTCAGTTCCTCAAAGAGAGGGCGTCCCTCATAACTGCCCTGCGGCAGGCCGTTGACGCTCAGCAATTCCGACAGGGAGACGACGCCGCTCTTTGCGCCGCGGCGTACCGTACAGACGACGCGGTCCCCCTCGCGCAAGGCGAGCGAATGCACGGCGGGAGCAGGCACATAGACCTCCTCTCTGCCCGCCGCAGGCGCGCCGACGGCGCGCACAAAGCCGTAGCCGCCCGCGGTAAGTTCCAGAAGCCCCGTGTGGACGGGATCTTCAAACGTCGTGTCCCGCTCGTCGTTCTGCGCGACCTCCATCACGATCCTTCCAGGCGTCAATCCCTTTCTCTTGATCTCATTCAGCCGTTCCAGAATGGCGGGATCGACATACGTCACCTTTGCGGGCGCACCGCGCTTGGTGCGCGGACCGGGGACGACCTTCTCGGTCAGGATCGCCACGATCTCGTCGATCAGCCCGCTTTTGTGACTGGACGAAGCGGAGGCAACGCCGAATTGTCTGCCGAGGATCCTCAGCGTGGATAAAGGAAGGGTATCGAGAAATTCCCGATACCGCTGTTCCGTCGTCTGTAAATGCATTTATTTCTCCCGTTCCATCACGATGATCTTGGTGCTTTCTTCCGAAATATCATCGCGGAACAACTCCAGCTCGCTGTCCTCCAGCTCCTCCACCTCGTCCGAATCAAACTTGTCGGTAAAGGCATCGATCTTGTCGATATCCAGATTGAGCCCCTTCGTCTTATAATGCATGGGGATGACGATGGCGGGCATGATGCGGTCGATGTATTCCTTTGCCTGCTCCGCGTCAATGGTATACGTCCCGCCGACGGGGATCATGAGGACGTGCACGGGAAGGAGCGTCTCGATGAGAGCGGAGGAACATTCCTCGCCCAGATCGCCGAGATGGCAGATCTCCAATCCGTCCATACGAAATTTGAAAATAAGGTTTTCCCCTCGTTCCGCACCGCTCGACTTGTCGTGATAACTCTTGATGGCAGTGACGTTCACCCCCCCGATCTCATAGGTACCCTCTTCGTCGAACACGGCGGGGTTTCCCTGGACCGCGCCGACGTTATTGTGATCGTAATGCCCGTGGCTCACGGTCACCGCATCTGCCTTGACGCGCGGCATCTTATACCCGATGGCGCCGTAAGGGTCGGTCACGATGGTCGTTCCCGTACTCTCCGTCAGGACAAAACAAGAGTGCCCCAAATATCGAATCTTCATTGCTCCTCCGAGATAAATTTTACTGCGATATTCACACGGAATACCTGACATTCCTGCCCGAAACAGAGACCATACCGCAAGAGAATGCGCCGTCCGTCCCGCGTGCTGCGTACGAGACAGCGGTCGCACCGGGCGGGAACTTCCCCCTTCTCGCCGCCGACGGCAAACGCAAACAAACCCGCCGCGCCCTCCGCAAGAGACAAGGAGATCTCAGTTTCCCCCCTTCGCTCCATGCAAAAAGACTGCCCGCGCACGCTGAGCCGTACCGTGTCGCCGTCCTGCTGATAGCAAAGTACGAACCCGTCCCCCTCCTCGAAAAAACGCCCGCGCGCGGCATACCGCGTGCGCGTTCCCGAGGAAGAAGTCACGATCTCTATATCGCACACAATCATTTCTTTCATTATAGTACAAAAATGCCGATTTGTAAATGGATTGGACGCAAATATCTGTCAATTTTTGCGAAAAAAATCCTCATAGCACGTTTTTCCTTCCTTCATGAGCGCAATGAGCCGCTCTGCATCACGCAAGCGGACCGCCTGCTCAAATTCACGAAGGCGCGCCACGAGCCGCGCGGTCTCCTCCGCAAGAAAATCTGCATTGCAGCAAAAGAGCTCCGCCCACATTTTTCCGTCCACCGGCGCAACGCGCGTCATATCCTGAAAACTTCCGCCCGTAAACCCCGCGCAGCCTGCGGAAAGCGGCGTCGTGACATAGGCGTTTGCGGCGACGTGACAGAGTTGGGAGGTGAGCGCGATCATCCTGTCATGCTCCGCAGCGCTGCACTCCACGATGCGGGAAAAACCCATATCGCGCGCGAGCGTACGGACGGCATCCAAAGCGGCGGGATCAGTCTTACCGCATCGCGTGATGACAAAATTTGCCCCCATAAAGAGCGTATCGCTCGCCGAACGGATCCCGGACATCTCCTTCCCCGCCATCGGATGCGTTCCGACATACCGCCATTTGCGCGGGACGCAATACACGGCGTCCTCCATCATGCGTTTGACGCCGCAGATATCCGTGACGATGCAGCCGTCGGGAAAGCTCCCCTCCGCAAGAAGCTGCGCGGTGAGATAGGGCGGAAGCGCCAAGACGATGACGTCCGCGCCCTCGTATCCGTCCGCTTCACCGTCGATCATGGCGTGCTCGACGGCGTAGTCGATGCTCTCACGGCTCCTGTTCTTTCCAAGCACGGTATGTCCCGCCTTTTTCAGCGAGGCGGCAACGGAAGCGCCTATGATCCCCAAGCCGTATACAACGATTTTCATGATAATGCTCCGAAACAACAGTACTATGTCAGGCATAGTACTATGTAAAAGTAAATTTTATGCCCTATAACCACTTCATGACGGCGCCTTTGGCGCGCATCCCCTTTCGGATGAGAGGATATTCGGGAACGATCTTCCCGACTTCATCCCAGAATGCGGGACTGTGATCCATATGCCGCGTATGACACAACTCATGCGCCGCGACATATCTCGCCTCGCGCATCGTCAGAAATGCAGTACGAAAGGAGAATGACAGATTGCCGCTGCTGCTGCATGAGCCCCACCTGCCGCGCGCCGATGTGATATAAATGCCCGCATAGGAAAAGCCGTACTGTTCGGCGAGCGTCTTTGCGAGCCCGCCCATCACCTCGCGTGCGAGCCGCTTCAAAACGGAGACAAACGACTGTTCCCTGTGCTCTGCGGGCAGATAGATGACGCCGTCCTTTCGATACGCCCGCGTCCCGCAGGCGATCGTGTATTGCCGCTCAAACAGCGTGACGGAAGCGCCGTCCGAGAGATCGAGCGAAAAACGCGCGCTCTCGCGCTTTCTGCGGCCGATCCAGCGCCTGTGACGGACGATCTCACGGTCGATGTGTACGCGGTCCGTCCCGCGCGGCGCCCGTACAACGACAACGCCGTCCCGATCCACGCCGATCGTCAGCGACTTCCTGCTCGCAAATACGACCCTGACGTCGGACCGCACCTCCGCATTATACCATGTCTGCACCGTTTTTTCAATCGGTTCGCCCTTTTGTCCGGCTGTTCTTTCTCTTTTTCTTGACATTTTCGTCATCCGTAATTATAATTTGGGATATGGATCTGTACCGTGTAAAAAAACTTACGCCCCGCAAACTCCTGCAGGCGGAAGTCCCCGCCTCCAAAAGCCTGTTGAACCGCGCGCTCATTCTTGCCGCCTTCGGCAAGGGCGACGTCCTTCTCCGCTGCGGAAGTTATGCGGACGACACCGAGGCGATGCTCTCCTGTCTTACGGCGCTCGGGATCGGCACAGAGCGCCGCAGCGACGGCGTGTTCGTTCGCGGCTGCGGCGGGATCATCGGCAGACGCGCCTCTCTCGATGTCCGTTCGGCGGGAACGGCGGCGCGCTTTCTCACCGTCGCGCTCGCCTTCGCCGGAGGAGATTTTACAATGACCGCCTCCGCGCAGATGCAAAGACGACCGATGGAGATCTTGTCCGTCCTTGAAAGAGCGGGCGTTGCCATCGAATATCTCGGCGAGCGGGGACATTTCCCCTTCCGCATGATCTCAAACGGGATCGCCGAGACGCACATCACCGTCGATACCGACATGAGCACACAGTATGCAAGCGGCCTGCTGCTTGCCGCGGCTGCGGGGCATCCGCTTTCGCTGCGCCTTACGGGCAGCCGTACAAACGGCAGCTACATCGCAATGACCCTGCAGCTCATGGAAAAGTTCGGCGCACGTTGCAGGAGAACGGGCGACGTCATAGAGGTGACGCCCTTCGATCGTTCTCCAGCCTGCATCGAAATCGAAGCCGATCTTTCGGGCGCCTGCTACTTCTATGCGATGGCGCTGCTGTTGCGCGCCCGCGTTTGTATCCCGCGCGTACATTTTTCGACGCTGCAGGGAGATATCCGTTTTCTCAGGCTGCTCGAAGAGCGCGGCGTGCGCCTTTCGGACGGCCCGGAGGGCATTCTCGCCGACGGGACAGGCGTTCGGGACTATCCGGGGTTTGACGTCGATATGCACGACTTTTCCGATC
This sequence comes from uncultured Clostridia bacterium, assembly GCA_944363395.1. GTDB lineage: Bacteria > Bacillota > Clostridia > Christensenellales > Borkfalkiaceae > Gallimonas. The sequence goes on along the minus strand of CALVUC010000033.1, from coordinate 12,149 downwards.
AGGCATTGACGGTCGCGGCGCTCGCGCCCTTTGCACGGACGCCCTCGCACCTCACGGGACTGTCGCACACACGCAGGCAGGAAAGCGACCGCGTCCGTGCCATCGCCGAAAATCTCACGAGGCTCGGCGTTCCCGTACAGGAAGAAGAGGACGGCGTCCTCATCGCCCCCGCACAGCCTAAAGACGCAGTTCTATCCTCCTTCGGTGACCACCGCGTCGCAATGGCGTTTTCCCTCATCGGGCTGAAGACGGGCGGCGTCGCCATCGAAGACCCGCTTTGCTGTGCAAAGACCTTCCCGGACTACTTTTCCATCCTCGACCGCATCACAGCCGAAGGGCATTGACAACGAGGGAGCGCAACGGCGCTCCCTCGTTTTTACCGTTCTTCAAAGTAAGCCTTGATGATCTCGAACATTTCGTCCGAAACGACGTGTTCGACACGGCAGGCGTTCTCCTCCGCCAATTCCTGCGGCGCGCCCATCCTGACAAAGGCGTGCGTGATGACGCGGTGCTTTTCATAGACGTCCTCCGCCTTCTTCTGCCCCGCGGGCGTGAGCGTGATATCCCCCATCGCGTCGATGCGGATGAACCCGGCGTCCTGCAGCAGGTTGACCGCGCGCGAAACGCTCGACTTGGCATAGCCGAGTTCCTCCACGATATCCACCGATCTGACATTAGATTTCCTCATGCGGAGCAAAAGGATGGTCTCAAGATACATTTCCTGCGATTCATGTGTCCTCATGGTCGTTCCCCCTTGTTCGTTGTCCGCCTGCGGCGGCATTATTCTGCATACAGATATAAAAATTCACAGACGCGGGCGCTCTCTCCGCCGTCAAGTCCCTCAAAGCGGATGCGGAGCACGTCATACGTCTCGCCGTTGACCGTCTTTTTGCGGGCGCAGGCAGCGACATCCGCGGGAATGACAAACTCACGGCGGTAGAGATCTTCCTCGCCCATAGCGTCGATGATATACCCCGAGAACAGTTCTCTGTCCTCCGCCGCGATCCGGAGCGGCTTATGGTTGTCGCTGCGCCGAAGCATGACGGAGATCGTGTTGCGCTTTGCGGGATCGACGCGCAGGTCGTAGGAAAACCACCCGCCCGCCTTGGCATAGCGGCACGTTCCGTCTCCCGTAACGGAGACGGTATCGTGCTCCGCAAGCGAATGCAGGTCATCCGTTTCATACTGTCCGTATCCGACCTGAACGGTATCCAGCGGTTCGCGCACAACATCCTCCGCCGCGCGTTCGCCTTCCAAAAGATGCCAATAGATCGCATAGCGCTCACGGTAACGGCGATAGTGCGCAGAGAACACGGGCGAAATATCCCCGCCGTTCAGGCGGAACAGCGTTCCGTCGCGCACAAGATATTTCTCCGGCGCGGAGAGCACGTCGCCGACGTCCTCAAAATAGATGCGCTCCGTCTTACAGATACGCCTTGCCGGGATCGTGACGTCGACGCCCGTCTCCGTCTCGCGCAAGTCCTCCGTCCCCAGATCGGCAGAGAGGACGACGTTCCCGTAAGTGAAAGCAAAGACGTCGCTGCGATCGGGCAGCCCGTGCAGGCGCAGGCAGACGGGAATGTGCAATTCCAGCCTGTCCCCGGGCGCGACGCAGACGCAGAGATGCCCGTTTTGCACGGGAAGCCCGATCGGCTCTCCGTTCTTTTTGAGCGAAGGCGCGCTTCCCGCCCAGTCGGGAACGCGCAGACGCAGCAGGAACGCATCTTTCCCGCCGATCGCGATCAGGACATCCTCCTTCCACGGGAAGTCCGCCGTAAGAGAGAGCGCCATCCCGCCGCAGGAAACGTCTGCCGAAAGATACTGCTCGAGGAACAGCCCCTCTTCGTCCCGATAGGCGAGACTGTCACCGAGCTTGGTAAAGCTCTCCATCCCGCTTCCCGTACAGCACCAGAACTTATCGTAGGGACGGGAATACACCTTGAAAAACCCGCTTGCCATCGGCTGGAAATAGGTCGTCATCCCCGTCTCGGGATTTTGCGAGGACAGGATGGTATTGACAAACGCATTGTCGTAATAATCGGTATATTGCGGATCGCCCGTCACGCAAAAGAGCAGCCGCGCGAGTTTGAGCATATTATAGACGTTGCACGTCTCGCAGTTGCAGTTGGTCCGCTCGGCGTCAAGCACATAGTCCGCCCCGAAATGTTCCCACTCGGAATTGCCGCCCGTCACATAGGTGTGCCGCTCGACGACCGTCTTGAAAAACACACGCGCAACGCGCAGATAGCGCTCCGCATCCACCCGCTCCCCGCCCATCGTCTTTCCGTGCAGGACGAGATAGCGCTTGAGCGCGCCCAGGATCTTGGGGATGGTCGTATTCGCATGACGGTCTTTGAGAACATTCTTCCGCTCGGAGAGGATGGCGTCAAAGAGCGGCTCCTCGTCAAAGACGTGCGCGGCGCGGGCAAACCGCTCCTCCCCCATGCAGGCATACAGCTCATAGAGACAGTCGTTCATGCCGCCGTATTCCACGCCAAGGACGCGCGCCGCCGTCTCCTCGTCCCATGAAAGGACGCGGCGGGCGATCCATCCGCCGAGAGCTTTTGCCGCATCCAGAGCGGGCGCATAGCCCGCCGAAAACGCATCCAAAAGTCCCGCAAGCAGCTTATGCATCGTATACCACGGGACCCACGCCTCGGTCTTGATGTTTGTCTTTCCCTGTTCGACGTTGTCAAACTGCGCCTCAACGCCGCCGCGAACGGCGGGCGCCGCCCACAAAAAGCCCTCTCTGCGCGCGCCGCACTCGAGGAGCCCGTCCACCATCCGCGTCAGTTTTTCAAACAGGCGCTTCTTATCCTCCTCGCAAACGCCCGCGTTTTGACACGCCTGCGCGAGCGCGGAAAGATAGTGACCGGGCGTATGCCCCGCGATGAGCGTATTTTCCCAACCGCCGTAGCGGACGTAGGGCGTACGGATACCGGCATTTTCGTAAAACCCCGCGAGAAAGCGCCCGGCGTCAAGCGACAGCAGATAGGCGATCTCTTTGGAAAGCGCGTTTTCGCAGTAGGCGTCGCGCAGACGGATGCTCCCCAACGGCAGCGTCCTGACAGGTGTTGCAAGATCAGTCATATGATATTCTCCCGCTGCAAGCGCGTCAAAAATGCTTCGCAGCCCTCTTTTACGTCGCAAAACGTCGCGTCGAAATTACCCGTGTACCAGGGGTCGGCAATGGCGCGCGGATGCGGCGTATCGTCAAGGAGCAGCCCGACCTTCGCCCTATGCTCCTCTCCCAAAATACGGCGCATATGGCGCAGGTTTTCCTCGTCCATGCCGATGATATAGTCATACATTGCCCCGTCCGCGCGCGTCAGAAGGCGCGCCCTGTGCGGGACGAGCGGGATCGCTTCCTCGCGCAGTTTTTCCCGCGTTCCGTAATGCGGCGGGCTGCCGATCTCGTCGGTATGCGTCGCGGCAGACGAAATGAAAAAACTCTGCGCAAGCCCGCGGCGCTTGACAAGATCCGTAAAGACGCTCTCCGCCATCGTCGAGCGGCAGATGTTGCCGTGGCAGACGAAAAGTACGCCGATCATAGAAAAAACTCCATATCCTCTTACTAAATTTATTTTATTCCATAGAAAAAAGTTGCAAAAGACATCGAAACTTGTTATAATATAGCCATGAAAGTTTTTTCCGAACGTCTTATCCAACTCAGAAAAGAGCGCGGTCTGTCTCAGGCGACCGTCGCGAGGGATCTCAATGTCAGCCTCGGCATCATCTGCTATTGGGAGACCAACAAGAGCGACCCTACGGCAAGCAATATTGCCAAGATCGCACGCTATTTTAACGTGACGACGGACTATCTGCTCGGTCTTTCCGACTGAACGGATCGCAAAAGCGCGCCCGAAGGGCGCTTTTTTGCTATTCCTCTTCGCAGGACGAGAGGCGCGCCCGTGCCGCGGCAGCGCCGTCCTCGTCGCTGCGCGCCTCGCACCAGGCGATGCGCAGCTTCATAAGCTCGGAAAATACGGGGGCATCCTCGCGGACGACGGGAACATCGTATAAAAGTTCCCGCGGCAGCGAAGCGATGTCCTCTTTTTTGATACGGCACTGCGCCTGCATCACGCGCAGGGCGACCTCCGTCTCCCCCTCGTGCGCGGCAAGTTCCGCAAGCGTCATGCCGTCCGTATTCCCCGCGAGAAGCTGTGCGGGAAGAAGTTCGGACAGCGCTTCCTGCATACAAAAGAGCGCCAGGACGGTAAAAAACAGCAGCGCGGGATGGTACGGAAGGGTAAAATACAGCGCCAAAAACAGCGCGCCGAACGCGAGCCCCGCAGCGGGTCCGCCCAGCGCGGCGATAAAAAGACGCGTCCTCGCTCCGCGCTCCGTGCGCAGGCAGAATGCCGTCTCCCCCGCCTGACGGGCGCGCCCGACGATGCGTACGCCCTCGCGGGAAACGCACAGCCTGCCGACGCACACGCGTCCGACGGACAGCCCCGCCGCAAGTCCCGACAGCAGATGCCCCGCTTCATGCACGGCATACGAGACGAGCAGGACCCATTCGGCAAGCAGCGCGCCGATGCCCGTAAGCACGCGTTCAAGCACCGTCCCCTGCGCCGTCCAGACGAGCGCGACCGCGCCCGCAAGCGCAAGAAAATAGAGCACGACCGCGCAGGCGATCGCCGCACGCGAGGAAAACCGCTTCATGCCATCCCCCTGCGCAAAAGGTAACCTTCCAGATTGTCCCCGTCCGAAAAGTGCACCTCGTCCGCGCCGAGCGCGCAGACTGCCTCATACAGGAGCACGGCGCCCCCCGCGATGACGTCGGCGCGCCGCACATCCATCCCGGGGATGCACTTCCTCTGCTCCACGGTGAGTCCGAGCAGCCGCTCCCCGATCTCGCCGAGATACTGCGCGGAAAAGGAAAGTCCCGCAAGTTTTCCCGCATCGTACTCCGAAAGCCCCAGCCTGATGCTTGCCAGCGTGGACGCCGTACCGCCGATGGCATAGAGCCTGTCCTTTCCGCGGGCGGCAGCGAGCGGACGCACCGCTTCGCGCGCCGCGCCGATGAGCTTCTCTTTATCCTGTCCGCAGCGCTCCAAAAGGCGCACGACGCCAACGGGAAGGCTCACCGAAAAGGCAATGTTCCCGCCGCGGCGGATGCAAACCTCGGTCGACGCGCCGCCGATATCGATGATGCCGCCGTCCGAATCGCCGAGCGCGCCGCAAAGCCCCAGCAGCGCCTCCTCTTCTCCCGAGACGACGTCCACTTCGACGCCGCACTCTCTCTTGACGCGGTCGCAGAACGCCCTTCCGTTGGCAGCCGAGCGGACGGCAGCCGTCGCAAACGCGGCAATGCGCGCGCCCGCATCCCTTCCCTCGCGGCATAAGCCGCCGATGGCGGCAACGGTACGGCTGCACGCCTCGTCCGAGAGAACGCCGCTCGCCGAAAGCCCTTCGGCGAGCCTGGTCGTTACGACCCTTTTATACAAAGGACCGTCCGCCCAAAGCATCAGGCGAACGGAATTCGATCCAATGTCGATGACTGCGTACTTCATCAGTCCGAGATCCCTTCGGGCATCTCCCACCCGTTTTCGATCGCAAGGCTGCGGAGCGTCTCCTCGAGCTGCAGCAGCTCTTCCTGCGCCGCGCCCGATTCGATGAGCGCCTCGTACTGCTCGATCTGCCTGTCGTACTCCGCCCTGCGGCGGTTGACGACCCCGATCTGAACGAACTGCACGATGAGGATGGCGACGAGAAAGACGATCAGAAGCACGCCCGCGACGGTCGCTCCCGTCACGATCTTTCTGACCTTTTCTTCCGTAAGGCGCGTCTTTTGCTGCATGGCTCCACCTTTTGTAGCGATTTTATCTTATTATAAATCTTTTTTGCAAGAAATGCAACGGTTTTATGCAAAGTTTTTGCGTACAGCGCAAAACCAAGCAGGCAGGAGAGCAAAAAATACCCCCGGAACGCCGAAAGCCCCGCCGAAACGGAGACAGCGACGCACACAAACGCAAACAAGAGCCCGAACACGGCGTCGCTGCCCGTCCGCACCCACGGCGGCAGACGCGGAAGGCGGAGCGGGAACATCGCATCGTAGAGCGCCCCGCCCAGCACGCCGCAGACGGCAAAGACGAGCGCCGCGCAGATCTGCCCGCTCACTGAAAAAGTTTCTTGAGCGAGGCGCCCTGCGCAAGGTAGCGCACGGCGTCGATCTGTCCGGAAGCGGCAAAACTCCCGCTCCCCTCCGAAAAGGAGAGCACCTTGAGCCCGCTCCCGTCGATGCGCATCTTCTGCCCGCCGACGGTCAGAAGGATGCTCCGCTCGGAGAAGGCGTCCACCTTCCCCACGCCCGTCAGCGTCAGCCTGCTTCTGTTTTCCAGCGTTAAAATACTCTGATGGATCTCGTTCGGCATACTCTACTCTATGCGCCAAACCCCGCGTTTAGTATCACCGCACCAAAAAGGAACCCACCAGCTTAGCTGGTGGTTCTTCATTTTCGGGCATAGCCCTTGACTACTAGCTCGTGCGCCACGCGCACATAGAGCGACCTGCCAGTCAGCGCGTCTGTTCCTTGCTACCCGTAAACGGGTCGTCCGGGTAATCTATACTCAGCTGCATTGCTTCCTTATCGCGCTTTAATTGATTGGCTATGTACTTCTTGATTACCTCTGTGTTTTTCCCTGTCGTATCTACATAGTACCCTCTGCACCAAAATTCTCTGCATCGATATTGATATTTTGCTGCGCCCCATCTCTGGTATATCATCAGACTACTTTTCCCTTTCAGGTACCCCATAAATCCCGACACACTCAGCTTTGGCGGTATCATCAACAGTAGATGCACATGATCCACTGCCATTTCTCCCTCCAATATTTCCTATTTCCATCGGCACAATTCTCTAATGATTTCTATAATCTCCCTGCGATGGCTTTCATAAAATATTTTTCGCCTATATTTTGGCGCAAACACTATGTGGTACTTGCAATTCCATGTGCTGTGTGCTAATTGTCCTTGGGGATTTTTCTCCCCAAGGCAATTTTCGCTACTGCGGTATATTTACCGCGCCTACTAATTTATAGACAATCTTTACTTCCTGCACTCTCTGCCCATTTATCCTTTCAGGCTTGCCGATGTATATCTTATCTATAAAGCTGTTCAGAATTTCGGGCGTTAACTCGTTTACTTCGGTATAACTTCGTACCAACGATATAAACTTTGCAATACTGCTATCGTTCTCTTCGGCAACCGTCAAACTCGACTTCACCCTTATAACCTTTTCTTTAAGTTCCGTTTGTTCTGTTTCGTAATTCTTAGCGAGAAGTTCAAACCGTTCTTCCGGCATTGTCCCGCAGACCTTTTCTTCATAGAGTTTTACGATAATTTTCTCTATTTCCGAAAGTCTGTTCTCCGTCTTTTTCAATTCATTCCTTGCCGATGATTGCAGCCTTGCACTCTCTTTGGCAGAACATTGACGAAAGTCCTCGACAAACTCTTCTTCATACTGTCTGACATACGCGCAGACCCTGCGTATATCAGCAAGTACGATTTGTTCGAGAGCGTTCACCTTGATAGCGTGTTCCGTGCAAAGATTTTTCTTCTTTTTACGGTATGTCGAACAAATGAAAGCATCTTTTCGCCTATCCTCCTTTCTTCTTCGGATTGTCATTTTTCCGCCGCAATCCGCACAATATAAAAGCCCGGAAAAGATATTGACTTCATTGAACTTCGTATACGCACGTTTCGTCCCACGCATTTTCTGTACCGTTTCAAAGGTCTCTTTGTCGATGATCGCTTCCTGTGTTCCTTCGAATACCGCCCAATCCTCTCTGCCCTGAATCACTTGCTTTTTATTCTTAAATGATTTGCGTTTTGTCTTAAAATTTACTGTGCTGCCGGTGTACTCATAATTAGAAAGGATATACTCTACGGAAATTCTGCTCCATATTTCGGGATAGGTTGCCGCTTTATAATGCTTGATTCCTCTATTCTCGGCGTACAGCTTCGGCGTTTCAATCCCCTCTTCCGTCAGTTTGCGGGCGATACCGCCCATCGTATTTCCGTTTTAACACATTTTTATGGATACATTGAGAGGGAAAGACCAGGGCATTAAAAAAGGTGTATGGAGTTGTTTTCCATACACCTTTTTTATTATTTTTTGAGTTTGTAACGTAGGACTGATGCAATATCTACTTTGTAGATAATATCGATCACTCTGTCTTCGCCTTCGGTTTTAGGAGCACTGCCCACGACGATACGGTCAATCAGCTCGTAGCACATTTCTCGGGTAAGTTCAGGCGCGTCAAAGTATTTCTTGATGCTTCGTATGAAATCGTCGGCACTCTTCATCGTGTTTGCCGTTTCGGTCAGCTTCGCTTCCAACTCGACTATTTCCGTTTCAAGTTTCTTCTGTTCGTCCGAGTATTTCTGTATAAAGTATAAGCAAATGTCTTCGGGCATTTTTCCTTTCACTCTGTCCTCGTAGGCAACCTGTATAAGGCGAGATATTTCTTCCGTGCGCTTACGCTTTGCCTGTAATTCCTTTTTGACGGACTTGACAGCGTTGTCCGCAAGTTCGGTATTATGACGGATAAATTCCTCACGGATAGCTTTTTCATCGAGCGTTACTCTCCTTGCCATTTCCCGTATATCTTCAAGTACAATTTCATCCAAGATTCTTGCCGCGATATAATGCGAAAGGCAATATGCCTTACCATATCGCACATGGTAACCGCAGTCAAAATGCAAGAATCGCTTTCCGTTACGATTACGTGACGTACATAGCTTCATTTTATTGCCACAGTCGGCGCAAAACAGAAATCCGGATAATGGATGCGTGTACCCTACTTTCGTTTTTCTTCCCTGCGCGACAGACTTTCGTCTTTGATGAACTTTATCCCAAAGTTCTGGTGAAATGATGGGCTCATGTGTATTGTAAACGACAGCCCACTCTTCTTCATTTTTTCTGAATCGCTTGTGATTCTTGTAAGACAGTGAAGTCCAACGAAGTTGCGGCATATGTCCGATGTATATGATTTTGTCCAGCATTTCTCTTATCGTAATGGCAGACCATAAGCCGACCGCATCGGGTTTTGCCTTTTGTCCGAATTTCTCATAAGCATAAGTGGCAGGAGACGGTACTCCTTCTAAATTCAAGGTTTCGGCAATCTTTCTCGGACTTTTCCCGGAAGCATACATTTCAAATATTCGTTTTACAACAGGTGCGGTTTCCTCATCGATAACGGGAGCTCGTTTTTTATCCGTACCCATTTTGTATCCGTAAGAGGCTTTTTTGGCTGTATAAATTCCTTCCCTTGCATTAGATCTTTTTACAGCTCTTATCTTCTTGCTTGTATTTGCGGCGTGCCATTCATTGAACACGTTCATGATAGGCATCATTTCCATTGCACCACTGTCACGGTTTGCCGTATCTACGTTGTCTTGTATAGCGATAAAGCGTATCCCGAACGCCGGAAACACATAATCGACGTATTGCCCGACCTCGATGTAGTTTCTTCCGAAGCGGGATAAGTCTTTTACTATTATCGTATTTATGACTCCCGTTTTAGCGTCGTCTAAAAGTCTTTGTACTTCGGGGCGATCAAAGGTAGTACCGGATATACCGTCGTCTATGTATTCGCCGTGAATCTCAAAGCCGTGTTCTTCGGCATACTTGCGAAGCATAGTTCTTTGGTTTTCGATGGAGACCGATTCGCCTTGTCTTTCGTCCTCTTGTGAAAGCCTGAAATACAATCCTGCGATATAGTTCTTTTGTTTCATAACTTCACCTCTTATTCTTAAAAGTATGCTGTGATGCAAGGCTTTGCATGGATTTTTCAAAGTCTTTGTCGCCGTTGAAATATCTGCGGACGAGATACGTTTTTCCGCCGATGTTTTTACGCTTGCTGATCGACGGAAAGAGAAGATAACAAGTCGTCTCGTATTCTTCGACGCTTGTGTAAGTTTGCTTATTTGCTGCGTTTGTTTTCATAAATTCAATTCTCCTTTTTTAGATTTTTTTGTGTTTCTTTACCTTTCGGCGGAGCGAAAATAAACGGTTGGGCAAAAGTCTTTCTTTTTCAAGTCTTTTTGTTCGTTTTTGCAAGGGTTGGTGAAACCAATGCACTTTACCCTTGCGAAAAGGTGTACAACCGTTTACGCTCCAATGGCGAAAGGTAAGTTTAGTTGACTTTCGGCATTTTCTCTATGACATCCGGACTTACTCTGCCCATAATCTCGCCCTCTACCATACAGAGAAAATCGTCCGCTAATACTGCTTTTCTGTCGTCTATCCCGTATGGGACGATAATATCCTCATCCAGAACATCCGATTCAAAGTAGGTAGGCAGTTTTCCGCCATAGACAAGTCTTTCACCGGACTTCTCTATGTACTTCATGAGATAGCCGAGAGAGTCTCCGACTTCGTGAGGTAAGATTAACTTTTGAAAGTCGTTTCTGCCGTACCGTTCGAGAAAGTAGGTATTCTGGCTTGCCGTCTGCATTCGGTTGTCTTTCGTGCTGTAATCCTTTGTTTCAATGATCTCTCCGACCATGCCGTCGGATGGAATATAGAAGATACCGTGAAAATGCAGTCTGTTCGTTTCTCCACCTCGTTCCCATACGCCGATATGCTTCCAGCCTTTACGGTTGACAAGATGTTTGAGTGTGTTCCTGAGCGACTTGCGGAAAGATTCTTCCGTATGTTTCTCACTGTCATAAGTAAAAGTGCAAAAGAAATTCCAAGTCTGTAAGTTTGCCTTTTTAGACAGTCTGACTTTTCTTCTAATGGCGTTTATCTTTTTCCGTTCACTGTTGCGCTCTACAAATTCCTGACGTTGTTCCTCATCGGGTATCGTTTCTTTCATAGCTTGCGTTACATAGTCTTTCCGTTCTTTGCGGGGCAACTGTTGACTTTCCCTGTAAGCAGTTTCAAATTGGTTCTTTCGTTCCGCCTCTTGTTCGGACGCAGGGCAAGAAGACCGTCGTCGCTTTTTGCCTCTCGGAAAATTTTCTTTCGGTGTTGCGATGTAGTGGCTTCCGTCAAAGGAAATCTTTGCTGCTCTGAATCCCATTGTTTTTCTCCTCCTTGTTTGTTTTTTCTTTTATATCTCGCAAACTCGCAAGGTCTTTGCGACTTTGCAAAAGTTTCCCACATGATATCCGTTAAATAGGAAGGTTTCTTTCCTATTTGTAAAAGTTCTTTCAACTTTTTCAGTCATAGCATAAAGGTCAAACAGGCAAGTTTTTTGCCACTTTGAAAAAAATGATTTCTATTTACTAGCCACGAAAATGTTGGAAATGGACCCCCATTGAATGGAGTTGCCTACTTATAAGGGAAGGAAAGCAGCAAAAATGGGGGCATTCCTGCAAAAAATTTTAGTCCTACATTTAGAAGCCACGACAAAGACAAAAATCAACCCCTAAAATTAAAATTTCTTGTAAGAAAATAAAAATATAAGGCAGTTACAATTAAGCAACTGCCTTTAAGGTTTTATGTAGTTAAACGACATTTCAATATTGACCGTAGAGAGAATAATATCTTTTGCGGATGCTTGCTTTTCTATGATGGATAGTTCCTCTTCCAATACCGAGCTCAGAACATACTGCGGATTGTTGCATCCCGTTCATATAGCAGTTGAGGATAGCAAGTTCCAATGCCGTTAATTGCAATGCTTCTACAAGAGCGTCGTACTTGGTGTAATCTGTCTGTTCCTGTTCAAAACAGTTTACCGGATCCATAGGCAATGCCTTGTAGTCGTCAAAGTCTATGTATTCTATTACTCCGTGTCTGTCAGCTCTGTTACGCAAGCCGTCAATAAATCTGTCTACTTCTCTGTAGCAGGCATGTTTTATTGTAATCTCTTTGCCACGCCTGTCTTTGCCGTAAATTTCGGATACCTTTCTTCCTGCAAATTGCCAAAGGAAACAACTTGCAGTTTGAGCAACGTCGTATCCGTCCGATACGGTGTAATCTATTTCATTCATGTGATGTAAATCCTTGATGAGACCGATATACAATCTGTCTGCAACTTTCATGTCGTACTTTTTTACGGTACGAAGCGCCTGCAATGCAATCATCTCACCCATGAGTTTTACATTGTCGGCAGAGACAGGCTCTGCAAACAACGCTCCTTCGTTGCGATACTTACCTTTTGAGAACTTTGTTACCAACATTTCCATTTTCTATT
>CALVUC010000032.1 GCA_944363395.1 uncultured Clostridia bacterium | reverse complement strand
AACTTCGGACAGCCCTTCGAGATCCAGATCCGCACCGAGGAGATGCACCGCACGGCGGAGTACGGTATCGCGGCGCACTGGAAGTACAAGGAGCACCGCGACGAGGAGACCTCGCTCGACGCGCGCATCGCGTGGATCCGCGAGGTCATGGAACTGCAGGGAGGGCTGAAGGACTCCAAGGAGTTCATGGACACCGTCAAGGGTGAACTGTACAGCACCGAACTGCTCGTCTTTACCCCGCAGAGCAAGGTCGTCTCCCTCCCCAAGGGCGCGACGCCCGTCGACTTCGCCTACGCCATCCACTCGGAAGTGGGCAACCGCTGCACGGGGGCGCGCGTCAACGGCAAGATCGTGCCGTTGAATACCGAGCTGGAGCTGGGGGACGTCGTCGAGATCATCACCTCGCCGAACAGCAAGGGGCCTTCGCGCGACTGGCTCAAATTCATCAAGTCCTCCTCGGCGCGCGCCAAGATCAAGACCTTCTTCAAGAAGGAGATGAAGGAGGAGAACATCCGCCTCGGCAAGTCGATGATGGAGGAGGCGGCGAAGCGCAAGGGCATGACGCTCTCCGAACTGGTCACGCCCGAGAGTTTTCAGAAGGTCTCGGAAAAGTTCGCCTTCGACACGCCCGACGAGATGTATTCCGCCATCGGTTACGGCGGCGTGACCGTCAATCAGGTCTTTTTCAGGCTGCTCGATTACTTCCGCAAGGAAGCGCCCGCGCCCATCGTACCCAAGCCCTTCCGCAGCAAGGATGCGCACGGCACCGTCCGCATCAACGGCGAGACGGGGCTGCTCGTCTCCTTTGCGGGGTGCTGTTCGCCCGTGCCGGGCGACGATATCGTCGGATTCGTCACGCACGGCAGGGGCGTGGTCGTCCACAGGCGGGACTGCCCCAATATGCGCAACGCCGATCCCGCAAGGCTGCAGCCCGCGGAATGGGTGGAGCAGGCGGCGGGCGTCAACTATAAAGTCGCCATCGTCGTCACCGCGCAGGAGCAGGGCGCGGCGATCGCCGCCATTTCGAGCGTCGTTTCCGATATGAAGCTCTCCATTGCCGCCATCAACGGCAGGGACAAGAACAATTACGCCATCGTGGACGTCACCGTGGGGCTGCCGAGCCTGAGGGACGCCGAGGAACTCATCAACCGGCTCTCCTCCCGTCCCAAGATCATGAACGTCCACAGGCTCACCAACTGATATGCAGAGTTATAAGATCTATCCCGTCGGGTTTGCGGCAAACAGTTATCTCGTGACGGCGGACGGCAGGTATGCCGTCTGCATCGATCCCGCGCAGCCCCGCATCGCGCAGGAGGCGGAGCGGCGGGGGCTTTCGGTCACGCACGTCCTTCTGACGCACGGGCATTTCGATCATACGGGCGGCGCGCACGCCCTGCAGGAACGCGGCGCCAAGGTCGGATGCCTGAAGGGGGAGGAGGCGATCGTTCCCGACGCAGAGCTTGCCGCCGCCTTCGGCGCGTATGCGCCCGGGGCGTTCCCGCGCTTTCATATCGACTTCACCTTCCGCGACGGGGAGGTGCTTTCGCTCGCCGGGCTTGCCGTCCGCGTCATCGCGACGCCGGGACATACGGCGGGCGGGGCGAGTTTTCTCATCGGTGACAGGCTGTACTCGGGCGATACGCTCTTTGCGGGCGATATCGGCAGGAGCGACCTGCCCACGGGCAGCGGCGCGCAGCTCGTTGCGAGCGTGAAAAAGCTGTACGCGCTGGAGGGCGACTATACGGTCTGTCCCGGACACGGCGAGGACACGACGCTCGAATACGAGCGCCGTCACAACGGGTGGGTGCGATGCTGACGTCCGATCTTCCCATGCTCGTCCCCGAACTCATGGACGTCGTGCGCCTCTTCGAGGGCGCCGAAGCGCTGGACATCTCTCATTCCGTCGGCTATGCGGGCGGGTGTTTCGTCAATGCCGTGCGCATCGGCGGCGATCTCACGTTGCAAAAGGACAGGGCTGCCTGGCAGGACGAACTGCACTTCAAGAGCCTCGTCAAGCGGTACGCGAAACTCGCCCTGTACCGCGCGCTCTCCGCGGCGACGGGCGTGACGCTGCCGTGGGGCGCGCTGACGGGCATTCGTCCCACCCGCCTCGCCTATCAGGAACTGGAGGCGGGCAGGGCGTTCGAGCCGCTCTTTCGCGAAATGTGCGTCGGAGAGGACAACATTGTCCTCACGGGGCAGGTCATCGCGGGGCAGAAGGACGTCTATACGCGCCGCGAGGGCTGCTGCGATCTGTTCGTCTCCCTTCCCTTCTGTCCCACCAAGTGCGAGTACTGTTCCTTCATCACCGCGCCCATCGGCGCGACGAGAAAGTACCTTCCCGCCTATCTTGCGGCGCTCGAAGAGGAGCTCGCCGCGAGCGCGCCCCTCATCGGCAGCCTGCGCTCGGTGTACATCGGCGGGGGGACGCCCTTCGTGCTGGAGGCGGAAGAACTTGCCCGCGTGCTCGCCGCCGTCGCGCCGCTGCGCACAAACGGCTGCGAATATACGGTGGAGGCGGGGCGTCCCGACGTGTTCACGCGGGAGAAGCTGGACGCCTGCAAGGCGTACGGCGTGACGCGCATCTGCATCAACGCGCAGAGTTTTTCGGACGAGACGCTCGCCCGCATCGGGAGAAGGCACACGGCGGCGGACGTCGAGCGCGCGTTTGCGCTCGCCGCGCCCTACGGCTTCGAGGTCAACTGCGACCTCATCGCGGGACTCACGGGCGAGAGCTTCGAGGCGTTCCGGGAGAGCGTCGTACGGGCGATCGCGCTCTCGCCCGAGAACATCACCGTCCACACGCTTTGCCTCAAAAGGGGCGCGCGCCTCAAAGAGGAGACGGCGCGTCTCCGGGAAGGGGAGCTCTCCCGCATGATCGCCTTCTCGCGGGAAGCGCTCACAAACGCGGGGTACGTTCCCTATTATCTGTACCGTCAGAAGTATATGGCGGGCGCGCACGAGAACGTCGGCTGGACCAAGCCGGGTCACGCCTGCGTCTATAACGTGGATGTGATGGAGGAGACCTGCGACAATCTCGCCCTCGGGGCAAACGCCGTCTCCAAGAAGCTGTTTGCGGGCGGGGCGCGCATCGAGCGCCACGGCACGCCCAAGGATATCCCCACCTATCTTGCAAAACTCTCGAAGCTCATCCGCGAGCGCGCGGCGCTCTTTTTGGCAAAGTGACGATCGCGGCATCCGTAAAAAAAAGAACAAGGATATCTATATCCGCACCCTGCTCATACTGTTAAAGACGATGAACGTTTCGGCAAAGGAGTTTTTCTCCGATCCACGGTTTGAAAGCGAGGAGCCGGATATCGATTTTAAGTGAGCGCGCGGCGCTCTTTTTGGCGAAACAGGAAGGGCGCGCCCGCCGCAGACGTCGTCTGCGGCGGGCGCGCCTCAGAATATTTCGGGGAATGCGTTTGGGAGCGGAAAATTTACTTGCATTTTCGCCGCGATTGTGCTATCCTTTGCGCCGTAAAAACATAAGAGGTCGGATCATGGAAGAAATGCAGCCGCTTCCGGAAGAGCGGCGGGAGGAGGCGCCGGAAGGGGCGCCGCAGGGCGGTCATCCCGTACACAGGCATATCCGCCGCCAGAGCATCCTTGCGGCGGCGGGCAAACTCGCCAAGAGTAATATCGTGCTCATCGTGGCGCTGCTCGCCGCGGGCGTCACCTGCATCTTTGTTCCCGTCGACAAGCAGTACGCGGACTATTTCGACTGGGACACCCTCATCTGCCTCTTCTGCACGCTTGCGGTCGTCGCGGCGTTCAAGAATATCCGCTTTTTCGTCTGGCTCGCGGACATCATCGTGCGGCGCTTCAAGAATATGCGCAATATCGTGCTTGCGCTCGTGTTCGTCACCTATTTCGGCTCGATGATCATGGCGAACGACATGGCGCTCATCACCTTCCTGCCGCTCGGCTACTTCGTCCTTCAGTCGTGCGGGAACAAAAAGCTGACGGCGTTCGTCTTTATCATGCAGAACATCGCCGCCAACCTCGGCGGGATGCTCACACCCTTCGGCAATCCGCAGAACCTCTATCTCTATTCCTATTTCCGCATCCCGACGGGGGAGTTCTTTGCGATCATGGCGCTGCCCTTTGCCGCGGCGTTCGTGATGATCCTTGCCATCTGCCTCTTTGTCAAGCCCGAGCCCGCCGCCGTGCAGTTTGAAGCGCACGCACGCCCGCCCGTGTGGCGCATCCTCGTGTACGCGGCGCTGTTCGCGCTCTCGTTGCTCATCGTGTTCCGCGTCTTTCCCTCCTACTGGGGGCTGATCGCCGTCGCGGCAGCCATCCTCCTTCTCGATTACAGGGCGCTGCTGCGCGTCGACTACGGGCTGCTGTTCACCTTCTGCGCCTTCTTTATCTTTTCGGGGAATATGGCGCGCATCCCCGCCGTGGAAGAGACGGTGGGCGCGCTCGTCGATCGGGATCCGCTTCTCTTCGGCGCGCTCTCCTGCCAGGTCATCTCCAACGTTCCCTCGGCGGTGCTGCTCTCCAAATTTACCGAAAACTATCCCGCGCTCCTCATCGCGGTCAACGCGGGCGGGCTGGGAACGCCCATCGCCTCGCTCGCGAGCCTCATCACGCTCAACACCTTCCGCAGGGTGAGCCCCGGCGAGACGGGGCGCTATCTTGCAAAGTTTTCGCTCTTCAATTTCGGGTTTCTCGCCGTGCTCATCGGCGTCGGATACGCGGCGCTGCTCATTTTATAGCCGCCGTCTGCTCCCGCCCGCAAAAAATGTGCGGGAAGGGGGCAATTTCTTTTGACAAGCCCGAGGAAAAGTGGTAGAATAACACATGGCGTACGCGAGGAGGATCGCTCTCCACGTTCCCCTTGGCGTGCGCGGCAAAATATTCCATAGGAGGATAAACGCAAATGGAAAAGAGAGAGATCATCGCAAAGTTCGCTTCGCACGAGGGTGACACGGGCTCGCCCGAGGTCCAGATCGCGCTTCTCACCGAGCGCATCAACCACCTCAACGAGCACCTCAAGGAGCACAAGCACGACAATCACTCCCGCCGCGGGCTTCTCAAAATGGTCGGCCGCCGCAGAGGTCTTTTGGACTACCTCAAAGCGAAGGACATCGAGCGTTACAGAGCGGTCATCGCCGCGCTGGATCTCAGAAAGTAAGCTTTGAAAGGAGCGGCTTTTTGCCGCCCCTTTTTGCGTTTTTCCGCGCCGCGGCGTGCGGAAAGACACCCGCTCTTCCGCCGTCGGGGCGGCAGGGCAAAGAACGAAAGGCGTTAAAGATAAGGAGATAGAAAGCATGAATTACAAGGAATTTAAGTTCAATGTCGGCTCCCGTGAAGTTGTCGTCGAGACGGGCAAGTACACGGAACAGGCAAACGGTTCCTGCGTGGTGCGCTGCGGAGAGACCGCCGTCATGGTCACGGTGTGTATGTCCAAGACGCCCCGCGAAGGCATCGACTTCTTCCCCCTTCAGGTGGACTACGAAGAGAAGATGTACGCCGTCGGCAAGATCCCGGGCGGCTTCAAGAGAAGGGAGGGCAGAGCGAGCGACAAGGCGATCCTGACGGCGCGCCTCATCGACCGTCCCCTGCGCCCTCTGTTCCCCAAGGGACTGTTCAACGACGTCGTCGTCGTGGCGACGGCGCTCTCCGTCGAACCCGACATCACGCCCGAGCCCCTCGCCATGATCGGCTCGTCCGTCGCGCTCGCCATTTCCGATATTCCCTGGATGGGTCCCACGGGTTCCGTCGTCGTGGGTCTGGTGGACGGCGAGTACGTCATCAATCCCGACGCGGCGCAGCGGGAAAAGAGCACCATCCATCTCAATCTTGCCGGCACCAAGGACGCCATCCTCATGATCGAGGCGGGCGCGGACGAGGTGTCCAACGACGAGATGGTCGGCGCCATCATGTTCGGTCACAAGGAGATCAGCAAGATCTGCAAGTTTATCGAGGACGTCATCGTCCCCGCCGTCGGCAAGGAAAAGCAGAAGATCGAGCTCTATCACATTCCCGAGGAGTTGGACGCCGCCGTGCGCGCGTACGCTTCCGACCTGCTCGATCATGCGCTCGACACCTTCGACAGGAAGGAGCGCGAGACGCGCCAGGATGAGGCGGAAAAGGACATCCTCGCCCACTTTGCCGAGATCTATCCCGACAACCTGCGCGAAGTCAAAGATTCCGTGTACTACTTCACCAAGGAGAAGGTGCGCGCCAAGATCTTCGATAAGGGCATCCGTCCCGACGGCAGAGGGCTGAAAGACGTCCGTCCCATCTGGTGCGAGCGCCACGTCCTGCCCCGCGTCCACGGCTCGGCGGTGTTCACCCGCGGTCAGACGCAGACGCTCACGACCTGCACCCTCGCGATGATGAGCGAGGCGCAGAAGCTTGAAGGGCTGGACGACGAGACGGCAAAGCGCTATATGCACCAGTACAACTTCCCCGGCTACTGCACGGGCGAGGCGAAGGCGATCCGCGGCGCGGGCCGCCGCGAGATCGGTCACGGCGCCCTTGCGGAGCGCGCGCTCGTCCCCGTGCTTCCCTCCGAGGAGGAGTTCCCCTACGCTATCCGCGTGGTCAACGACATCCTTTCCTCCAACGGCTCGTCCTCGATGGCGTCCGTCTGCGGTTCGACGATGGCGCTCATGGATGCGGGCGTTCCCATCAAGGCTCCCGTCGCGGGCGTCGCAATGGGGCTCATCAAAAATCAGGAGACGGGCGAGTTCCGCGTCATGACCGATATCCAGGGGCTTGAGGACTTCCTCGGCGACATGGACTTCAAGGTCGCGGGTACGCAGAAGGGCATCACCGCCATCCAGATGGATATCAAGATCAAGGGCATCTCGGAAGAGATCATGCACGCCGCGATCGAGCAGGCAAACGAGGGCAGACAGTTCATCCTCGGCAAAATGCTCGAGTGCGTGCCGGAAGTCGCGCCCGAGCTCAGCAAGTACGCGCCCCGCATCATCTCCTTCAAGATCGATCCCGAAAAGATCGGCGACGTCGTCGGCAAGCAGGGCAAGGTCATCAACTCCATCATCGCCGAAACGGGGACCAAGATCGATATCGAGGACGACGGCACGGTGTGCATCGCGTCCTACGGCGATCCCGAGGCGGCGCAGCGCGCAAAGGCGATCGTCGAATCCATCGTCCGCGAGCCGGAAGTGGGCGACCTGTTCATCGGCCGCGTCGTCAGGATCCTCTCCACGATGGGCGCGTTCGTCGAGTTCGCACCCGGCAAGGACGGCATGATCCACATCTCCAAGCTCTCCGACAGGCGCGTCGAGAAGGTGGAGGACGTGCTCTCCGTCGGCGACGTGGTCAAAGTCAAGATCATCAAGATCGGCGAAAAGGGCATCGATTTCAAACTGCTCGAAAAGATGGCGTGACGCCATCCCGCAAAAACCGCACCCCGCGTGCGGTTTTTTTGCGTCCTGCGCTCCCGCCGTTTTTCGGCGGGTTTTTTTTGCGGAACACTTGACAAGCGCGCATCTGTATGATACAATTAAGACAGAATAGAGACAGATACCGGACAGTCCGGGAAAAACGCCGCAGAGGAGCGGAAGCATGGATATACGTTTGACGGGAAAAAAGAGCATTTGCGAAGAGATCAAGGATACCTACGAGTACTACATCCGTCTCGGGGCATTCCGCGAGGGCGAGCGCCTGCCCAGCGTGCGTAAGCTCGCCGTTAAGCTGGGCGTCAATCCCAACACGGTCGAGCGCGCATATACCGCACTCGAGCGCAGCGGGCTCATCCGTACCATCCCCAAGAAGGGGGTGTACGTCTGCCGCGTCACGGGAAAGAGTTATATGTACGAGGAGATGGTGTACCGTCTCACGCTGCTCAAGGGGGGCGGGCTCACGCGTGAGGAAGCGCTCGCCGCCGTGGAGGAAGTGTATGCGGACCCGCCGCCGCCCGCCGTCTACGGCGAAGGCGACGAGGAAGAGGACGAGGAGGACGAGGAGGACGTATCATGATCGAGATCAGGGGGCTGAAAAAATCGTACGGGGAGAAGCGCGTGCTCGGCGGCGTCGATCTCACCGTCCCGGACGGCGCAAAGTTCGGGCTGGTCGGCATCAACGGCGCGGGCAAGTCCACCATGCTGCGGCTCATCGCCGACGTGCTGCGTCCCGACGCGGGCGAGATTAGGCTGGACGGCGAGATCGTCACAGGCAATGCAAAAAAGAGGAGGGAGCTCTTCTTTTTGCCGGACGATCCCTACTATGCCTCGGGGACGACGGCAGAAAAACTCATCGCGCTGTACAGCACGTTCTATTCCTTCGACCGCTCCGTCTTCCGCAAGTATGCCGAACTTTTCAGCCTGCAGACGAGGACGCCCGTCAGGAATTTTTCCAAGGGCATGAGGCGGCAGTTGTTCGCGGCGCTCGCGCTCGCCTGCCATCCCCGCTATCTCCTTTTGGACGAGGCGTTCGACGGGCTCGATCCGCTCGCCCGTCTCGAACTCAAACGCGGGCTCATCGAAATGGAGGACTGTACGGTGATCATTTCCAGCCATTCCCTGCGCGAGCTGGAGGACATCTGCAACAGCTTTGCGCTGCTGGACGGCGGCGCCATCGCCGATGCGGGCGACATCCGTGAGACGCTCGGCACGGTACATAAATTCCAGATCGCTCTCCCGCGTGAGATCGTGCGCGAGGACATTCCCTTTGAATGTCTCTCCTTCGAGGCGGAGGGAAGGGTCGCCCGCCTGATCGCGCGCGGCGACAGGGAGGAGCTCATCGGGCGGCTCGCGGCGCTCGGACCGCTCTTCATCGATGAGATCGCCGTCGACTTCGAGGAACTTTTCCTGTGCGAGGTGCAAAAAAGGGGGTATGTGTCATGAAAAAGACCTTTGTCTATGAACTCAAACGCTGCCTTCTGCCGCTCGTCATCTTCTCGGCGATCGCCGTCGTCGTCAGCCTGATCGCCGTACTCGGGTTTTCGACCCGGTCGGCGTCGTCGGGGGAGTACCGCTTGTACCGTCTGGACAACGCGGGGATCGACGTCTTTACGGTGCTTTTGTGCATTCTTTGCACCGTCGTCCCCGTCATGCAGTTTTCCTACCGGATGGGGCAGCGCAGCACAGATCTTTGGTACAGCCTTCCCGTTTCGCGCAGGCGGCTCGCGCTTGTGCGTATCCTCGTCGGGCTCGTCATGGTGTTCGTGCCGTACGCGCTCGCCTATCTGTTCGGCGTTCTCACCATCGCCCTCCGCGTGACGCAGGAGTCCTTCGTGTGGTATGTGCCGCACTTCTTCCTCTCCCTGCTGCTGGGCGCGGGACTGTTCGGCGTCAACAGCTTTTTGTTCTCCCGCGCCAACCGCGTCATGGACGGCATCCTGTTCATCGCGGCATGGGCGTGCATCCTGCCGCTCTTCCTGGCTCTCGTCAGCGGCTGGGCGGACGATACGATCTTTTCTTACGTGGTGGAGGACAGGACAAGATATTATAAGTTATGGAATGCCTGCGACAGCCTCTTTACTTACAGCCCGCTTGCGTGGACGTCCGCTTTCTTTGAGCGCCTCGTCGTGGCGAAACAGCCGCTGAACGACGGTATGTGCGTGAATTTTGCCCTTGCGGCCGCCGTCGGCGTGGCGGAGATGGCGGCGGCATACACCCTGCTCTTTGTCTGTGCCGACCGCGACAAGTCGGAAAATGCCGATCAGATCTCTTCGTCGTGGTGGGGGTATAAGGTCCTCATTCCCGCCTATCTGGCGCTTGCCGTCGCCGCGCTCAGACCCGATCTTCTGTTTGGCGGCGTCGATTGGTGGATGGTGCTCATCTGGGTCGTCCTGCTTGTGTTGGCGCTCGTGCTGTACTTTGCCTATCGCCGCTCCTTCCGCCTGAAAAAGCGCGACGTCATCGCGCTCGCGGCGTCCTTTGCGGGCGGAGTGCTCGTCGCGCTGCTCACGGAAGTTGCCGCCGAAGCGCAGGCGTGCGTCATGCCCGTCCTTGCGATGCTTCCCGTATTCTGATCACCCACTCCCGATCGCGCCGCCGCGGCTTTGCCGCGGCGGCGCTCACTTTTTTATGGACAATACAAAGAAAAACGGCGAAAATACGGTGAAAGAGGGGGATAGTCAACATCTGAACTTGACAAACGGGACAAAATATGGTAAGGTAAAACTGCCGCAATGTCCCATTCCGGCGGCAAAGGAGGCGACAGTATGCCCAACGAAAGAGAGGAGACTTACCTCACCAAGGATGAATGGATCAAGATCGGAGACCTCACCCGCCAGTGCGCGGACGCCTGCCGCATCGATCCTTCGCTCTATTCCAAATACGATGTCAAGAAGGGGCTGCGCGATCTGGACGGCAGAGGCGTCCTCGCGGGGCTGACCGAGATCTCCGAAGTCAAGGCGACGGAGGAGACGGACGGCAAGCGCGTCCCCGCGCCCGGCGAGCTGTATTACCGCGGCTACAACGTCAAGGATCTCGTCAAGGGATTTCTGGAGGACAAGCGCTACGGGTTCGAGGAGACGGCTTATCTCCTGCTTACGGGGAAACTTCCCAAGGAGCGCGAGCTCCGATCGTTCTGCGAACTGCTGGGCGAGTTCTACACGCTGCCCAAGAACTTCGTGCGCGACATCATCATGAAGTCGCCCTCGCCCGACATGATGAACACCCTCATGCGGTGCGTGCTCTCCCTCTTCCCCTACGACCCGGAAGCCAACAACATCGCGCCCGATAACGTCATGCGCCAGTGCCTGCAGCTCATCGCGCAGGTCCCCATCTTTTCGGTGTATTCGTATGCCGCGGCGAATTTCTACAACAACAACGATTCGCTCGTCATCCACCGTCCCCGCCCCGAACTCTCGATGGCGGAGAACATCCTGCATATGCTGCGGCAGGATTGCTCGTATACGGCGCTCGAGGCGCGCGTCCTCGACATGGCGCTCGTGCTGCACGCCGAGCACGGCGGCGGCAACAACTCTTCCTTCACGACGCACGTCGTCACTTCTTCCGGCACCGATACCTATTCCGCGATCGCGGCGGCGCTCGCTTCCCTCAAGGGGCCGCGCCACGGCGGCGCGAATATCCGCGTCATGCGGATGTTCGAGGACATGAAGGCGAACATCGATACTTCGAGCGACAGCGAACTCAAAGCCTATCTCGAGGCGCTCGTCGACGGCAGGGCGTTCGACGGCGCGGGGCTCATCTACGGCATCGGACACGCCGTGTACAGCATCTCCGATCCGCGCGCGGGCATCTTCAAGGAGTTCGTGGAAAAGCTCGCGGGAGAGAAGGGGCTGCACGAGGAGTACGAACTCTATGCCCGCGTGGAGAAGTTCGCGCCCGAGATCATCGGCAAGAAGCGCAAAATATACAAGGGCGTCTCGGCGAACGTCGACTTTTACAGCGGGTTTGCCTACAAGATGCTCAATATCCCCGTCGAACTGTACACGCCCATCTTCGCCATCGCGCGCATGGCGGGCTGGAGCGCCCACCGCATGGAGGAACTCGTCAACGCGGGCAAGATCATCCGTCCCGCCTATCAGGCGGTCGCCCCGCACAGGGAGTACGTCTGCATGAAGGACAGAAAGTGACTGCCGTGAACGCGCCGCGCCCCGCATCTGCGGGGCGCGGCGCGTTCACGGCTCGAAGCCGAGGCTGATGAGGATGGCGCGGTTGACGCGGCGCATGGTCGCGGGCGGCAGTTCGCCGATGCGGCTCATCAGCCGCTTTTTGTCGATGGTGCGGATCTGTTCGAGCAAAATGACGCTGTCCTTGGCGAGCCCGAAGGCGCCCGGGAGCTCGATGTGCGTGGGCAGCCGCGCCTTGCCGATCTTGCTCGTGACGGCGGCGGCGATGATGGTGGGGGAGTACTTGTTCCCCGTATCGTTCTGCACGACGAGCACGGGGCGCACGCCGCCCTGCTCGCTCCCCACAACGGGGGAGAGATCGGCATAATAGAGTTCTCCGCGTTTGACGACCATATCCTTCCTCTTCGGTGCAGCACTTCTGTCATTCCATTGTATGTAACCGGAAGGCACTTTGCGCACCGCAAGCAGTATTGCCCGTCAGCGGTCGGGTTATACCCGCGGCGCGCAAGAAGCGTTGACAACCCGCCTCCGGCGGCGTATAATATCGTATATGAAAACTTCCATTTCGCCGGCTGCGGCAAGCGCCGTCGGGCTTTTGTGCAATCTCCTGCTCGCGGCGGGCAAGATCGCGGCGGGCGCATTGACGGGGCTTTTGTCCGTCATGGCGGACGGCTTCAACAATCTGAGCGACTGCGGCGGGAGCATCGTCGCCCTCGTTTCCTACCGCGTCTCGGAAAAACCCGCCGACCGCGAGCATCCCTACGGTCACAGGCGGGCGGAATACGTCGCGTCCATGGGCATCGCGTTCCTCGTGCTGGTGCTCGCCGTCGAGCTGGGCAGGGAGTCGCTGGAAAAAGCGCTTGCGGGCGGGACGGAATTTACCGTCCTCTGGGTGTACGTCCTCCTCGCCGTCTCCGTCGCCGTCAAGGCGGCAATGTTCGTATTTTACAGGTACGCCGCCAAAAAAACGGGCTCCGATCCGCTGCGGGCGGCGGCGACGGACAGCGCCTGCGACTGCGTGGCGACTCTCGCCGTCCTCATCGGCGCGCTCATCTCCGACTACACCTTCCTCGCCGTCGACGGCTGGATGGGGCTTGCCGTCGCGCTCTTTATCGCATGGCAGGGCGTGCGGCTGCTGAAGGAGGCGGGGTCCAAGCTGCTGGGGCAGGCGCCCGACGAGGCGCTCGTGGCGCGCCTGCGCGCCCTGCTCCTTTCGGGCGAAGGGGTGCTCGGCGTCCACGACATCCGCGTCTACTGTTACGGCAGGGGGGCGGCGTTTGCAACGGCGCACGTCGAGATGGACGCGCGCCTTCCCGCCCTCGCCTCCCACACCGTGCTGGACGGTCTGGAGCGGACGGCAAAGGAGAAGGAGGGCGTATCGCTGACGCTGCACCTCGACCCCGTCGTCGTGGACGATGCGGAGGCGAAGCTGCTTGAGGAGCGGCTGCGCGCCGCCGTCGAGGGCATGACGGAGGGCGTGAACATCCACGACTTCCGTCTCGTGCGCGGGGCGCGCGTCAAAGCGGTGTTCGAAGTGGGCATCCCCTTCGCCTGCCCCATGCGCGACGAGGACGTCCTTGCCTTTGTCGGGCAGGCGGTGCGCGTTCTCGGGGACTACGATCCCGTCGTCACGGTCGAGCGGGAATGAGACGCGGCGCGACAATTTTCGCGCCGCACTTTTTTTGTCCCGCCGCCGTCAAATCATTGTGTTTTTGCGGGAAAAATGATATAATTTCCCCGAAAGGTCTTTGAAAAATACCATATGATACGGAGAAAAATATGCTGAAGATCATCGTGGATGCCATGGGCGGCGACTACGCTCCCGCCGAGATCGTCAAGGGCGCGGTGGACGCGCTCGCGGACAGGCAGGGCTTCAAGGTCGTTCTCACGGGCGACGAGGCGCTCATCAAGCGCGAACTGGACAAATATTCCTACGACGCCGCGCGCACGGAGATCGTTCCCTGCTCGCAGGTCATCACCAACGACGACGTTCCCACGCACGCCGTCCGCTCCAAGCGCGACAGCTCGCTCGTCGTCGGACTCAATCTTCTCAAAAACGATATCTCCGCGGGCGGCTTCGTCTCCGCGGGTTCCACGGGCGCCGTGCTCACGGGCGGCATCATGTTCATCGGCAGGCTCAAGGGCGTCATGCGTCCCGCGCTCTGCCCCGCCATCCCCAACGTGCGCGGCGAGCAGACGCTCTTATGCGACTGCGGCGCGAACGCCGAGTGCAAGCCGCAGTACCTCGTTCAGTTCGGGCTGATGGCGTCCGCCTATGCGCGGGCGGCGTTCGGGGTCAAAGAACCCCGCGTCGGGCTGCTCACCAACGGGACGGAGGAGCACAAGGGCGATCCTCTGCATCAGGAGGCGCATCAGCTGCTCAAGGCGACAAAGGGCATCACGTTCGTCGGCAATATCGAGGGGCGGGACATCATGTACGGCGACGTGGACGTCGCCGTCGCGGACGGATTTTCGGGCAACATCGCCCTGAAGGCGATCGAAGGCTGCGGCAAGACGGTGGGCGAGATGCTCAAGAAGGAGTTCACGGCGTCCTTCTCGCGCAAGCTCAGCTATCTTGCGGCAAAAAAACCCATCGAAGGGCTCACAAAAGCGCTCGATTACTCCCGTTTCGGCGGCTCCGTCTTTCTCGGGCTCAAAAAGGTGGTCGTCAAATCGCACGGCTCCTCCAAGGCAAAGAGCATCAAGCCCTCCATCTACCAGGCGATCGACGCCTGCAAGGGCGGGCTCATCGGCATGATGGAGGAGCTTCTCGCCGAGCAGACCGCGGATGGGGGCGCCGATGCCTGAACTTTCGGCGGCAGAACGGGCGATCGGATACCGCTTTTCAGACCGCGCGCTGCTCGGGCGCTGCTTCGTGCATTCCTCTTTGGCGGAAGTCACGGGGGAGGAGAGCAACGAGCGGCTGGAATTTCTGGGCGACGCGGTCGTACAGCTGTATGTGACCGATCTTCTGTATCACGCATCCTCCGCGCGCGAAGGCGTGCTGACGGCGATGCGGCAGAACTATGTCTCGCGCGGGGCGATGGAAGCCGCCTGCGAGGCGCTGGGGCTCATGCAGTATCTGCGCCGTACGGGCGACGTGCCGCTGCACGGCAAGACGGCGGCGAACCTCTTTGAGGCGGTCGCGGGCGCGATCTATCTGGACGGCGGGTATGCGGCGGCAAAGGCGTTCCTTGCGCGCAGCCTTCTTCCCATAGAGGAGGAGAACAGCAAGGCGGCTTTGCAGGAATTCGTGCAGGCGCGGGTACACGCGCTGCCCGTGTACGTCTCCGAGGAGGGAACGGCGGGCGTCGTTTGTACGGTCACGGCGATGGGGGAGAGTGCGACGGCGCAGGCTCCCACCAAAAAGCTCGCCGAACGGGCGGCGGCAAAACTGTTATTCGGGAAATTATCGGGGCAATGAATTTCAAAGAGATCCAACTCATGGGGTTCAAGTCCTTTGCGGACAAGACCTCTATCCAATTCGAGGACGGCGTGACGTGTATCGTCGGTCCCAACGGCTGCGGCAAGAGCAACGTTGCCGACGCCGTTCGCTGGGTGCTGGGCGAGCAGTCCGCCAAGACGCTGCGCGGCTCCTCCATGCAGGACGTCATCTTCGGCGGCACGCAGACGCGCCGCCAGCTCTCCTTCTGCGAGGTGACGCTCGTCTTTGACAACACGAACCGTCTCTTCGACATCGAGTACGACGAGGTCGCCATGACCCGCCGCCTCTACCGCTCGGGCGACAGCGAGTATCTGCTCAACAAGCAGCCGTGCAGGCTCAAGGATATCGTTGCGCTCCTGCACGGCGTGGGCATCGGCAAGGAGGGCTATTCCATCATCGGGCAGGGCAAGGTCGAGCAGATCATGAACGCCAAGCCCGAGGACAGGCGCGCCATCTTCGAGGAAGCGACGGGCGTCATGAAGTTCAAGTCGCAGAAGGCGGAGATCGAGCGCAAGCTCGAGAACGCGCGCGACAACCTCACCGTGTTCGTCCAGCGCATGGACGAGGCGGAAAACCAGCTCCGTCCGCTGGAAAAGCAGGCGGAGACGGCAAAGAAATACCGCGCCTATACGGAAGAACTCAAGCACGAGGAGGTCAACGCCTACCTGGTGCGCTTTGATAACTTCGCCTACGAGACGGGAAAGCAGCGCGAAAAGATCGAACAGGCGGGGCGGGAACTGAACGGCGTGGAAGGACGCCTCGCCGCGCTCGATAAGGAGGAGGAAGCGGCGCGCGAGGCGATCGCGAAGGCGGATGAAGAACTGCGCGCCGTCAACGAAAAGCTGCGCGCCTTTGAAGTCGGCATCGAGCACAAGACGGGGGAAGCGAAGGTGCTGGGCGAGCGCATCCGCTCCTACCGCCGCCAGCTGCAGACGGCGACGGACGACATCGAATATTCGCTGCGCCGCACCCGCGAGATCGAGCGGCTGGAAAAGAGCGGCGCGGCAAAATCGCAGGAGAATGTACGGCGCGCCGAAGAGATCGGAAAAAAGTGCGCCGCGCTCGAAGCAAAACTTGCCGAAGTCTCGCAAAAAGTTGCCGAGTTCGAGCGGCTGATGGGAGAAAAGCGCGCGAGCGAGCTCTCGTCCGTGGAGGATCTCGCCGATATCCGCGCCAACGTCGGGAGCCTCTCCGCCCGTCGCGACGCCGTCTCCGAACGCATCGGGGAGGTGGACGCGGCGCTTGCCAAGGCGCGGGCGAGGAAGACGGAACAGGAGGAGCAGGCGGCGGCGTGCCAACAGGAGCGCGCGGCGTGCGAGCGCTTTCTGGACGAAAAGCCGCAGACCGAACAATCGCTCCTTGCCGCCGTGCGCGAGGAGGAAGCGGCACGGCGCACGCTCACGGAGCAGGCGGCGGACTGCAATACGTCCATCCTCAATCTCACCAACAATCTGGAGATGTACGTCAATCTCAAAAACCGTTTCGACGGCTACCGTGATTCCGTGCGCAGGCTCCAGCTCACCGCCAAGTCCGATCCCGAGATCGGAAAGCGCGTCAAGGGCGCCATTGCCGACATCGTGCGCACCGAAAAGCAATACGAAGTCGCCGTCGAGACGGCGATCGGCGGCGCGATGCAGAACCTTGTCACCGCCACGCAGGAGGACGCGCGCTATCTCATCGAATATCTGAAAAAGACGGGCGGCGGCATCGTCACCTTTCTGCCCGTCGACACCATGCGCCCGCGCGGCAACGGCAGGGAGATCCGCGCCGCGCTCAAAGAGCAGGGCGCCGTCGGGCTCGCGGGCGAACTTGTCTCCTACGATCGCTATTACGAGAACATCGTCGGCTATCTTCTGGACAACACGCTCATCTGCGACACCATCGCCAACGCGACGCGCATCTCGCGCAAGTTCCCGCGCGCCTTCAAGCTCGTGACGCTGGACGGCGACACGATCGCCTCGTCGGGCGCGATGACGGGCGGCTCCCGCCGCCGCGAGAGCGGCAACCTTCTTGCGGGCGAGCGGCGCATCAAGGAGTGCGAGGAGCGCATCGCCGCGCAGAAAAAGCGGCAGGAAGCGCTCAAAAAGGAGCTTGCCGCCTGTGAAGAACGGCTCTCCGCCCGTCAGGCGGCGTACGAGCAGTTCCGTCTCCAGGTGCAGGAGCAGACGGCGTCCTTTGCGGCGCTCTCGCAGCGCGCGGCGTCCCTTGCGGGGCAGCTTGCGGAGACCGCCCGCGACATCGCCGAGTACGAGGCGCTCCTGACGACGCTGCGCACGACGGCGGACAGCCTGAAGAGCGAAGTGCTCTCCTCCGAGGAGAACGAGGAACTCCTGCACAAGATCCGTTCCGAGGCGGCGGCGGAGACGTCGGCGCGGCAGGCGGAAGGGGACAAGCTGAAGGAGGAGCGCGACGGCATCCTCTCCGAACTCAACGCGCTGCGCGTGGAGAACGCGGCGATCGTCTCGGCGCGGGCGGCGGACGAGGAGAGCGCGCGGCGCCTGTGCGAGGAGAAGGAGATCCTCGCCCGCAAAGTGGACGAGACGCGCGCGGACGTCTCCAGGACGGAGACGCTCATCGAACAGCTCAAGCGCGAGGAGGAGAAGGCGGCGCTGACCGAGGAGGAACAGCACGCCGTCGCCGTCCTCCGCGAGCGGCTCTCGGCGCTCGAAGGGGAGAAGGGCTCGGTCGGCGAGACGCAGGGTAGGCTCGCCGAAGAAAAGCGCGCGCTGCTCGCGCGGCAGATGACGCTCTCCGAGCGCAAGCATGAATGCGAGCTGGAGATCTCCAAGGCGGAAGCGGGGCTTGAGAACATGAAGCAGCGCATCGACGAGGCGTACGGGCTCACCTATGAGAGCGCGCTCGCCCTCCGCGACGAGCACTACGACATCACGCAGGCGTCCTCGCGCATCAACAGCCTGAAGCACCGCATCGGGGCGCTCGGCGCCATCAACCAGAACGCGGAAGAGGACTATGACAACCTGCTCTCTCGCTATACCGAGATGCAGACGCAGAGAGAGGACCTCGACAAGGGCATCGCCGATCTCACCACGGTGCTCGAACAGCTCAAGGCGGAGATGCAGCGCAAGTTCGACGCGGGCTTCAACGAGATCAATGCCAACTTCACGCAGATCTTCCGCGAGCTCTTCGGCGGCGGCAAGGCGGAAATGCAGCTCGATTACACCGACTGCGACGATCCGCTCAACGCGGGCATCGAGATCGTCGCCTGTCCGCCCGGGAAAAAACTCACCAAGATCTCCCTTCTTTCGGGCGGCGAGCGCGCCTTTACGGCGATCGCCATCCTGTTCGCCATCTTAAAGTCCCGCCCCATGCCGTTTTGTATCCTCGACGAGATCGAGGCGGCGCTGGACGAGGCGAACGTGGACCGCTTTGCGAAATATCTGAAGAAGTTCTCCAAGGACACGCAGTTCATCGTCATCACGCACCGCAAACCGACCATGAACCAGGCGGACGTACTGTTCGGCGTGACGATGGAGGAAAAAGGCGTTTCCAAGATCGTCTCCGTCAAGCTCTCCGAAGTCGAGGCGAAGCTGGGAGGGGACACCGTCATCGCGTGAGGACGGGACCAGGCGGGCAGGGTCATGCTGCCCATCGTGAACACGGGAGTTTTGTATGAGTTTTTTCGGTAAGATACGCGATGCGTTGAAAAAGACCAAGGACGGCGTGTCGCAGAAGATGCGGCAGCTCTTCCTCAAAAATAAGCTGGGCGACGCCTTTTACGACGAACTCGAAGAGATCCTCATCTCCTCCGACGTCTCCGTGCGCACCGCCGAGGACGTCGTCGGGCAGGTCAGGGAGGAGGCGATCGCCGAGAAGGTCAGGGACGAGCAGTTCGTCACCGATCTTCTCAAGGATATCCTGGAGGACACCCTGAACGAGGCGCCTGTCCCCGAGATCTCCTATCCCTGCGTCATCATGTTCGTCGGCGTCAACGGCGTCGGGAAGACGACGACCATCGGCAAAGTCGCCAATTGGTTCGTCCGTCAGGGCAAGAGCGTGACGGTCGCGGCGGCGGATACCTTCCGTGCGGCGGCGATCGATCAGCTCGGCGTCTGGGCGGAGCGCGCCAAGGTGCGCATCGTCAAGCATGAGGACGGCTCCGATCCCGCCGCCGTCATCTTCGACGCCGTCTCTTCCGCCAAGGCGCGCGGGACGGACGTCGTGCTCATCGATACGGCGGGGCGGCTGCACGTCAAGGACAATCTCATGAAGGAGCTGCAAAAGATGGACCGCGTCGTCAGGCGCGAGTGGCAGGAAGCGCAGTTTTTGAAGTACCTCGTGCTGGATGCGACGACGGGGCAGAACGCCGTGTCGCAGGCGAAGATCTTTGACGAGGCGGTCGAACTGGACGGCATCGTGCTCACCAAGCTGGACGGCACCGCCAAGGGCGGGTTTGTGTTCTCGCTGTGCGGGGAGCTGAAGATCCCCGTCGTGTTCGTCGGCGTGGGCGAGAAGATGGACGATCTCGAACTGTTCGACGCCGAGCAGTTTGTGGAGGG
>CALVUC010000031.1 GCA_944363395.1 uncultured Clostridia bacterium | reverse complement strand
GGTACTTCATCTCGGGATGGCACAGTTTGCCCGCGCAGGTGTTGCCGCAATGGAACCCCATGAAGGTATCCGTGAGCGCGTACGGGTACTTGCCCGCAATGTCTGTTTCATACAGGTCCTTCGGCACCGTGTTGTTGATGTCGAGGAGCGTCACGGCGTCCTCGCTCACCACCGTTCCGATGAACTCGGAGAGCGCGCCGTAGATATCCACCTCGCAGGAGACGGGGATGCCTCTGCCCGTAAGGCGGCTGTTCACATAGCAGGGAACGAACCCGAACTGCGTCTGGAACGCGGGCCAGCACTTGCCCGCGACGGCGACGTATTCGCGGCTGCCCTTATGCGCCTCGATCCAATCGAGGAGGGTGAGTTCATACTGCGCAAGTTTATTTAGGATCTCGGGCTTTTTGTTCCCCGCGCCCAGTTCCTTCTCCATGTCCGCGACCACTCCGGGGATGCGTTTGTCCCCCGCGTGCTTGTGGAAGGCTTCAAACAGGTCTAATTCGGAATTCTCCTCCACTTCGACCCCGAGGTTATAGAGCTGCTGTATCGGTGCGTTGCAGGCGAGGAAGTTCATGGGACGGGGTCCGAAGGAGATGACTTTCAGGCGCTTTAAGGCGTACACGGCACGCGCGACGGGCAGGAAGGCGTGGATCATGTCCGCGCACTCCTCCGCATCGCCCACGGGGTATTCGGGGATATATGCCTGCACGCCGCGCAGCTTTAAGTTATAGCTGGCGTTCAGCATCCCGCAATAGGCGTCGCCGCGGGAATCGGAGAGAACGGCGATGTTCTCCTCCGCCGCCGCGCAGAACATGACGGGCGCGTTCATTTTCTGCGCGTACTCCTTTGCGAGCATCGTCTCGGAAATTTCGGGACCGAAGTTGCCGAGGTACACGCAGAGTGCGTTGCAGCTCTCTTTTTCGAGGTCTGCGAGAGCCTCTTTCATCTGCACTTCGCTCTCGACGATACAAACGGGGCATTCGTAGATGTCCCCCTTGCCGTACTTCTTCTCGTACGCTGCAACGAGCGCCTTCCTTCTGTTCACCGAAAGGCTCTCGGGGAAGCAGTCCCGCGAGACCGCCACGATGCCTACTTTCATCTTGGGAATGTTTTGCATTTTGTCCTCCGTTGACGCAATGGCGCTTGGGGGCGCCGACTGCCCCTATTATAGCACACTTTGCAAAAATTTCTATACCTTTCCCGAAAAAAGAGCGCCGCGCGGCGCTCTTTTTTAGGCTTTCTTGTGTTTTGCTGCAATGGATTGGCGTACAAAGAGGACGAGAGCCGTCAGAAAGATCGCTGCCGCCGTCAGGAAGTTGGGATAGAACACGTTGTGCGTCTCCACGGCGCCCGCCGCCCACCAGTCGCGGTGGATGATATGACGGAAAACGCAGGGAAAGGTAAAGCCGATATCGTGCCAGCTTCCCGGTGCGCCGTTGAACGACAGTATGGAAAGCATCGCGTAAAAGGCAAAGAACCACGATAGCAGCATCACGCCCAAAACGAGCAGGTCGTACCAGCGGAAGCTGCGGCGCCTGACGATGAGATAGACGGCTGCAATGACGACGATCCCCGCAAACGCGAGCGGCAGCTCGACAAGGTAGAAGGCATACCACTCGGTGAGCAGCGAGCCGAGCATTTCCGCCGCCGAAAGGCAGAGCGCCAGAACGCCCATGCCGAGCATGAAGGAAAACTTATTGCGCGGCACGATCTTTTCCTTGGCGATCTCCTCGATATTGGCAACGGCGGCGCGGAAGGCGTCCTCTTCCGGGTCTCCCTCCGAACGACGCAGTTCGTACTCATCACAGCAGGCTTCCGCAAGCTCCCGTTCCAGCTTTTTGTTGCTCACGCCGTAATCTTTCATCACTTCATGAATGTATGCTCCGATCTTTTCACGCATTGCCGATGTCCCCCTTTACAAGATTTTGCAGAGTCCGCAGCGAGCCTAAATAGTCGTCGCGGGATTGAAGATAGTACGCCCTGCCCGCCGAAGAGAGCGCGTAGTACCTGCGCGCCACGCCGCTCTTGCCCGCCTGCGTGTACGTCGTCACCTTTCCTTCGCCGACCAGTTTTTTCATGACCATAAGCAAGGAGGGATTGGTGATCCTGATCTCCCCCCTGCCGCACTCCGTGATGCGCTTGACGAGGCTGTAGATGTAGTCGTCCCCGCGAAAGAGCAGGGCGCAGACGACGATCTCGGTATACCCTTTGATAAATTCGCTCGATGCGACCATGCCCCTCCTCCTTATAATTTGTTAAACTAATATTTAGTTTAACTACATATATAGGATAGCACGGTCTTTACCTTTTGTCAAGCGTTTTCCGAAAGATTTTTACGGCAAGAGGGACCGTCCTTTCCGACGATCCCCCTTGCCGCCTTGCGCGTGCGGGCTCTTATCCGTTGAATTTTGCGATCGTCTCCCGCACGGAGCGTTCAAATCTGCGGATACGTTCCGCAACGTAGTCCGCAATATCGACGCTTTTGTCCATCAGCGGCGTCAGATCCATCGCATAATTCAAAGCGGTATACCTGTCGCAGGCGTGGCTCGCGCAAAAGGTCGCGTTTGCCAGCCGCCTGCCCTCCGCCGCAAGATCGTAGCGTTTGCCGCCCGCGATCTGGCTGTCGAACACGGCGGAAAGACAGCGCATCAGATTGGGATGCGCGCCGCAGTCGAGATACACCTTCTCGCCGTCATCGAGCCAGTCAAGATCGCGCCACACCTCGCAGCCGTACACTTTTTCGGGGCGCTCTTCGGGTCTTAAACAGCGAAGCGCCGCAATGACTTTGAGCGCCGTGGCGACGTGCGTCTCATGCTTGTCCGCAAGGTTGTGCGTATACAACTCCTTCGGACGCGCCCTTCGGATGAGAGCGGCGAGTTCTTCGACGATTTTGGTATCGCCCGTATCCTTCACCGCCTTGGACGGATGCCCGAGCAACGCGAGAAAGCCGTATTCCCCGATCGCAGCCGCCTTTTTTTGTTCCGCGATGCGCACCTCTTTCATGCGTTCGTTTGTATAGTTTGCGTAGATGCCGCTCCTCGGGCTTCCCGCGCCGTCCGTCACGACCACCGCGCCGAACCATTTGTCGGGCGCGCCGAAGCACGCCGCGATGGGCGCGTACGCCATGAACTCGATGTCGTCCTGATGCGCCGAGACCGCAAGACAGGTCGTGCGGGCGAAAGCTGCATCTTCCTTCGTTCCGTCGGGGATATAGACGATCATGATCCCTCCTTTGCGAGCAGCGCCGCCCCCACGAGC
The DNA here is from genome assembly GCA_944363395.1 of uncultured Clostridia bacterium. GTDB lineage: Bacteria > Bacillota > Clostridia > Christensenellales > Borkfalkiaceae > Gallimonas. Next base: position 16,307 of record CALVUC010000031.1, on the reverse strand, counting down.
CCCGCATCGTTCCCGAGCCGCGCGGGCAGGATGGCGGCGGGCGCATACGCCCCGTGTCCGAGGATGATGGCGTCCACCCGCTTTTGCAACGGCAGCGTGAGCGCCTCGCCCTCCGCACTGATCCCGCCGCCGAGGATGACTGCCGCCGGACGGAAGGCGTTGACGACGTTGGCGATCCCTTCGGCGAGGTCGTCGAGATACGCTTCCACGACCGCGATCGCCGCGCCGTCGCCCAGCCGCATCCCGTCAAACGCCGTGCGCCCGTCGGCGAGGTCGGCGCTGCCGCGGCACAATTCCCACATCCTGCTCTCCGGATGACAGATCATTGCCTCCCGCGTCCTTCTGATGAGCGCCGAAGCGGAGGCGTACGCCTCGAAGCAACCGCGCCTGCCGCACGAACAGAGCTCGCCGCCGCCGTGCAGCACCGTATGTCCGATCTCCGCACCCGCGCCGCATTCCCCCGTAAAGAGTTTGCCGCCGAATACGATCCCGCTGCCCACGCCCGTGCCGAGCGTCAGCAGGACCATGCTTGAAAAGCGCTTCCCCGCGCCGCAGGCATACTCGCCGTACGCGGCGGCGTTCGCGTCGTTGCAGACGCAGACGGGAACGCCCGCCGTCCGCGAGAGGTCCCCGGCAAAGGGCTTGTTCTCCCAAAGCAGGTTGCCGCCCGTGACGACGAACCCGCGCGCGCCGTCGATGACGCCGGGGCAGCCGACGCCGACCGCGCAGGGCGCGCCCATTTCCGCAGCGAGAGCGCCGATGCGCCCTGCGATCGCATCCACGGTCTCCTCGTATCCGCAGCCCTGCGGCGTGGGGATCTTCGCCTTCCGAAGGATGCTCCCGTCCTCGCCGACGGCGCCGAATTTGATGAACGTGCCGCCCAGATCGATCCCGATCGAATACTTCATAGCCGTTCCGCCGCCTCCCTGTCCGCGATCAGGACGCAGTCGGGATGCAATTGCAGGACGGACGCAGGCACGAGCTCCGTCACATCCCCCATCGCCATTTTATAGACGGCGTCCGCCTTGTTCGCCCCGCTCGCAAGAACGAGGATCTTTTTTGCATGCATGATCTGGCGGATGCCCATCGTATACGCCCGGCGCGGCACCTCGTCGGGATGCAAAAAAAGGCGCGCGTTGTCGCGCAGCGTGCTCTCTGCCAGCGTCACGACGTGCGTATCGCTGCCGAAGGGCGTCCCGGGCTCGTTGAAGGCGATATGCCCGTTGCTGCCCAGTCCCAACAGCTGGATGCTGCGCGGGAGCTGTTCCAAAAGCGCGTTATACCGCGCGCACTCCTTCTCCTCGTCCGCCGCCGCGCCGTTTTCGATATAGGTGTTCTCCCGATCGATCCCCAGCCCGTCAAAGAGGTGCTTTTGCATAAAAAAGGCGTAGCTCTGCGCGTGCGATGCGGGAAGCCCGATGTATTCGTCCAGATTGACGGTACGGATATGGGCGTAACCCGTGCCGTTCTTTTCGCGGTCGGCGATCATATGGGCATACAGCCCGAGCGGCGTCGTACCCGTCGCAAGTCCCAGAACGGCATAGGGATCGCTCTTCACAACGTCGAGCATCACCTTTGCCGCCTTTGCGGAAAGCTCCTCGCGGTCTCTTGTGATAATGATCTTCATGTTTTTCCTCTCACGGGGAGCGCCTGTCCGCGGTCCCCTCACATCATCGGTTTGATCATGGCTGTGTCCAGCCAGCGGTTAAAGGTCACCGCCCGGCCGTCCTCCCCGCCGCCGAAGGGAAGGATCTCCTCTTCGAGTTCGGGGATATCCGCCCTTTTGCCCGCAAGATACTCCGAAAGCGTCCTGCGGCAATGCGCGACGCGCTGCATGAGCCCGCCCAGCCGGATATCCTGCTTTTCAAATCCGTTGGGCTTGCACTCCCTCTCGCGCTGCGCAAGGAAGAGGCGGTAAAAGCGTTTCAGCCGTTTTTCGAGCGCGGCGTAATCGGAAACAAGGGCGCCGAGCGCGGCTCTTTCGCCCGCTTTGTACGCCCTGCGCGTCCTGACGCCGAGATCGTACTTGATCTCCAGCACGTCGCACAGCGCGGCGAGCGTACGAAACACATAGCCGAACCGTCTGTTCGCAGCGCAAGGGCGCAGTTTTTGCGCGACGGCGGCAAACTGACTGCCGTCCCCCCGCACCGTCCTGTCGAAGATGCCGAGGAAGGGATCGGAATACAGCATATATTTGCAGGGATCGACGGGCCTTTCCGGCTCGAGATCGACCTCGTCGAGCGCAAGAAAGCTCTCCATGGGAACGCCCGCAAACCGCGAGAACGCTTCCCCGATCGCGTCAAGGTCGAAGTTCCCGCGCGAAAACTCCGCCGCCGCAAACAGCACGGGCAGCGACGCGAACAGCGAGCACTCCGCGCCGTCGTCCTTCCAGCAGGTGATGAAGGCGTCCTCCACGGCGTGCTCCCTGCACGCCGAGAACGCCGCCCTGCACGCGCGGATGGCAAAGCGGTTGTGCGGCGCAAAGCCGTACCAGCCCGAATCTCCGCCCGCAAAGACGGTCTTGTTGGCAAACTGCCCGTGCGCGCGGAGCATTGCCGCATAGTGCGCTTTGTCCGTCCCGTAGTAGTCCCAATAGATGAGCGTGACGCCGGACGGAACGAGGGATACGATCTCCTGCGGGATGCCGTCCGTACAGTAATACGCCCCCTTGTTGGCGAGGCGGAAGAACATATCCGACCACATCATGGGCGCAAACCCGTACCGTTCGGCGATCGCGGCGACGCGCGTCAGATGCCCGAGCAGGATATCGAAGCGATCCTCATAGCCGTGCCTGTCCAGATACCTTCCCAGACCGACCATGTGCGCTTCGTCCATGCCGATATTGATGCGGCGGGAGGTGAAGCATTGCGCGCAGAAGGCGAACATCTTATCGATCAGCTCGTACGTCCGCTCCTCGCCGACGAGCAGGATGTCGTCAAGATCGATGCAGCTGTCCCGGTATGTCTGCCAGCGGGCGATGCCGCCGAGGTGCGCGAGCGTCTGGATACAGGGGACGAGTTCCAGCCCGTTCTCCCTTGCTGCCGCGTCGAGTTCTTTGAGTTCCGCCTTTGTATACCGCCCGCGCAGATAGCCGAAGTACGGCTCCCCGTCCGGCGCGTACACGTCCTCCATATAGAGCTGCACATAGGTATAGCCCATCCCGTGCAGCAGCGCAAAATACCGCTTGAGCGCTTCCACGGAATACACCGCGTCGCGCGAGCAGTCGATCATCACGCCGAGAGCTTTCACTTTTTTTCCTCCGTTCAGACGATCTCTCTTTCCACAGGCATCAAAACTCGATCTCCAATCCGTCATAGGAGACGACGATGCCGTATTTTGCCATTTCGGGGACCATCTCGTCATACGTCTGTCCGCCGTTATGCGAAAAGTGATTGGCGACGAAGATCGTTTTTTCGTCCGCGATCCCCTCCCGCAGCAGCCGTTCCCGCACTTCGAGATCGGTCTGAAGGCTCATATGCCCGTCCCGCCAGCCTCCGCCGAGCCCCAGACAGCCCGTGCAGTCGAGGGAAACGAGATCGAGCCTGCCGAACGCCTTCAGGAGCGCATAGTTCTCCTCGGGAAACACCCCCGTGTCGTGCGCGTACAGGAGCCGCTTCCCGCCGCGCTCGACGGCATAGATCACGGGCGACGTTTCGGCGGGATGATTTGCCCGCAGCGCAAGGACTTTGTACTTGTTCTCCGAGGTGAAAAAAACTTCCCCGGGGCTTACCAGCCGTACCGTCACCCTGTCCCGCATATGGTGCGTTTCGATCTCGCGCCCGATCTTGTCATATCCGTCCCGCGCGGAATAAAAATGCACCGTGCGGTGTTCATGGCTGAACGGGTCGGACAAGATCAGCAGATCGGCGGGACAGAGATGGTCGCTGTGGCTGTGGGTGATCAGACAGTCGCCGATCTTCTCCCAATCGATGCGGTATCGCAGGGAATGGCAGACGGTGTCCGCATTATAGTCGAGCAGCAGTTCTCCGTCCACGAGCGCCTGCGAGCGCGAACGAAGCGCTCTCCCGCCCAAACGGAAAGACTCCCTGCACACGCGGCACTTGCAGTACGGGACGGGAACGCCCTCATACGCGGCAGTCCCCAAATATACGATCTTCATATATGTTTTCTTACTCCTTCTGTTTTCTTTGCGCGGCGGGCGGAATGCCCCGCGCTGCCCGCGTCCTTCGCCCGCTTGCATGAGGGCGCGTCGTCAGCTCTCGTCGCAGCGTTCGATGGAGCGGATAAAGGGATGCTGCGCCATGATCTCCGTAAGGCGCTGCGAGGAATATTCCTTATCCGTGTTGAGCGTCGCGTGATAGACCGTCTCCCCGCCCTTCCGCTCGATGACGAGGCGGTTGAAGCGGTCGGTCTGGAACAGTTCCTTGATGGTGCCGTTCTCCTCCCCGTCGCTCACAAAGCAGATCTTGATCTGAAAATACTTCTTTGTCCGGAAGAACTTGCACCTGACGTGGAACAGGCACTGCACGCCGATCAGGACGACGGCGGCGCCGAGCGCGACGAGGTACAGCCCCGCGCCCGCCGCCATGCCGACGCCCGCCGTCGCCCACACGCCCGCGGCGGTCGTCAAACCGTGGATCTCGTGTTTGCGGTAGATGATGATGCCCGCGCCCAGAAAGCCGATGCCCGATACGATCTGCGCCGCCACGCGCGAGGCGTCGTATTCCATGATGTCCGCAAAGCCGTACTTGGAGACCACCATGATGAGCGCCGAACCTGCGCAGACGATGGTATGCGTGCGGATGCCCGCCTCTTTATAGCGGAGCTTGCGCTCATACCCGATGGCAAATCCCAGCACGACGGCAAGCAAAATGTTGAGAAGATAATACAGTTCTTTGATCATCCCGCTTTCCTTCCCCCGTAAACCGAAATGCCCTTCGGCATTATTTTATGACGGGGACCTCTCCGATACGCGGGATCTCCGTGAGATATTTTTTGAGGAGCTCGGGAGAATACCCGTTGTTCTCAATGATCTCCTTGTAGAAATACGCGCTCGGCTTGGGCGTACGCAGGAATGCGTTCGCGCGGTCGACGGAGACCAGCCCGAACTTCGGAAGATAGGAACCCCATTCAAAATTGTCGAGGAGCGACCAATAGAGATACCCGCGCACATCCACGCCCTCTTCGATCGCGGTATGCAGCGCGCTCAGATATTCCGTCAGAAAGACGATGCGCAGGCGGTCGTCCTCGCACGAATACCCGTTCTCCGTGATATAGACGGGCTTGTCTTTGAGCCGCATCAGACTGTGATAGACGGTTTCCGGGTAAAACTCGTCGAGATAAAAATGTTCTTTCCGGATGGTCCGCGCCTTCGTAAAGGGGAAACGATCCCCCTTCATGCTTGCTTTGCGCATATCCACCATGCTGCGCGTATAGATGTTGATCGACCAGAAGTCGCAGCTGTCCTTGATATCGCCGTCAAACAGCACGTCGCAATGGGGCAGGACCAGCTCGCCCGTACGGACGGCATGGAAGAAAAATTCATTGTCGACGACGTCGAAGTAATTTGCCGCCGCCCGATCGAACGGGTCGAACTGCCGCTTCGCGAAATACATCACGAGCGCGTGCGCGCTGCTCACGGGCGCGGAAGAATATTGCTTGATCGTATGATACCCGAGCGCATGAAAGAGAACGCAGTTCTGCTTTCTCTTCATGCCGTCTTCGCTCAGCCACAGATTGAACTCGTTGAGCACGTTCCAGAAATCTACATACCGCGCGATCTTCGGAAGGATATAATGCAGGTACCGTTCAAAATCCCTGCGGTTATCGAGGACGTCAAATCCCCCTTTCAGCCGAAACCACTGCGGAACGGTCTTGTGTATGAGCGTGACAAAGGTTTTGATCCCCTTCTCTTTGAGCAGGGCGAGCTGTTGCACATAGTGCTCCGCCGCCTCTTCACAGAATACGCCCTCCTCCGGCTCGATGCGCGCCCACTCGATCCCGAAGCGGTACGCCCGATGCCCGAGTTCTTGCAAAAGTCCGATGTCTTCGCGGTACATCCGATAGGAATTGCAGGCCGTTCCGGAAACTTCCGCGGACGGATCGCGTTTCAAAAGTTCCTGCTCATCGTACCACAGGTCGGACCATATGTTGTCCCCTTCGATCTGGAAGGCAGCCGTCGCGCTTCCCCACAAAAAATGTTCGGGAAAGCGAAACGCCGGGATCCGGAATACATCCGTCATCGTCTCTTCTCCTTTATTGTTGTTTTAACTTCCCGCAGGCGCTCAGAAGCGGGGCAAAGACGCCGCCCTGCACCGTACGGTTGATGAAATGCACGATCTCGCCCTTTTCCGTGCGATACCAGTCGCCGAAGGGCAGGCGCACGGGGCTCTCTTTTAAGAAGCGGACGACGGGCGCGTACAACTGCTCCGCCTTCTCTTTGTCCTCCGTGAGCGCGGCGCACCACAAGATCCAGTCCGACTTCGTATAATTTTCGCGCGTGTCGAGCGGCACGCCGAAGCGGTTGCTTCTCGTGAGATAGTACTCCGTCTCGCGTTCGCAGATCTCCCGCCCGAAGAGCCCGAGCCCGAGCAGGCGGTCGAAGAGCAGATTGTATTTGAGCGAATACGTCCCCTCCCGCCCGTAAGCGAGCGGCAGGACGCCCTCCCCCGTCTCCGAACGGAGCGCGGCGGCGTACGAAGCCGCCGCGGCGGCATATACCGACGCCTCCGTCTCCTTGCCAAGCGCGCGCAGGATGACGGCAAAGCAGCCGATGCCGACGACCGCCTTGATCGCCAGGTTGACGTTCCCCGCGAGATGCCCCGCAAAATCATCGGTGCAGAGCTGGTTCCCGGGATGCAGCCCGCATTCCCTGAGATAGTGCGCCCACTGCCTCAGAAGGTCGATATTCTGCGCAGCGAACGCCGTCCCCGCGCCCGCGCGGATGGCGGCAGCCGTCATGATGAGCATATTGCCGCATTCCTCGACGGGCATCTGCATCTTCTCGTCGTAGATGTTGCTCGCGGCGGGACGCAGATAGAGCATCGGCTGCGTCTTGGGACCTTCGCCCCAGCCGAAGGCGAGCATCCCGCAGTTGAATTTGTCATCCTCTCCCCGCACGCCGTACACCTGTCCGCTGCACCACGGGTACGTCCCGAGGTCGTGCGGCGCGAACACGAACGTCCAGACGGGCATCCGCGCAAACGTGCAGATGCCGCGCATCATGGCGTTGACAAGTTCGGGGTTGTAGATCAGAAAGAGCGGCATGGAGGGATAGGAGATATCCGCGGTGCCGATACAGCCGTTGGAGTCGCACTCCTTGGAAAGGAACAAAAGTTCCCCCTTTGCGTTCTGCACGAGCTTATGCCCGCCCACGCTCTGCCGCAATGCCGCGCAGGCAAGCGCATAATATCCTTCGCCGACGGCGTCGCAGTCCGCTTTCAGCTTTTTATCGAACGCCTTGCAGGCGCGGAACACCTTCTCCGCCCCGTCATGCGCATCGTCCATCGCATCGACGATGGTCTTTCCGTCGCGGAAACAGTACCCTTTCAGCCATTCGCCGAAATAGAACACGGAGACGAGATCGTCGTGCGCCGTCATGAAATACCCCGAGGGCGCGCGGCTGACGCTCATGATGCAGGCGCGCTCGTTGGACGCGCGCAGATATTCCGCCTTCCCCTCCGCCACATAGCGGTTGACGGCGGCTTCCGTAACGAAAAAACTCTCTTCGCCCGCAAGATAGGTATAGCCGTGGTCGGCGGCGTAGGTATCGCTCGTGTCCGAAGCCACGAGGTTCCTGCGGCGCGTCATGAACGCGGCTTCATAGGACTTACAGGGCAGCACGCCGCCGATGACGGGGGCGCGCTTGGCGCTGTAACAGTACTCTTCGTCCAGAACGAGCGCGACGGAAAAATCTTCGGGCAGCGCCCCTTTCGCCCTGACCTCGTAGCACGTATAGCAGACGGGGCGGGAGAGCACGGCAAGATCATTCGGCAAAAGCGGCGAAAGAAAGCGCACTTTGAGCGCAAATTCCGCGCACGCAAAGGTGTAGACCGTTTCAAACGCGCCGACGGCGACGTCCTTTTGCACGAGCGGGACCGCGTCGTCCCTTCTGCCCAAAAAACAATAGGTCTTTCCGCCGAAACGGACAAAGCCGTATGTGCGGCGGGACGTCCCCTGCCAGAAGATCGCGTCCGTGCCGTTCAGCGTGTCGCTCTTGGACCATATGGAAAAGTCGGGGTCGATGACCCACAGAGGATAGGCGGGCAATTTCCGCTCCATATCCGTTCCTCCTTCAAATTTCAAAATCTTCGGCAAAGCCGCACCCGATCGCCTCCTGCAGAAAACGAAGTTCGTTTTCCGCCCGTTCGCGAAGTTCGGGGCAGCGCGCCCATGCGAGCCGCTGCGCGTCGTACCCGGCATGATACCCGTACACCGAGACGGTCCTCGGCAGCAGGCATCTTGCGAGCGCTGCCGCGCGGCGCAGGTGCCACGGGCTCGTGACGACGGCGACGTTCAGCCTCTTTTGCGAGAGAAGATCGTTCTTGAAAAGCGTGAACGCATACAGGATATTTTCGATCGTATCCTTGGAGGAGCGCTCCTGCACGATCTCCGCCGTGACGCCCGCTTCCCGCAAAAGATCGTGCAGGATACGGCACTCCGCCTGCCGTTCGCCGCAAAACTCGCGCGCGACGCCGCCGCAGACGATAAATTTCCCGACGGGGATGCACGCGGCGAGCGCCGCCGCGCTTGCCGCGCGGCTGCGCATCTCTTCGACGCCGCTCCCGAGCACGAGCGCCACCGAGCAGGGCGGCGGCAGCGACGAAAAATCTTCGCCGAATATGAGTTCCCGTTTTTGTTCGTCCGAAAGCTTTGCGATCTCAGCCTGCGAAAACAGCATTCGCCGTCCCTCCGCTCAAAGCTGCATTTCGGGCAGGGAGATGCGCACCTGCAGACGGATGTCCGCCGAGGAAGCGCCGACCATGATCGTATAGTCCCCTTCCGTCACTTCCCATCTGTCCGTCGCCGCCGACCAGTGCGCAAACGCGCGCATGGGCAGTTCCACGCAGTATTTTTTGCGCTTGCCCGCGCCGATCTCCTCTTTGCAGAAGCCCTTCAATTCTTTGAAAGGACGGTACACGAACGGCGCGCATTCGCGCACATACACCTGCGCGGTCTCCTTGCCTGCCGCCGCGGACGTGTTTTCGACCTCGAACGTCACCCTGACAATGTCGCCCTTTTGTTCCGCTTTCAGATTGCCGTAAACGAAGGAAGAATAACTCAATCCGTGCCCGAAGGGAAATGCGACGGGGACCTCATAGGTGTCATAGTAGCGGTAGCCGACGTCCAGCCCGTCCTGATAGCGCGTCACACCGGCGCGTTTGTAGGTATTCGCGGCGGGCACGTCCTCCCAGGAAAGCGGGAAGGTCTCGGAGAGCTTGCCGCTCGGGTTGATCTTCCCCGTAAGGATATCGGCAACGACTTCGTCGCCGCCTTCGCCCGTGAAGCCCGCGTAGACGACGGCTTTGACCCGATCGATCCATGCCGAGACGTCGACCGCGCCGCCCGCGAAGATCACGACGACGGTATTCGGATTCTGCGCGGCGGTATCGAGGATCGCCTGCTCCTGCACCGCGGGAAGGCGGAGAGACTGCCTGTCGCCGCTCTCGTATTCAATGCTTTCGCCCGTGCCGACGCATACGATATTCACATCGCCGCGCCCCGCTTTGAGGACTGCCGTACGCGCGTTCTGCCAGGAAAGCACGTCTTTGACGAAAAAGGCGCTCTCATAATCGACGTCGAAACCGCGCTTCTGGAGCGCCGCAGGAATATCGAAGTTCTCCTTCGTCCAGCGGACGCACGCCGAACCGCCGCCGCGCAGCAGAGCAGGCCATGCCTTTGCAAAAACGCCGCACACAAACAGCTTTTGCCCCTTTCCGAGCGGCAGAACGCCGTCGTTTTTGAGCAGAACGACGCTCTCCGCAAGGATCTCCTTCGCCGCGGCGAGGCGCTGCGCCTCGGTGGTCGAAGGCTTCTTGTCCGCGCGCATCTCTTTCAGGCGATAGGCAAGATCGAGCACGCGCTGCGCACAGGCATCGAGTTCCTCCTCCGAAAGTTTTCCCTCCGCGTAGTCCCTGCAGAGCTTCTGATAGTTCTCTTCATTGAAGGGCATTTCAATGTCCAGCCCCGCCTTTGCGGCTTTCGCGCGGTCGCGCACGGCGGACCAGTCGGAGAAGATCGCGCCGTCAAACCCGAACTCGTCGCGCAGGACGCCGAACCCCTTTTTGTACTCCGAAGCATACTGCCCGTTGACGCGGTTATAGGAGCACATGACGGAGACGGGCTTCGCCTTGCAGGCGATCTCAAAGGGAACATAATACATTTCGCGCAAGGTGCGCTCGTCCACGTCGCTCGTCTGATGGAAGCGGTCGTACTCCGAATTGTTGCAGCAGAAGTGTTTGAGGCAGACGCCCACACCGCGCGACTGCACGCCCTCGATATAACGCTCCGCCATCGTGCCGGCGAGGTATGGGTCTTCGGAAAAATATTCGAAGTTGCGCCCGTTCAGAGGATCGCGCTTGATGTTCACGCCGGGCGCGAGCAAAAGATCGACGCCGAGTTCCAACGAATCGTCGCCGAGGCACTCGCCCATCTTGCGCGCGACGGCGGGATCCCACGAATTTGCCAGCATATGTACGGCGGGATAGGCAACGGCGGGGATGGACTCCTCCTTGCCGCTCACCTCGTCGCGCTTGCACACGATGCGCAGCCCCGCAGGACCGTCCGCCATCGTGACCGCGGGGATCTTCCCGCCGAGGTCTTCCGTGTGCCAGGAATCTTTCCCGCAGATGAGACGCAGTTTTTCTTCTGCCGTCAGTTCTTTTACCGTCTTCATAAAAAATTTCTCCTTTTCAAAGATAAAAGCATTCGATCCGCTGTCACGCGTTGACAAAAAACCTGACTTCATGACACCGGTCCGTTTGGGCGCGGAAGGTCACGGCGGCAAGATCGCCGTCGCGCGCGCCGCCCTCCGCCGCGAAGGGGAACGCTCCCGCATCGCGTGCGATCGTGCAGAAGTCTGCGCCGACGCCGTCGACCGTGACGCTCCGCACGCTCTTGCCGCACGCCGCAAGATGCAGGCGCAGCGCGATCTCCCGCTCGGAGAACGCCCTTTCGCCGCAGAACGATCCCTGCGCTGCGCCGAAGCGTACGACGTATGCGTTTGCCTCGGCGTCGTAGAACGCCTCGTAGGGCGTCAAGCGGTACTCGCCGCGCTCGTATGCGGTCGTCTCGGTATCGTCCTCGTACAGACTGCCGTCGCCGCGCGCTTCACGGTCGGGATAATAGTCGAACGCGAGGCGGTCCCACTTCTGCTCCTTGGTGTTTTTTGCGTCATACGCGAGCGGAAGCAGCGCGCCGAGGCGCACAAAGAGCGGCATTTCACCGACGGCGTACCGGCGCGAATAGGCGCGCCCGCCCTGATACACCTTTCCGCCGAACACGTCCATCCATTTCCCGTCGGGAAGATAAACGGACTTTTTGCTCTCCTCATGCGCGTCGTAATAGAGCACGCAGCAAGCCGCACCGTCTGCCTGAAAATATTCCACCGTCAGGCTGTGTTCCCTGCCCCCTTCCACCGTACAGAGCGGAGAGAGGCGCGCGGGATGCGTCTTATCGTCGCGAAACACCTGCCTGCCGTCCACATAGACGGTCGCGCCGTCGTCGCAAAGAAGAAATAACTCGGTATCCTTTTCGAATTTCACCCGCGTTTCAAAGCGCGCGGAGAAGTTGTAGGCGGATACGCCCGCAAGCGGCGGGACGTTGTCGAGCTCGAGGTCGAGTTTTTTGTACGTCGCCTCGGCGATGGTTTCGCCCGCAAGCTCGGTGCCGTCGTAAAACACGGCTTTGACGGGTGCGGTATAGCGGCGCTGTTCCAAGGGCAGGATGCGGTCCCCCGCGACGGGCGCGATGAGGATGTCCTTGCTGAGCATATACTCCGTATCGCAGGAGAGCGCCCTTTTATCGGCGGGATATTCCCAGCCGAGCCCGCGGAAGAGCGGCTCCCCCGTGCGGTCGCTGTGAAAGGCGCAGCGGTAGAGGACGGGCAAGAGGCGGTAGCGCATTTTGATGAACGCGCGCGCGATGTCCAGCGTCTCTTTATCGTACAGCCACGGTTCGCGGAACTTCTTTACGTTGTTGGTGCAGTGCGGGCGGAACACGGGCGAGAACACGCCGAACTGGATCCAGCGCAGATACAATTCTTTATCGGGATCGCCGATATGCCCGCCGCAGTCGGCGTTGACGTAAATAATGCCGCTGTCGGAGGCGCGGATGAGCGTCTTTACCTCGCTTGCGAGAGAAATGGGATCGCTCGTGATGTCGCCCGTCCACTGGATGCCGAAGCGGTGCGAGGCGCTGTCTTTGATGCCGTCGTAAACGCCGTTCCAGATATTGTTGACGTTCCCCATGACGACGGGCCTGCGGTACGCCCCGCCCTTTGCCGCCTTCTCGTAAAAATGCCGTGTGATGTCCTCGAACAGGTACAGCCCGAACGTTTCGGGAAGGATCTCGGGAACGGGACTGACGAGCGCGGTGTGCCAATTGCGGTCGTACCACCATGTGTCCAGCCCGAGCGCCAGGAGTTCCTGCAATTTTTGCTCGCGGTAGCGCACCTCTTCGGGATCGAGCACGTCCTTGGCGCCCGCAACGGGTTCGGGATGGTCGTTGAACATGATCTCCACCCCGTGCGCGTGCGCAAACGAAAGGAAGCGGCGCATATCGGGGAAGAGTTTGGTATCGATATCGTAACCGATGCCGCGGTCAGACGCCGCGCGCCAATCGGTGTCGATGACCATCTGATCGAGCGGGATATCATACTTCTCGTAGTCAAGGATGACCTGCTTTGCGCTCTCCTCGCTGTATTTGTAGTACTTGGAATTCCACGCGCCGAGCACGGAGAGCCGCACCAGGGGACACCTGCCCGTCAGCCTGACATAGAGGCGGCGCAGCTTTTTCGCATCCCGCCCGCAGAGCAGCAGATAGATATCGCACGCCTCTCTTTCGATGCGGTATCCGCTGTTCTTTAACTCCCCTCTGTAGGTATAGCCGCCCGCGGGGATGCGGATGCGCGGCGTATCGGCGAGCGCGAAAACTTCGGGCGTCTTTGCGGGGGGCGGCAATTCGCCCGTGTTGGACAGTTCGCGGCAGCGGTATACCACCCTGCCCTCCCGCGAGAGAACGACGCCGCGGACGCCGCGCCTGCCGCGCGGCAGAAAGAGTTCGTACGCGCCGAAGGCAAGCCTTGTGCCGCCGCGCGCCTCGGCGGCGGTAAACTGCGCGCCGCCTTCAAAGTCCCGCGCGGGGACAAAGAGCGTTTCCTCATCGCAGAATTGCGCGCCGTCCGCATACTCGATGCGCACGATGTCCTCCGCAAGAAATTGTACGCGGAAGTTTCCCGTCCTGTATTCTCCGATCATAATGATTGTATTGCTCCTTTTATCCGTTTCGCTGTTTGCGCGAATCGATGTATTGTTTGAGCATGAGCGGCCAGTCCGTCTGGATGATGTCGACCTTCTTGCGGATGAGCCATCCCCAGCCAAGGTCCGGATCTTCCGTCAGAGAGACGTCGTCCGTATGTCCTGCCGAAATGACGTCCTTTTCATTATAGACGATGGCATTCGCCCAGATCAGCAAGCCCTTTCGGTGCATTTCGGCGATATACGCGTCCGAGATCACCTCGTCCGTCTCCCGATCGAATAACACTTCGTTCCCGATCAGGTTGATATTGCGCTTTAAGAGCATCTCCGTCGACTCGTCTTTATGCCGGACCATGGGCATGAACATGAGATCGGGCGCGAACTTCTCCACTTCCCGGAGGGCGTCCTCCTCCAAATAGGTCTTGACGATCGCCTGCCGTTCCACGCCGGCGCGGCGGATGCACGCGGTGATGCCCTCCACGTCCGTCCAGAATTTATCCACGTTGATATACGCCTTATCTTTGAGAAAGGCGAGCGCTTCCTCGAGCGTGGGAACGCGGTAGTGCGTCGGGACCTCGTCCTGATTGAGCAGAGGCACTTCGCGCACCTCCTTTGCCGTCATCTCCGAGATCATCTTCCCGCACTTCAGATACACGGGCTCCATCCCGGGATGGAAGGCAAACAGTTCGCCGTCAAGACTCTTGGAAACGTCAAGTTCGATGATATCCGCCCCCTGCTGCAATGCGATCGCATATGCGGCGAGGGTGTTGCACGGGATATTCGCCCCGCAAACGCCTCTGTGCGCCGCCAAAAGCGGCTTTTTCTGCAATAAAATGTTTGAAATCATTGTTCTCTTATATCCCTTTGATACGGCGGGAGAAGGGGCGGGCGGCAGAAGCCGCTCCGCCCCCGTTGTCCCGTTCTGTCTGTTACGAAATGGCGATCGCCATGAGTTTTAAGGTGTTGGTGCTGCCGCAGGTGAGCGTGAACGTCCTGCTCTCCCCCTCCGACCAGCCGCTCGTATCGATGGTGAATACCGTTTCGTACGTCGCAGAGCCATTGTTCACGGTAAATCCGACCGCCCCGACCACGTTGCCATCCACATCGGTAAGGCTGATCGTGAACCCGCAGTCGGGGATCCATGTCCCCGTATAGACCTTAAGGTTTTTGTCGCCCTTTTTGATGGTGACGGTCGCCGTCAGTTCTTTTGACCAATCGCGGAATACAAAGCCTTTGGAGTTGAGCGCCCCGTTCTGACTCGTCCCGACAAACGCCTGCGCATTATCGGCACCATAAGGTCTCGTCTCGTACCTGTCCCATTCGCTCGGGTCAAATACGATGCGGTCTTCTGCGCCAGCCTTCACGTCCGTGACGGTCGGATCGTTTTCCGCGCCGTTGCCCGATGAATAGTGCTCCCAGTACACCTCTCCGTTTTTGTCGAGGTCGATGGTCTCGGTCAGCACATTGACTGCGGGGATGCCCGCGTCCGTCGTGCCGAAACGAAGTTCGCCGTCTACGGTAGCCGTCCAGCCTTCGAGACCGTTCTGGAACATACGCAGCACTTCCACTTTCTCGATCGGGCTTGTGACCGCAAACGGGCTCTGCCATTCGCCGACCGACGTCCATTCCGCGTCGCTCGTCTTTGCGTACACCGTGAGCGTGCCGTCCGGCTCCGCCACGATCGTCACCGTGATGCCGTCCTTCTGCTTCACATAGTCGATCAGCACCGTGTTGCCGGTAAATGCGAACTCGTGGCTCGCCGCCGTATTCTCCTGCCCCTCGCGGAACGCCTTGATGAGCCAGTATTTGCCGTTCCAGATATAGAAGCAGAGGCGGAACTGATCGCCGCTCGCCGTCGTGAACCGAAGCCCCGCGGCATAGTTCTTGTCGCCGATATTGCTGAGAGCGCCCGTGCCGCCGACGCCGAGGAAGCCCGTAAAGACAAATCCTTCCGCCGTCGCGCCGAGGTCCTTTGCAATGACGACGCCGCTCTCCTGATCGGTCTCGCCCTCCAGCGTATAGACGCGGTTATCGCCGTAGTTGTCCGCCGTGACGGAAACCGTGACGCTTCCGTTTCCTTCCGTGAATTCCACCTGCTGCGAAAGCACCGTGTAGCCGCCCGAAACGGACGTAACAATGAGCGTATAGTCGCCGTAGGGAATGCTCTCCGTTGTCCAAACGTCGCCCGTGCCCTTTGCTGCAGGATACTCCGAAGAACCGTTCATCAGTACGATCTGCAGGTCGCCCGCCGCGCCTGTGAGCGTTTCCTCGATCGTCGCGTTGACGGTATACGCGCCGCCTTCTTCCTTGAACACCACGCTCAGCGCGTAGTTCTGAGCGGCTGCCGTGAACGTGTAGGTATACACGCCGTTTTCGCCCGCCGTGCAGGACACGTCCTCGCCGTTTACTTGCAGCGAAGCGAACACATACCCTTCTTCGGGCGTGAGCGTCACCGTGACCGTGCCGCCGAGGCTCGCCTCGCTCACGCCGACCGTACCGCCCGTGACGCTGCCCGCGCCCGTGATAGTGACGGGGATACCCGTGTCCGTCGTGCCGAAACGAAGTTCGCCGTCCACCTTTGCCGTCCAGCCTTCGAGACCGTTCTGGAACATACGCAGCACTTCCACTTTCTCGATGGGGCTTGTGACCGCAAACGGGCTCTGCCATTCGCCGATCAACGTCCATTCCGCGTCGCTCGTCTTTGCGTACACCGTGAGCGTGCCGTCCGGCTCTGCCACGATCGTCACCGTGATGCCGTCCTTCTGCTTCACATAGTCGATCAGCGCCGTGTTGTCGGTAAATGCGAACTCGTGGCTCGCCGCCGTATTCTCCTGCCCCTCGCGGAACGCCTTGATGAGCCAGTATTTGCCG
>CALVUC010000030.1 GCA_944363395.1 uncultured Clostridia bacterium | reverse complement strand
CCGCTCGACATCTTTGATTTCTCGGGCGAGAACGCCATCACCGTCAAGGACGTCGATCTCTACTACGGGGAGTTCCAGGCGCTCAAAAAGATCAATATGGAGATGCCCAAGTACAAGATCACGGCAATGATCGGACCTTCGGGCTGCGGCAAGTCGACGCTCATCAAGACGCTCAACCGTATGAACGACCTTGTGGAGGGCTGCCGCGTTGAGGGCGAGATCGTGATCGGCGGGCTGGATATCTACGACAAGCGCGTCGATCTCTCGGCGCTCAGAAAGAACGTCGGCATGGTGTTCCAGAAGCCCAACCCGTTCCCGATGAGCGTGTACGACAACATCGCCTACGGTCCGCGTACCTTCGGCATCCGCAGGAAGAGCGACCTCGACGAGATCGTCGAGCGCTCCTTGAAGCAGGCAGCCATGTGGGACGAACTCAAGGACAGGCTCAACAAGTCCGCATTGGGACTTTCGGGCGGACAGCAGCAGCGCCTTTGCATCGCGCGCGCGCTCGCCGTCGGACCGCAGATCCTTCTGATGGACGAGCCGACCAGCGCGCTCGATCCCATCTCCACGGGCAAGATCGAGGATCTGTGCGAGGAACTCAAGAACGATGTGACCATCGTCATGGTCACGCACAATATGCAGCAGGCGGCGCGTATCTCCGATAAGACGGCGTTCTTCCTGCTGGGCGAGATGATCGAGATGGGGGATACGGAGCAGGTGTTCTCCGCGCCCGTACATCCCGAGACGGAACGCTATATCACCGGCAGATTCGGTTGATTTTGTGAGGTCAATATTATGGTAATGGCAAGAAAGAATTTTGAAGAAGAACTCGTCGACCTGCACGACACCCTCAGCAGGATGTGCGCCATCGTCGAGGGCATGATCGGCGAAGCGGTCTCCGCGCTCAAGACGCTGGACAGGAAGCTGGGCGCGTCCGTTGCCGAGATGGACAGGGAAGTGGACGATCTGGAGCTTGCGATCGAGAAGAAGTGTATGCGCATTCTCCTGAAGCAGCAGCCCGTCGCGCGCGACCTCGTCAAGGTCACCACGGCGCTCAAGGTCATCACCGACGTCGAGCGCATCGGCGATCAGGCGGCGGACATCGGCGAGATCGTCAGGCGCTATCCCGATACAAAGCTCTTCAAGGAGCCGGAGATCATCGCGCGCATGGGCGATCTGGCGGTCGCCATGATCCACCAGAGCGTCGAATCCTTCCTCAACGAGAGCGTGGGCGGCGCCGACATGGTCATCCACGCCGACGATGAGATGGACGCTCTCTTCAATCAGTCCAAGCGCGATCTCATCGAGAACATCACCAAGAATGCCGAGACGACCGATCAGGCGATCGAACTTTTAATGGTCGCGAAGTATCTCGAAAAGATCGGCGACTATGCCGTCAATGTGAGCGAGTGGACGAAATACCTCGTCACGGGCGTGCATAAGGAATACCAGTAACGCCGTAAACAGCCGTCGGGAGCGGGTGCATTGCGCCCGCTCTCCGTTTACAATTGTGCCGTATTCACCAATTATGTAAAAAAATACAGAAACTTGTAAAAAACAGGTGACAATTGGTTGTTTCCTTGGTATAATGAATGCGTACGTTATCCGCTAATTCTACATTCAAGGAAGGAAACAATGGAATACGTCTATCTTATCTTGAAGATGCTCGGCGGCATGGGGTGCTTCCTCGTCGGGATGGAGATCATGTCCGAGAGTATGTCCCGTCTTGCGCACGGAAGCCTCAAAAATATGCTCAACAAGACGGCGAACAGCCGCCTCGCGGGCGTGGGCATCGGGACAGCCGTCACGGCGATCATCCAGAGTTCTGCCGCAACGACCGTCATGGTCGTCGGCCTCGTCAACGCGGGCATCATGACGCTCTTTCAGGCGACCGCCATCATCATGGGCGCCAACATCGGCACCACGATCACGGCATGGATCGCCTCGCTCGGTACGATCGACATTTCCAAGTTCTTCTTCCTTCTGGCGGTCATCGGCGCGTTCATGATGATGCTTTGCAAGAAGGACAATGTCAAGACCATCGGCTCCATTCTTGCGGGGCTCGGGCTCATCTTTGTCGGACTTGCGTATATGTCCGAGTCGATGGGGAACAAGCTCATCAAAGATGCGATCGCTCCCGTATTCGAAGCGGTCAAGAATCCCGTCCTCCTCGTCATCGTCGGCGCGGTCGTCACGGCGCTCATCCAGTCCTCCTCTGCGGTCACGAGCATCATCATCGTGCTCGCTTCGAGCGAGATCATCGTCGGCGGCACGAGCGACGGCGTGTACTTCGTCATCATCGGCTCCAACATCGGCACCTGCGTCACGGCGCTCCTTTCCTCCATCGGCGCGACCGAAAACGCCCGCCGCGCCGCGGTCATCCATCTCCTGTTCAACTGCTTCGGCGCAATCATCTTCTCCTTCTTCCTGCTCGGCTGGAAGTGGGCGGGTTCCTCCTTTACGGGCGTCGTGCTCGACAGGATCTTCCCGCCGATGCCCTCGGGAGAGCCCAACTATCAGTTCCAGATCGCGTTCTTCCACACGCTGTTCAACGTGATCTGCACCTGCATCTTCCTGCCCTTTGCAAAAGGGTTCGTCTGGCTCGCCAACCGCATCGTGCGCGAGAAAAAGAAGAAGCCGCAAATGGACCGCATCATCGGCGATCTGGACGCCCGTCTCCTGCTGCAGCCCTCCGTCGCGCTCTCGCACCTCTATCAGGAGGTGGGCAAGATGCTCGCCTATGCGATGGGTACGCTCGATCTCGCCTTCGGCGCCTTCCTGGAAAAGGATATCGACGCCAAGGAGAAGGTGCAGGAGAGGAACAAAAAACTTGCGGAGGCAAACCGCGAGGCGGTGCAGTACCTCGTCAAACTTTCCGCGTCCGCGCCCGCGTTCGAGGACGAGAAGGCGATCTCGTCCATGCACTATGTCCTGAACGACATTGTGCGTGTCGGCGAACTTGCGGACAACGTCACCAAATATACCGATCATTACGTCAACGATCCGCTCGTATTCTCGGAGGAATTTCTGACGATGATCAAAAATATGTACGACAAGATCGGCGAACTCTATACCGTCTGCGACAAGGCGTTCCTGGAGCGCGACTATATGGCGCTCAAAGAGGTGGACGCCGTCGAGGACGTGGTGGACAAGATGCGCCGCGAGCTGGTGAACCAGCACATCAAGCGCCTCAACGAGGGCAGATGCCAGCCGCAGAGCGCGAGCGTGTTCATCAATCTCGTCGGCAATCTGGAGCGCGCCGCCGACCATCTGACGTACATCGCACATTCCATCGAATAAGAAGAACATGGATCAGATCTACCTGCTCGAAGACGACGAAAGCATCTGCGAGCTCGTGCAATGCACGCTCGATATGCAAAACATTCCCTGCAAGACCTTTACCACCGTCAAGGCGTTCGCCGCGGCGATGGAGGAGGCGGTCCCCGACGTCGTCCTGCTCGACATCATGCTCGGCGACGGCAACGGGCTGGACGTGCTGCAATCGGTCAAGACGCGCTATCCGCAGGTGAGCGTCATCATGCTCTCCGCGCTCGGCAAGGAGACGGACAAAGTCAGGGGGCTGAACGCGGGGGCGGACGACTATATCTCCAAGCCCTTCGGCGTGCTCGAACTCGTCGCGCGCGTCAGGGCGGCGCTGCGGCGCAGCCATAAGTCGGGCAGCCTGCAAAAGGGTTCGCTCGTCATCAACATGGAGACGATGACCGTCACTTTCCGCGGAAAGGAACTCGATCTGAGCAACAAGGAATATCAGCTGCTGCGCTACTTCATGCTCAATGAGGGAAAAGTCCTTCCGCGCGAGAATATCCTCTCCGACGTGTGGGGGTACGACGGCGGCGAGACGCGCACGCTGGACAACTATGTGGCAAAGCTCCGGAAGATGGGGCTGAATTTCGAGACCGTGTTCGGCGTCGGTTACAAATTTATCGCAGAATGAACGCGGCGCGTCCTTTTCCCCGGGCGGGGAGAACGGCGCGCCCTTTTTCGCGGAGGCGACCGCGGGAGGCACTATGAAGAGACGCATCATGTGGACGAGCTTCGCCATCACCGCGGTGGCGCTCCTCCTCTTTTTCGCCGTATCGGCGCAGATCTACTACAACGACAGTATCCAATATGCCCGCCGCTATCTCAAGGGGTACATGGCGGTGTTCGATGAGACGAGGGCGGCGGAGACGCTCGACCATGCCTATGCCGCGCAACTTTCCGAGCGGCTCAACGGCGCGCGCGTCACCTTTCTCGCGCCGGACGGGAGCTTTCTCGCCGATTCGGAGGACGAGGCGGAAGATTCCCGCGCGCAGCGTCCCGAGGTCGCGGACGCCATCGCCGCGGGCGAAGGCTTCGACGTGCGCGTCTCTCCCACGCTGGGCGAGAGTTTCCTCTACTATTGCAAACAATTCGACGGCTGCCTCGTGCGCATCGCCGAGCGCACGCAGTCCTTCTGGGAGATCGTGCTCTCTTCTCTGCCCGCGGTCCTCGGATTTCTCGCGGCGGACGCCGCCGTGTGCCTGCTCATGACCTATCTTGCGACGGCTTACGTCCTGAAGCCGCTCGAAGAGCTCGGCAAGGAGGCGGCGTACCGCAAGAAGATCAGGGCGGCGGTGCCGGAACTCGAACAGTTCGCCGCCCTCATCAACAAGATGAACGAGGACGCCGAGCAGCGCGTGCGCGAGATCGACGAGGAGCGCGAGCAGGTCGTCAAGGCGAAGAGCAGCAAGGACGAGTTCATCGCCAACGTCACGCACGAGATGAACACGCCGCTCACGTCCATCCGCGGCTTTGCCGAGCTGCTCGCCTCGGGCGTTTTGGAGGGGGAGCGGCAGAAAAAGGCGTTGGAGACCATTTCCGCGCAGAGCGAGCGGCTGCAGAGCCTCGTAGCCTCCATCATCAATTACAGCGAGATCGACAGCGACGATCTTCCCACATACGACGTGGACGCCTCGCACATCCTGAAAGAGACGCTCGCGGCGCTCGCGCCCGAGATCGGGGAGCGCAGGCTCGTCCTTCTCTCCGAGGTCAAGGAGGGCGTCATCCTCGACAGCCGTCAGGAGCGCGTCACCGAGATCTTCGGCAATATCCTGCGCAACGCCATCCGCTACAACCGCGAAGGGGGGAGCATCTCCGTGCTGCTCACGCCCGAGGAGTTCACCGTCTCGGATACGGGCATCGGCATTTCCGAAGAAAACCTCGGGCGCATCTTCGACAGGTTCTTCACGGTGGACAAATCGCACAGCGGCAAGAACGGCGGCTTCGGGCTGGGACTTTCCGTCGTGCGCAAACTCTGCCGCAAGCAGGGCTGGCAGCTCTCGGTGGAGAGCAAGGAGGGGGTGGGGAGCACCTTCCGCATTCGCTTCTCCAAAGCGCAGCGCAAAAATTGAGAAAATCATAAATTTTTTCAAATTCTTGTATGCGGGCGCTTTCCCTATGCAAAAATTTGTGCTATAATCTCTTGCGAAACAGCAACGATCGGGAGAACGGAATGAAGATCACATTGCATGAAGAGGGCGTTCCCGTCCGTGCGGGCGGGGCGGGGCTCTTTTTGGAGGATATCAACTACGCCCTGGACGGCGGTCTGTATGCGGAGATGCTGGAAAACCGCAATTTCGAGGCAAAGAACGTCCACGGGAAGCTGTACGAGTACATCGTCGGACAGGACGGGAGCTATGCGTGGAGCACCTTCCCCGCGGGGGGCGCGGTCGCTGTCAAAGTCAAAGACGACCGTCCGCTGTTCGTCGAAAATCCGCACTATCTGCGAATCGAGGCGAAGGAGGGCGGCTGCGGCATCGTCAATAAGGCGTACGACGGCGTGTATCTGCGCGCGGGGCAGGAGTACAAGCTCTCCTTCTGGGTGCGTTCCTACACCTATAAGGCGTTCGTCACGGCGGGCGTGTACGACGACGTCGGCGTCGTCTGCGAAGTGAAGTGCAAACCCAAGGCGGACGGCGCATGGCGCCGCTTTGCCTTCACGCTCAAAGCCAAACGCGACTGCGAACGCGCGCAGTTCCGCTTTGTTTTGCAGAAGGAGGGCATCCTCCATGTGGACAACTTCTCGCTCATGCCCGAAAATGCGGTCATGGGGCTGTTCCGGCGCGACATCGCCGAGATGCTCCGCGCGCTCAAGCCGGGATTTTTGCGCTTCCCGGGCGGCTGCGTCGTCGAAGGAAACACGCTCGCCAACCGCTATCAGTGGAAGCATTCGGTCGGGCAGACGGAGCGCCGCCGCCACAACTGGAACCGCTGGGCGGTCCACGGCGTGAAGGAGGAGGGGGACACGACCACGCCCTTCTCGCATTACGGGCAGACGCTGGGCATCGGCTATTATGAGTATTTCCTGCTCTGCGAATATCTGGGGTGCAAGGCGCTGCCCGTCGTCTCGGTCGGCATTGCCTGCCAGTATATGTCTAAACAGGCGGTCCCCGTCGGCGACGAACTGGAGAGCTACATCCAGGACGCGCTGGACGTCGTCGAGTTCGCGAACGGCGACAAAAATACCGTTTGGGGCAGGGTGCGCATCGAGATGGGGCATCCCGAACCCTTCGGGCTGGAATATCTCGGCGTCGGCAACGAGCAGTGGGAGACGGAGGAGTCCGATTTTTACAGGCGCTTTGAAGTGTTTGCGGCGCGCATCCGCGAAAAGTATCCCGAGATCAAGGTGATCGGCACCGTCGGTCCCACGGTCGGCACGCCCTCGCACGCGGAGGCGTGGAAGTGGACGCGCGACAGGCTGCAAAAGGATCCCGGCTTTGTGTACGCCTCGGACGAGCACTTCTATATGTCCGAGGAGTGGATGTGCGCCAACACAAAAATGTACGACGCATATCCGCGCGGCGCGCTCGTCTACGCGGGCGAGTACGCGACGCACATCCAAGCGGCGGGCGCGGGAACGTTCAATGCGCCGCAGTCCAATACATGGGCGTCCGCGCTTGCCGAAGCGGCGTTCATGACGGGCATGGAGCGCAACGCGGACGTCGTTGTCATGCGCTCGTACGCGCCCCTTCTCGCCCGTCTCGGCTATACGCAGTGGAGCCCCGACCTCATCTGGTTTGACGGCGCATCGGTGTACGGCACGCCCAATTACTATGTGCAGAAGCTCTATTCCCTGCTGACGGGCGACATGACGCGCGGCGCGCAGACGGATACCGACGGGACGTATGTCTCGGCGACGTCGCAGGGCGATCTCACCTATGTGAAGGTCGTCAACGCGGGCGGCGAGGGCTATACCGCGCAGATCGAAGGGGACTTCGATTTCGGCGAGCTGCTGCGCATCGTCAGGATGCAGGGCGAGCCTGCGGACGTCAATTCGATGGAGAGCAAGGAGCGCGTCGCGCCCTTCGAGGTCGCGCCTGCCGCGCCCCGTACGGCGGAAGTCCCGCCGCACAGCTTCCAGGTGCTGGTGTTCAGGAAGTAACGGTTTTCCCGGGCGCAATGCCGCGGACACGGCGTCCCGCCGCGCCCGCGGCAGTTGTTTGGTATGCGCCGCCGCGCGGGACGTCCCGCGCGGCGGCGCTGCCGAAAATTTCCCAAACGGCGCGCATTTTTCTTTACAAAATGCGCTTTTTTTACTATAATATCCCTATGATCCACATTGCAGACGGATGGAACGATTACGAGGTCATCGCCACGGGCGACGGCTATAAACTCGAGCGCTGGGGGGAGCATATCCTGCTTCGTCCCGATCCGCAGGTCATCTGGCACGCGCAGCGCGACCTCTTTTCCTATCCCGGGCTGGAGGCGGTGTACCGCCGCAGCGAAAAGGGCGGCGGCGCATGGGAGTACAAAAAGCCGCTGCCGCAGGCGTGGAACATCGGCTACAAGGACCTCACGTTCAAGGTCATGCCGATGGGCTTCAAGCATACGGGGCTCTTCCCCGAGCAGGCGGCAAATTGGGAGAGGACGGGCGCCATCGTCCGCCGAGCAAAAGCGGAGGGGCGCAGGGTCAAAGTGCTCAATCTCTTCGCCTACACGGGCGGCGCGAGCGTCGCGCTCGCCAAGGCGGGCGCGGAGGTCACCCATGTGGACGCCGCCAAGGGCATGGTGGAGCGCGCGGGCGAAAACGCGCGGCTCTCCGGGCTGACGAGCGGCATCCGCTACATCGTGGACGACTGCAAGAAGTTCGTCGCGCGCGAGGTGCGCCGCGGCAACACCTACGACGCCGTCATCATGGATCCTCCCTCCTACGGCAGGGGACCGGGCGGCGAAATGTGGAAGATCGAAACGGAGCTGTATCCCTTTGTGCAGCTCTGCGCCAAAGTGCTCGCAAAGGACGCGCTCTTTGTGCTCATCAACAGCTATACGACGGGCTTGCAGCCCGCGGTGCTCTCCAATATCCTGACGCTGACGCTGCAAAGAGAGCGGGGCGGCAGGGTGGAGGCGTACGAGGTGGGGCTGCCGACCTCGGAAGGCATCCCGCTTCCCTGCGGGGCAGGAGGACTTTTTACCCTATGACCGAGAACTATCAGCCGGAAATTTTATTCGAGGACAATCACATCCTCGTCGTCATGAAGGAACAGAACCTCGCGTCCTGTCCCGACGAGAGCGGGGACGAGAATCTGCTCGATCTTCTCAAGGACTACCTGAAGCGCACATACGACAAGCCCGGCAACGTCTATCTGGGGCTCGTCCATAGGCTGGACAGGCCCACGGGCGGCGTGATGGTGTTCGCCAAGACGAGCAAGGCGGCGGGAAGGCTGTCCGAGCAGATGAAGACGGGCGACTTTGAAAAGCGCTATCTCACCGTCCTCAACGGCGCGCCCAATCCCGAGAGCGGCAAGCTCGTCAATTACCTCAAAAAGAACACCATCAACAACATGGTGTACCTTTCCACCGAGGGGACGGACGGCGCGAAGTACGCCGCGCTCGACTACCGCGTGCTGGACAAGAAGGGCGCGCTCGCGCTCACCGAAGTCAAACTCCACACGGGCAGGTCGCACCAGATCCGCGTGCAGTTTGCGGGCATCGCTCATCCCGTGTACGGCGATATGCGCTACGGCGGGGAGTTTGCCATCAAGGGACGGCTCGCGCTCTGGGCGTATTCGCTTGCGTTCACACACCCCGTCACCAAGGAGCGGATGCGCTTTTTGTCCGAACCTCCCGCCGATGAGACGCCGTGGAAGTTCTTTTCGCTGTCCGACTTCGTGAAGCCCGTGTAAATCCCATGAAAATTGCATTTTCCTGTCTTTCCAAGGCACTTCCGCTTGACGAAAGGGGAAAAAACGTGTAAAATAAATAAGGTTTTCAAACCATCGAATGTTCCGGCGCGAGCTGCGCCAAGGATCGGAGTTTTTTTCATGAGCAAGGTCAAAGTACATTTCGTAGCGATCGTCTCTCTCATCGCCGCGCTCTTCTTAACGCTGGCGGCTGCGGTGGGGGTAGCTGTGGCGGACCGCGTCCCTGCCTTTGCGGAGGTGACGCCCGTCGAATATGCGCCCGATGCCGTCTTTGCATCCGGGGGCGTTGCGGGCGAAGTCGGCGCTTCCGAAGGGGAGCAGAGCTATGTGCAGTTCACCTTCCGCGACGGCGGCAAGGTGTATTTCCGCCGCGATCTCGCGTATAAGTGGTTCACCGCCGATACCGAGAACACGCAGAGCGCGCTCGCCAATCCCGGGAAAGCCAACTATTTCTCCATGCAGTTCGTCCTTCCTTCCCTGACGTTTGAGACGTTCACCGTCACCTTTGAGAGTGCGGAGGAGAGCGTCAGCGAGGAGAAGAAGGCAGTCAACGATATCGTGTTCCGCGTCTCGGAGGGCACCCTGCAGGTCGCCGTGAGAAACGCGGACGAGCGCGATAAGGAAGCGGAGGAGCTTTCCTGGCAGGATCTTGCGGGCGGAGAGAGCGCAGACGTCTCCATCGCCTTTTCCGAGGGCGCTCACGTCGGCGAATTTGCCGTCACCGTGACGAGCGGCGAGACGAGCGTCTCTGGCGTTCTCACCAACATCGGCGGCAACTATGCCGAATACCGTTCTTCCTCGTCCTCCTCGCCCAACACGCCCATCACGTTTGCGATGACCATGCCCGAAGGCACGGCGAGCGACGCGGAGATCGCGGTCGAGATGCGCAGCCTCAACGGGCAGGGCTTTGCCCTCACCAACGGCAGAGTGCAGGACGACACCGCGCCCGTGCTTGCCGTCAACGAGGATGTGTACGCTTTCACGCTCGGTCAGCGCTATGCGTTCAGCGCGTATGAAGCGATCGATGTCTGCAAAGATTCCGTCACCGTCTCCCGCTACTACTACATGGCAAAGGCGACGGAGAGTGGCTATGAGATCGCCGATGAGTCGGTCATGGGGACCGATTCCGCCTACTCCCGTCTCTCCACCTCGACCTTCTTCATGCCCACTGCCGACAACGAGACGCTCGCAGACGAGTACGTCTCCGTCCGCTTCAGTCTGGACGACAGCAGGGACCGTGAGGACGAGGACATCGTAAACGACTACATCTATCTCACCTGGTACGCCGCGGATACGTCCGAGGAGGCGGGCATCGTCAAGACGCTCTCCGCTTCCGATGCGGAGGACGCCGCGAGCCATGACTTCATCGTCGTGCGCGCGGAAGAAGTCGAAGGCCCTTACTTCGTCGGTCTCGGCGCGAACGAGGAGACGAAGGAGAACGAGACGAGCGAACAGTTCGATCTTGCGGTCGCGGACTATCAGGCGGCAGTCGAGGCGGCAGCCGCCGAGACGAGCGCGGGTACGGGCGCCTATCTCGACCTGCCTTCGCTGCGCGGGCTCATCGCGAGCGACTATGCCGACTACCGTAACCTTCGTTTCACCATCTACTACTGGCATGAATCGCAGTCGGCGGGCTCGTCGCCCTCCTCCGAAAGCTCCCTCAGCTACAACGGGCTGCGTTTTGAAGTGGAGAAGGAGGGGCTCTACACCTTCCGCATCGTCGCGTCCGACGCTTCGGGCAATGCGATGCAGCTCTATGACGACAACGGCGAGCTCGTCTCGCTGAGCAGTTCCAACGTCGGCTACGACGACGAGAATAACTTCGTCATTCCCGAGATCCCCACCTTTACGGCGTACATCGATTACAACGGCGCTTCCATCGAGGAGCCCGGTTCGCAGGACTACGGTTACCGCGACCGTTCCTACTCCATCGACGGGTTCGAGATCATCGCGCTCGAAGGCTATGAGAGCGACTACACGCTCTACTACTTCGACAAGGACAGGCTCGCCGACGATCAGCAGGCGCCCGACTATGACGAGTGCGTCGAGAATGCGTATGAGCTCTTCTTTGCGGAGGGCGCGCCCTACGCGAATGCCATCGTCGAGATCAACGTCTACAACAGCGACGTCACCGAGGACGACGACGAATGGGAGGATACGGACAACGCTTACCGTTGGGATCCCGACTCTTCGCTCTCCTTCACGCCGCAGCGTTCGGGGGTCTATCTCGTCGGTCTCACCGTGACCGAGACGACGGGCGCGACGGTCTCCTCCTATATGGCGATCGACGTGAGGAACCCCGTCGATATCATCCCCGGCGTCTCCGAGTGGCTGCAGAACAACACGGTCTCCGTTGTGCTCTTCGCCATCTGCGGCGTCCTGCTCATCGCGATCATCGTGCTCTGCGTCATCAAGCCTTCGGATAAGAAGGTCGAGGAAGTGGATATCGAAAAGCTCAAGGGCAAGAAGAACAAGAAGGATAAAGAGTAACATTTTTCCCGCCGCTTTTGCGGCGGGATCTTTGTATGTTTTTCTCCTTGATGCACAAACTGCGGAAAAGGAGGAAGACATGGTATTTTTCAACATTATCTCATACATCCTCGTGCTGCTCGGCGCAGTCAACTGGGGCGTATACGGCATCTTTGATTACAATCTCGTTTCGGCGGTCTTTTCGGGTCCCAGAACGGTGGGCTCGATCGTCGTCTA
The DNA here is from genome assembly GCA_944363395.1 of uncultured Clostridia bacterium. Taxonomy (GTDB): domain Bacteria; phylum Bacillota; class Clostridia; order Christensenellales; family Borkfalkiaceae; genus Gallimonas. The sequence continues at coordinate 7,963 of CALVUC010000030.1, read as the reverse complement.
CTGTCTCATTGCGGCTGCCGCCGTCTGGCTGATCGTCTCGCCGTTCATCACGAACGGGATGCTCAAACTGCAGGGCAACCGCGAGGCGCGCACCGTCACGGAACACTGAAAGACGCGGGAGGGGGCATATCTTTGCCTGCTCCCGCATTTTTTATGGTATGATGCTTTCTCAAACGCAGAGGGGCGCGCGTGTCGTGGTCGCGTCCGTCAGCTGCGAACCTTCGATGGTGGACCGGCTCCGCGCGCTCGGCGTCTATCCGTGCGCCGCTCTCATCGTCTTAAAGATCTCCCCGCGCAAAAAGGTTTGGTTTGTCCGCACGGAGAGCGCCCGTATCGCCCTCGGTGCGGAGCTTGCCGCCTGCATCGGAGTGCAATGAAGCTGCTGCTCGTCGGCAATCCCAACGCGGGCAAGAGCACGCTTTTCAACCGCCTGACGGGCGGTCATGCGCGCGTGGGGAACTGGCACGGCGTCACCGTGGGCGCGCTGGAAGGAGAGGCGCGCCTTGCGGGGAAAACGGTCACCGTCGTCGATCTTCCCGGGATGTACACGCCGCAGGGCAGGAGCATGGAGGAGAAGGCGGCGCGCGCCTGCCTGGACGGCGCGCCCGACGCCTGTGTGCTGTTCGTCGCCGAGTGCGCGTCGCTTGCGCGCGTCCTGCCCCTTCTGTTTGCGCTCTGTGCGGGACGGAGGACGGCGCTCGTCCTCACCAAACGGCGGGCGTTTTGCAGGCGCGGGGGACGGCTGGATATGGCGCGGCTCGCTGCCCGTCTCGGCTGCCCTGTTTTGGACGGAGAGGGGAAAAGGCGGGCGCTCCTCGAAGGGATCGGCGCGGCGCTCTCCTGTTCCGTTCTGAAGGCGCGCACGGTCTCGCTCGACGGCGTCTGGTCGGCGGAGCGCGGGGAGGGGAGAGACGTTCTCCTGAACGCCTTCGTTGCCCTTCCCTGTTTTTTGGCGCTGCTCGTGCTCTCCTTTGCGCTGACGTTTGTGCCGTGGGGACCGGGCGCGCTCATGAAGCGCGGCATAGAGGCGTTTTTTTCGGACGTGTTGGGCGGTATGGCGGACGCGATCGCGTCCGCCGTCCTGCGCGCCTTCGTGCAGGAGGCGCTGCTCGCGGGGCTGGGTACGGTGCTCGGCTTCCTGCCGCAGATCGTGCTGCTGACGCTCTTTTTGCTGCTGCTCGAAGAGAGCGGGCTGCTCTCCCGCCTTGCAGCGCTCACGGATGGCTGTTTTTCCGGGCTCGGTCTCAACGGGCGGGCGGTCTTTTCTCTCGTCATGGGATTCGGCTGCACGGCGGCGGCAGTCCTTTCGACGCGCGGTCTGGACGACAGGCGGGTACAGCGCCGTACCATCCTGTGCCTGCCCTATATCCCGTGCAGCGCCAAACTTCCCGTCTTTCTCACGCTGAGCGCCTCGTTTACCGACGATCCCTTTCCCTTCGTCCTGCTGCTCTACGCGCTAGGCGTCGGGCTCTCCTGCCTTGCCGCGCGGCTCACGGCGCGCGGGCGCCGCGCTCCCTTCCTTCTGGAGATCGCGCCGCTGCAGCTTCCGCAGCCCTTTTTTGTCCTCAAAGCCTTGCTCTTTCAGATCAAACAGTATATAATAAAGACGGCGACCGTTGTCCTTGCCTTTATCGCGGCGAGCTGGCTGCTTTCGGGCTTTTCCTGGGAGTTTGCGCTCTGCCCGCCCGAAGAGAGCATCCTCGCCTCCTGCTGCAGGTGGCTGGGCGTGCTGTTCGCGCCCGCGGGCATGAACGACTGGCGCATCGCCTACGCGGCGCTCTCGGGGCTCATCGCCAAGGAGAACGTCGCGGGCGCGCTTTCTATGCTGTGCGGCGGCTTTCCGTACGGGAGGGCGAGCGCCCTCGCCTTCGCCGTATTTCTGCTCACCTGTTCGCCCTGCGTCTCGGCAGTCGCCGCCGCCGCGCGCGAAACGGGCGTCCGTCGCGCCCTGCTGTATGCGGCGGGGCAGACGCTCTCGGCGCTGCTTCTATGCTATCTCACTTATGCCTTTGCGGCGGGAGGGGCGGTATATGTTGCCGTCGCCGCCCTCCCCGCCGTCGCTCTCTTCGTAATGAGGTCACATCATGAAAAAATTCACCGTAACCGAGGACACGCGCCTTTCTGCATTCACCGATGACACCTGCGCGCAGGCGTCCTTTTGCCTGCGGACGCTGCTCAAAAACAGGGACGTGCGCGTCAACGGCGTGCGCGTGTGTACGGACGTGCCGCTCAGGAGAGGAGACGAGGTCTGCTATTATCTGACGCCCGCACAGGAGGCACGGCGGGGTTTTTCCGTCCTCTATGAGGACGAAAACGTCATCGTTGCCGACAAGGAGAGCGGCGTCAACGCCGCGGCGGTCTTTTCCGCGCTCGCGCAAGAGGGGCAGACCTTCTTTATCCACCGCCTCGACCGCAATACCGCGGGTCTCATGATCTTTGCAAAGACTGCGGCGGCGGAAGAAGAACTGCTTGCGGCGTTCCGCGAACGCCGCGTCCGCAAGGTATATCTCGCCCTTCTCGTCGGCACGCCGTCGCCCGCGCACGCCGTGCTCACGGCGTATCTTCGCAAGGACGCCGCGTCCTCCACGGTGCGCGTCTCCGACCGCCCCGTCGGGGATATGATCGTCACCGAATACGAGGTGCTCGTTCCCGGGGAGACGGCGCTCGTGAAGGTGAAGCTGCACACGGGCAAAACGCATCAGATCCGCGCCCATCTCGCGTACATCGGGCATCCCGTCGCGGGGGACGAGAAGTACGGCGACAGGGCGTTCAACCGCGCCCGCCACGTCACGCGTCAGCGGCTCGTCGCCAAGGAACTCACCCTTGCGGGGGAGGGGGTGCTCTCCTACCTCGCGGGCAGGACGTTCGTTTCAAATTTTTTTCCCAAATTATAAAAAATTGCGTCCGAAACTCTTGACAGGGGAAAAAATTCGTGCTAATATATGAATACTTATTCAAATGTTCAAGATAAGAACAGGGAGGACTTATGCACAAGACCATCAGGATCCGCAATCTGGACTGCGCGGCGTGCGCCGCGGAACTGCAGGAGGAACTTGCCGCCGCCGACGGGCTTTCGGAAGTTTCCGTGGATTTCGTCACCCAGCGCATCGCGCTCGAATACGAGGGGGAGGAGGCGCTGAAAGGTGCGATCCATACCATCTCTCACTTTGAAAAGGTGGAGATCGTCGACGGCAGCGCGCCCGTCAGACGGGAGATGTATCTCAAAGAACTCATCTCTATCGCCGTCTCCGCGCTGCTCTTTATCCCCGCGCTCGTGCTGCACATCCTCGGGCAGTACGAGTGGGTCGCCTTCGGGCTGTTCCTGGGGGCATTTGCGGCGGCGGGCTGGACGGTCGTCGTCAACGTCGTGCAGAACATCTGCCGCGTGTTTACGGAAAGGCGCTTTTCCGCGCTGCTCGATGAAAATCTTCTCATGCTCGTCGCGGCGGTCGGCGCGTTCTGCATCCGTCAGGATATGGAGGGCGCCGTCGTCATGCTGCTCTACCAGATCGGGGAATATCTGCAGGCGCTCGCCGTCGGTTCCTCGCGCGGGGCGATCACCCGCCTCATGCAGCTCAAGCCGGACACCGCCATCCGCATCCGCGACGGCGTGCAGGAGGAGATCGACCCCGAAGATCTTGCGGCGGGGGACGTCATCCTGCTGCGCAAGGGGGATAAGCTGCCCGCCGACTGCCGCCTGCTGAGCGAAGCGGCGGAGCTGGACACCAAGTCCATGACGGGGGAGAGCTATCTCAGGACGGTGCGGACAGGCGAGGAGATGCTCGCAGGCTGTGTGAACGAGGGCGCCGCCGTCCACGCCGAAGTGGTGCGCCCCGCCTCCGAGAGCGCCGTCGCCAAGATCCTCGAACTCGTGGAAAATTCCGCCGCTAAAAAGGCGAAACCGGAACAGTTCATCACAAAGTTTGCAAGGTATTATACGCCTGCCGTCGTGCTCGTCGCGGTGCTCATTGCCATCGTGCCGCCGCTCTTTCAGAACTATGATTTTGCGACGTGGATCGTGCCTGCGCTCAACTTCCTCGTCATCTCCTGTCCCTGCGCGCTCATCATCTCGGTGCCGCTCACCTATTTTTCGGGCGTCGGGACGCTCGCAAGGTACGGCGTTCTCACAAAGGGTGCGGTGCATCTTGACGCGCTCGCCTCGGTCAGCTGCGCGGCGTTCGACAAGACGGGAACGCTCACGCAGGGCAAGTTCACCGTCGGACAGGTCGTCGGCGACGGGCGCGCGCTGCAGCTTGCCGCCGCGTTGGAGGGCGCTTCCTCCCATCCGCTTGCGCAGGCGTTCGCATCGGTCGAAGCGCCCGCGCCGGAGGAGGTCCGCGAGATCACGGGACGGGGGCTCGAGGGCAAAGTCGGCGGGAAGCAGGTGCTCGTCGGCAGCGAACGGCTGCTTGCGGAGCGCGGCGTCTCCTTCCCCCGCCTGCAGACGGACGCGCTGTGCGTCTACGTCGCGGAGGAGGGCGTCTACGTCGGCTGCGTGACCATTGAGGACGCGCTCCGTCCCGAAGCGCAGGCGGCGCTCACGGGGCTCAGACGCGCGGGCATCGGGCATATCGCGGTGCTCACGGGGGACACTGAGGCGCGCGCCGAGGCGGCGCTCTCCTCTCTTCCCGTGGACGAGATCTGCGCGGAGCTCCTGCCGCAGGACAAACCCGTCTGCGCCGAGCGGCTCAAGGCGAACGGGACGCTCCTCTATGTCGGCGACGGCGTCAACGATACGCCCGTCATGGCGGTGAGCGACGTCTCCGTCGCAATGGGCGGGCTGGGGAGCGACGCGGCGATCGAAGCGAGCGACTTTGTGCTTGCGACGGACAGCCTCTCCGCGCTCCCCAAGGCGGTGAAGGGGGCGAGAAAGACGCGCAAGATCGTCATCGAGAACATCGTGTTCTCCATCGCGGTCAAGCTCGCGCTGATGGCGCTTTCGCTGTGCGGGCTGCTCCCGCTGTCCGTCGCCGTGCTCGGCGATACGGGCGTCATGCTGCTCGCCGTCCTCAATTCCATGCGGATGCGTGCAAAAATCAAATAATTGCTGCGGCGCGGGTTGAAATATTGCCCGCGCCGTGCTATAATATTGCCATGAAAGAACTCATCGACCGCGCCATGAAGCGCGCTGCCTGCGATCTCGTCATCCGCAACGCCCGCATTTTCAACGTCTTTACGGGCGGGACCGAAGCGGGGGAGATCGCCCTTCATAACGGAAAGATCGTCGGGATCGGCTCGGACTATCCCGCGCGGGAGACGTACGACGGCGCGGGGCTCACCTTCCTGCCCGCCTTTCTCGACGCGCATATCCACGTCGAGAGCACCATGCTCACGCCCGAAGAATTTGCTCGCCTCGTTGTCCCGCACGGCACGGGCGGCATCGTCGCCGATCCGCACGAACTCGTCAACGTTTGCGGCATTGCGGGTGCGGCGTACCTCCGCGAGGCGTTCTCTCGCCTCTCGTCCCGTCCGCTCGACGTCTATGTCCAGCTCCCGTCCTGTGTTCCCGCAACGCCCTTTGAGACGAGCGGCGCCTCTCTTGATGCGCGCGAGACGGCGGCTGCGCTCGAAAGCGGCGCGTTTTTCGGGCTGGGCGAAATGATGAACTATCCCGGTATCCTCGCGGGGGATGCGGACACGCTGGGCAAGACGGAGGCGGCGCGGCGGCTTTGCAAGATCGTGGACGGGCACGCGCCGGGCGTCGTCGGCGACGCGCTCAACGCCTATCTCTGCGCGGGCATCGCGACCGATCACGAGAGCCTCTCTTCTGCCGAGATCGAAGAAAAGATCGCGCGCGGGATGTATGTGCAGATCCGCTGCGGGTCGTCGGCAAACAACCTTGCCGCGGCTGCGTCCTGCATGAATGAAAACAATTACACGCGCTTTTTGCTGTGTACGGACGATAAGCACGCGCACGACCTTCTGGAGGCGGGGCATCTCGACGACGCCGTCCGCCGCCTCATCCAAGCGGGCGTTCCGGCATATCGGGCGATCCGCGCCGCGACGCTCAATGTCGCGGAGTGCTACCGTCTGAAGGGCAAGGGCGCCGTTGCGCCCGGGTATGACGCCGACCTCGTGGGAGTCGACGGCTCCTTCCGCGTACAGGCGGTCTTTCACGGCGGGCGGCTCGTTGCAGAGCACGGCAAGCCCTGCTTTGCGGCGGGGGAGAAATACCTGCCTGCGGCGGTGCGCGGCACCGTCCGTTGCAGGGACGTCGCCGCGGACGACTTCCGCATCCGCATCCAAGGGAACAGGGCGCGCGCGATGTACGTCCTTCCCAACGAACTCGTCACCGAAGCGCGCGTCGTTGCTTTGGAATGCAGGGACGGCGACGTCGTGCTCGACGGGACGGATATTACAAAGCTCGCCGTCGTCGAACGGCACTTTGCAAGCGGCAGGATGGGGCGCGCGCTCGTTGCGGGATATGGACTGAAGGGCGGCGCGATCGGCATTTCCGTCGCGCACGACAGCCACAACCTGGTCGTGCTGGGCGATCGCAATGCGGCGATGGCGCGCGTCGTCGCCCTCCTGAAAGAGGCGGGCGGCGGCATGGCGCTCGTGGACGGCGAGGGCGAGGAGGTGTTCCCGCTCGACGTGGCGGGGCTGATGAGCTCCCTTCCCGCAGAGAAGGTCGCCGCAGGGATCGGGCATATCTCCGCCCGCGCGCGCAGAATGGGTGTGAAAGAGGGCTACGATCCCTTTATGACGCTCGCGTTTTTGGCGCTTCCCGTCATTCCGCACCTCAAACTCACCGACCGCGGGCTGTTCGACGTGGACGCCTTTGCATTTACTTCTTTGGAGGTTTGATATGAGCATGACCGTCGTTGCCGCTACGGGCAACGCACACAAATTGCAGGAAATGCGTGCGATCTTTCCCGCATGGCGCATCCTCTCCGAGCGGGAGGCGGGCTTTTTGGGCGAGATCGAGGAGACGGGCGAGACCTTCTCGGAGAACGCGCTCATCAAGGCGCGCGCCGTCTGCAAGGCGACGGGGCTGCCCGCGCTCGCCGATGACAGCGGGCTGTGCGTGGATGCGCTCGGCGGGGCGCCGGGCGTCAGGAGCGCGCGCTATTCGGGCGGCGGCGACGCGGAAAACCGCGCGCTGCTCCTCAAAAATCTTTGCGGCGTCACGGCACGCGGCGCACACTTTTGCTGCGCCGTCGCGCTCGTCTTTCCGGACGGCAGGGAACTCACCGCCGAGGGCGCGACCTTCGGCGTCATTCTGGAAGAGGAGCGTGGGACGGGCGGCTTCGGCTACGACAGCCTGTTTTTCAGCGACGATCTGCAAAAATCTTTTGCCGAAGCGTCCGAAGGGGAGAAGAACGCCGTCTCCCACCGCGGCAGGGCGCTCGCCGCATTGGAGAAGTTATGCTGAGCTGCATCGTCCTGTCCGATTCGCACGGACGCATCAAAAATGTGGAAAAATTAAAGCCGCTCTTTGAGGAGAACGGCATGGTCATCCATTTGGGGGACGGCTCGTCCGATCTGCGCCTCTTTGCGCGTGAAGATCCCGAAAAGTGCATCGTCCTGAAGGGAAACTGCGACTTTTCTTACGGGATGGACGAATATGTGCTGGAGGCGGAGGGCGTGCGCGTTCTCTGCTGTCACGGACACAAATACGGCGTCAAGACGGGGCTTTCCCGTCTCGTCGCCCGCGCCAAGGAACTCGGCTGCACCGTCGCCCTCTACGGGCATACGCACCGCGCCTTCAACGAGACCGTAGACGGCGTTCTCTGCGTCAACCCCGGCGCGGCGGGGGACTTTGTCAAGCCCTCCTACTGTTATCTGGCATTGCATGGGGGGAAGGCGACGGCGGTCATCGTCGAGTTCTGATTTTTTGGGGCGTATTTCTCGCGGGACACTTTGCCCGCGCTTACGCTTTCCGTTCGCTCACAACAGTCCGCCCGCCGCGTCACAAGACGCGGCGGGCGGCTTTTATCTTATTCTTCTTTTTTCTCGTCGG